>NZ_JBDVFA010000085.1:0-214795 GCF_039941195.1 Aurantibacter sp. | reverse complement strand
CCGAATGGAATGGGGAATGACTCCGACCAATTAGGACGTAATATTATGGATCATCATTTAGGTGTAGGAGCTTCTGGAAATTTCGACGGATTTGAAGACAAATATTATAAAGGTAGAAGACCGAATGGAGTTTATATTCCTCGTTTTAGAAATTTAGGTGGCACATCAAACAGAACCGATTACAAAAGAGGTTTCGGATATCAGGGTGGTGCCAGCAGAGGTAACTGGGAAGATACAGTTGCAGAATTAGCGTACGGTAAAGATTTGAAAAATGCAGTCGAAAAACCAGGTGGATGGAGAATGGGAATAGGTGGATTTGGCGAAGTTTTACCTTATGAAGACAATAGAATGACCTTAGATTACGATAAAAAAGATGCATGGGGCCTACCTACTGTTACTTTTGATGCTGATTTACAGGAAAATGAATTTAATATGCGTAAGGACATGCAAGAATCTGCCGTTGAAATGTTAGAAAAGGCAGGATTTAAAGATGTGAAAGGCCATGACGGACCAACCGGACTAGGACTTGGAATTCACGAAATGGGTACAGCACGTATGGGGCGAAATAGAAAAACCTCAGTATTAAATGGAAACAATCAATTACATGATGTTTCAAATGTATACGTAACAGATGGTGCCTTTATGACATCAGCTGCTTGTGTAAACCCATCATTAACTTATATGGCATTTACTGCCCGTGCTGCTAACCATGCAGTTGCGCAACTTAAAAAAGGAAATATATAATGGATAGAAGAAAAGCACTAAAAAACATGGGAGCGGCACTAGGTTACACTATTGCTACCCCTACATTATTAAGCATCGTTCAAAGTTGTAAAAGTGAAAACGCTATCACTTGGACTCCTGATTTTTTAACTCCTGACCAAGGTTCAGCAATAATGAAATTAGTAGATATCATATTACCAGCAACAGATACGCCTGCCGCTTCAGAACTTCAAGTTCACATCTTTATAGATAAGTTTGTAAATGAAGTTATGGATCAAGAAAAGCAAGACTTTTTTAAAATGTCTATGGACAAATTTCTTAGTAAATCACTAAAAACTGCTGGCAAAGAAAAAGCGGGTGATTTAAGCATGGAAGATTTAGAGACGACTTTAGCAAGCACTTTAAAAATATCGAAAGATGAACAATTAAAGAATTCTGAAGCCATCGCTGATTACAACAAAGCACTTGCAGCAAACGAAACTGCTAATTTAAATGACGATGCAGCTGCATATGCCTTTGCGAGCCAATTACGAGGAACAACTATTTGGGGTTATAAAACTTCGGAGTATGTAGGAGAGAAGGTACTCGCCTATTTGCCCATACCTGGTGAATACATAGGCTGTGATGACCTTACAGAATTAACAGATGGTAAAGCATGGTCATTGTAAACAAATTATGAAAATGAAAAGAAGAAGTTTTATCCAAAAAACTGCTCTAACAACTGGAGCACTATCTATGACTGGCGTATTATCGCATGCGAATTCAACCAGCAATACAGCTGCACATAAATTCAATTTAAAATATGCACCGCATTTGGGCATGTTTAAAAATCTAGCTGGTGAAGATCCGATTGACCAAATAAATTTCATGGCCGATCAAGGTTTCACAGCATTTGAAGATAATGGCATGATGAAACGCGACTTAGCTATGCAAACCAAAATGGGGGAGACTTTAGCGAAACGCGGAATGACTATGGGTGTTTTTGTAGTTGACAAAGGCGGCAATATGGCAAATACATTAGCAGCTGGTAAACAAGAATATATTGATATCTTTTTAGATGGATGCAAAAGAGCTGTAGAAACCGCAAAGCGTGTAAATGCTAAATGGATGACTGTTGTGCCGGGAGGTTATGAAAGAAAACTGCCTATTGGAGTACAAGATGGTAATGTAATTGAAGCACTAAAAAGAGGAGCTGAAATATTAGAACCTCATGGTTTGGTAATGGTATTAGAACCGCTTTCTGATTCACCTGATTTGTACTTGCAAAATTCTGATCAAACTTATATGATTTGTAAAGGCGTAGATAGCCCATCATGCAAAATACTTTTCGACATTTATCATATGCAGAAGACCGAAGGCCATTTAATTCACAATATGGGTTTAACTTGGGATGAAGTTGCATACATACAAATTGGAGACAATCCGGGCAGAAAAGAACCTACTACAGGTGAAATAAACTACAAAAATGTCTTTAAATGGATTCATGAAAAAGGATTCGATGGTGTTTTAGGAATGGAACACGGAAATTCTAAAGAAGGTAAAGATGGAGAACAAGCAGTAATAGATGCTTATAAAAGTGAAGATGCATTCATGTAGTTTTAAATACACTAATATAAAAAGGGTTTCCTAAATGGAAACCCTTTTTATTTATGCCTTGATTCTTTTTGACAATCTTCGCTTTGAATATGAGATTACTTTTTGAGGTGTAATCCCTTTTAAAAAATTGACAGTTTTACGTGTTTTATGCTTGGTTTTCTCCCAGTTCAAACTTTCACCTTTTCGAAGTAAATCATAAGAATACAGCAAATGCTTTTCTCCCTTAAATTGATATTTATAATCATATTCACCCCATAAGAGGTGAAATTTTTTACCTCCTTGTTCCAAAAAGTGTTTAATAGTTAAATATAAATTTACTTGCCCTAAGCGGTAGTAATCATACTTTGGGTCGTGTGAGATTATATGAAAATACAAATGTCCCCCAACTATCGTGTTAACAATAACCGAAGCTACTCTTCCTTCAACACAAATACTCGAAACAAGACCATGTGCCTTTACACGTTCAATCATTCTTCTATTCATCTCGGCATTTTGAAGTGAGGCTTTGCCTTTTTTCTTCATTCTTAACTGATTCAATTCAAACGCTTTTTCGATAATTGAAACTGGAACATTTTCCTTCTCATAAAAGGTTATTTCAAAATCAGCAAAATCTCTTTTTAATCGATTTATAGAACTATTGATATTACGTTTAATATTCTTGCCTAATAAAGATCTATAGGTTGCAATATTTTCCGGCAAATCAATGATATAATCATCATTCATTTCCGTAGCATAAGAATGGTACTCTTCTGAGTTAATTTTAGCGTATTGCTTTTGAAAAGAAATTTTACGAATGTTATTAAAGTTCTCGAAAACAGTTTTACTAAACATGTTTAAAACCGAATCATCAATGGAACACAGTTGATTTATAACCTCAACCTTATTCTTGTTGGTGCCGAATAAAATAACATCAGTAACTTGTTCTTTCTCATTTAAAACCGAGAACGTGTATTTCTTTTGTTCTCCATAACTAATATTACCAAAAGCAGTAACTGCATATGAACTTTCATAAAGTCTTTCTAATTCTGGTAATGACTTGTTCTCTTGATAAGGCTCAAGTACATATTTTGATGTCTTTGAATAATTCCCCATAAAACATATTAAGTTTAATTAATATTATGGGGAACTATTTCGTACGGGGAACTATCTCATATTGGGGAACATTATATTTTAACCTTTCTCTAATTCGGAATTTCCGGTGTATTTAATCTCACTATAGAAGCATTTATTTCTTCTTGAGTCAATTCGTGTTTTACAATTTTCCCGTCGAAATAATCATCATATGCTTTCATATCAAAATTACCATGCCCACATAAATTAAAGAGTATTGTTTTAGAAACTCCTTCTTCTTTACATTTTTTTGCCTCAGCAATTACAGTTGCAATTCCATGTGTGGCTTCTGGTGCCGGAATAATACCTTCAGTTTTTGCAAAAAGAACTCCTGCTTCGAATACCTCTACATTATCATGTGCCACGGCTTCAATTAATTTATCTTTTAAAAGCTGACTAACGATTACCCCTGCTCCATGATAACGCAACCCTCCTGCATGTATAGGAGCAGGAACAAAATCATGCCCTAAAGTGTACATCGGAAGTAAAGGAGTCATTCCTCCAGTATCACCAAAATCATATCGAAACACACCTCTTGTTAATTTCGGACAAGAAGTGGGCTCACTGGCAATACATCTTATGTTTTTTCCTTCTTCTAAGTTCAATCTTAAAAATGGAAATGCTAATCCTGCAAAATTTGAACCACCTCCAAAGGGCGCAACTACAATATCAGGCATATCGCCCGCTTTCTCCATTTGCTTAATTGCTTCCTGACCTATAATAGTCTGATGTAATTTTACATGGTTTAAAACACTCCCCAAAGCATATTTGGTATCTTCTCTTTGAGCTGCCATTTCAACTGCCTCAGAAATAGCAATTCCCAAAGAACCAGGGCTATCAGGATTTTCAGCTAATATCTTTCTACCTGCTTCAGTCAAATTTGTAGGCGACGCAAACACATTTGCTCCCCATGCATTCATCATCGATTTACGATACGGTTTGTGATGATATGATAGTTTCACCATATATACATCGCATTCAATTCCGAAATGTTGACAGGCAAAGCTCAATGCACTACCCCACTGACCTGCTCCTGTTTCGGTTGTAATCCTTTTAACTCCTTCCTGTTTACTATAATAGGCCTGAGGAACAGCTGTATTTGGCTTATGAGAACCAGATGGACTAACTCCTTCATATTTGTAATAAATCTTTGCAGGGGTATCTAATGCCTTTTCCAAGCCATATGCCCTATATAATGGTGTTGGTCTCCAAAGCGAATAAAGATTTCGAACTTCATCAGGAATTGGAATCCACTTTTCAGTACTGACCTCTTGTTCAATAAGAGCCATTGGAAACAAAGGAGCCAATGCCTCTGGACCAATAGGTTCTAAAGTACCCGGATTTAATGGCGGCAAAGGCTTATTAGGCATGTCTGCAACAATGTTATACCAGTTCTCTGGAATCTCATTTTCATCAAGGATAATCTTTCTTTTCTTCATTATTCACTATTTAATATAAATTTAAAACAAAGGTTAACACTGTGTTTTAGGCAGTTTACAGTTTTAATTGTGCATTTTGTCGATTACTATTTTAGCAAAATTACCTTTCAACGAATTTTTTAACCGTTTTCGACATACAGCATACTATAAAAATAAGATAATTCTCAAATCGCCCGTTATCCTATCATAACCTATTTAAAACTTATGCTATGGTCCCTTATCTTTTAATTGCTGCTTACGTTTTATTACTTTTTGTTGGAAGAATATACTACCGCAAATTTTCAAATTCTAATTTGAAGAATAATGGTAATTTGAGCGAGGCATAATCCTACTAAAATTCGTTAAAAAGCACCTTTTTTCCGATTTAGTGTAATTTTGATAAACTATTTGCGTTACTTATACGTATATAGTTTATCAAAATTTACCTAAACATGGACAATTATTTAATTATTTTAATGATTTACATCGCTGCTTATATGTTTTCAGTAGCGTTGCGTCCGTATATTAAAAAATAGTATACAAGCTTATAAATCATTTTTTTTCTTTCATTTCCCCATTTAATACACCAATTTTAAGTGTATTTCCCTTCTTTACTATTTTGAAAATTGTTCTTTTTACTATTATAGTAGATATCTATTATCTAACTATCAATTTCAAACTTTATCTTCCTAAAACTAATAAATTTTTACAAGAAAAAACCCCTGTAAAAACAGAGGTTTTGTTAAATAAATAAGTTCTAAGTATTACTTTTTCTATATCTAAATTTTGAAACTAAGAGCCACACATTAAACAATCATCATCCGCTTGACCCAATTTAGATTGTTCAATTAACGCCTTCATTTCTTCAGCACTCATAGGCTCAACGTTTAACTCTTCTGCTGCAACAGGAGTTGTTTTAACGGCTAACTCTTTTGCATTTTCAACAACTGGTGTTGCTGCCTCAACCTCTGCTTCCGCCGCTACGCTAACTGGCACTTCCTTTTTCTTGGTATTATCTAATGTGAATTTTATAGCATCTACTGCAGCTTTAGTTCTCAAATAGTACATCCCTGTTTTAAGTCCACTTTTCCATGCATAAAAGTGCATAGAAGTTAACTTACCATAATTGGCATTTTCCATAAATAAATTAAGCGACTGACTCTGATCTATGAAGTATCCTCGTTGGCGACTCATATCGATAATATCCTTCATACTTAACTCCCAAACTGTTTTATACAATTCCTTAATATCTGCTGGAATTACATCAATATTTTGTATTGATCCATTGGCTCGCATTAATTCTTGCTTTAAACTCTCATTCCACAACCCAAGGTTAACTAAGTCTTCTAACAAATGCTTATTGACCACAATAAACTCACCCGACAAAACTCTTCTTGTATAGATATTTGAAGTATAAGGTTCAAAACATTCATTATTACCTAATATCTGAGAAGTAGATGCAGTTGGCATAGGCGCTACCAAAAGTGAATTACGAACGCCATGTTTTTCTACTTGAGCACGCAATTTACTCCAATCCCATCTGCCCGATAAATCTTCATCTTTTATATTCCATAAATTATGCTGAAAAAGGCCTTGAGATATCGGGGAACCTTCATATGTCGAATATGGACCTTCTACTTTTGAAGCTTCCATGGAAGCTGTTACAGCAGCATAATACAATGTTTCAAAAATCTCTTGATTAAGCTTCTTGGCTTTATCACTTGTAAATGGCAATCGAAGCATTATAAAAACATCCGCTAATCCTTGCACTCCTAAACCAACAGGTCTGTGGCGCATATTTGAATTCTCAGCCTCTTTTACAGGATAGTAATTTCTATCGATTACGCTGTTTAAATTCTTAGTTACTCGCTTAGTTACTCGATGTAGTTCTTTATGGTCAAATTCGCCATTTTTAACGAACATCGGTAGAGCTATGGACGCTAAATTACACACAGCAACCTCATCTGGCGAGGTATATTCTAATATTTCGGTACATAAATTTGAAGAACGTATGGTTCCTAAATTTTTCTGATTACTCTTACGGTTAGCAGCATCTTTATAAAGCATATAAGGAGTGCCTGTCTCTATTTGAGACTCTAATATTTTCTCCCAAAGCTCCCTAGCCTTTATCGTTTTCCTCCCTTTATTTTCAGCCTCGTACTTAAGATATAACTTTTCAAACTCTTCGCTATGATTGGTGAAAAGTCCTGGACACTCATTCGGACACATAAGTGTCCATTCAGCATCTGCTTCTACCCTTTTCATAAATAAATCCGGTATCCACATGGCATAAAATAAATCACGCGCACGCATTTCTTCCTTACCATGATTCTTTTTTAAATCTAGAAAATCGAAGATATCTGCATGCCATGGTTCTACATAAATTGCAAAGCTACCTTTACGCTTACCTCCTCCTTGATCTACATAACGTGCCGTATCATTAAATACACGCAACATTGGCACAACGCCGTTAGAAGTTCCGTTTGTTCCTGCGATATACGACCCTGTGGCACGAACATTATGAATAGAAAGACCGATACCACCAGCACTTTGCGAAATTTTAGCAGTTTGCTTTAGCGTATCATAAATACCATCTATACTATCGTCTTGCATTGCCAATAAAAAACAAGAAGACATTTGTGGTTTTGGAGTACCTGAATTAAATAAGGTTGGCGTTGCATGAGTAAAATACTTTTTTGACATCAACTCGTAAGTCTCAATTGCTGCATCAAGATCATTTAAATGAATACCTACTGATACACGCATAAGCATGTGTTGTGGTCTTTCAGCAATTTTTCCATTCAGTTTTAAAAGATAAGAACGTTCTAATGTTTTAAAACCAAAATAATCATAACCAAAATCGCGATTGTAAATAATAGTAGAATCAAGTCGTTCCGAATTTTCAGCGATTACTTTAAAAACTTCATCAGATACTAACGGCGCTTTTTTACCTGTTCTAGGGTTTACATATTTGTAAAGATCCTCCATTGTTTCAGAGAAGGATTTTTTTGTATTCTTATGTAGATTAGATACCGAAATACGAGCAGCCAATTTTGCAAAATCGGGATGTGTTGTTGTCATCGTTGCGGCAATTTCAGCAGCAAGATTATCTAACTCTGATGTAGTTACGCCGTCATACAAACCTTCAATAACTCGCATGGACACCTTTATTGGATCAACACGCTCATTGAGACCATAACACAGCTTTCGCACCCGTGCAGTAATTTTATCAAACATCATCGGCTCTCTTTTACCGTCTCTTTTTAGTACGAACATAGGGTCTCAATTTTTTTTGTTATTAATAGGTTTTAACTCGATTAAAAATCAGCGTCGAAACTAATTTTTTGAGAATCAACATCTTTATCTTTATTCAACACGCCTGCCTTTTGATATTCTGACACTCGCTTTTCAAAGAAATTGGTTTTTCCTTGTAAGGATATCATATCCATAAAATCAAATGGATTTGTGGCATTATATACTTTCTCGCATTCCAATTCAACCAACAATCTGTCCGTTACAAATTCCAAATATTGGGTCATTAACTTAGAATTCATGCCAATTAAACTTGCTGGTAACGATTCTGTAATAAACTCTCTTTCAATATCTAATGCATTGGTTAAAATCTGAGTAATGCGTTCCTTAGGCACTTTATTTATTAGATGCTTGTTATGCAAGTGTACCGCATAATCACAGTGCATACCTTCATCTCTAGAAATTAACTCATTTGAAAAAGTGAGTCCAGGCATAAGACCTCTTTTTTTCAACCAAAATATAGAACAAAAAGCACCCGAAAAGAAAATACCTTCAACTGCTGCAAAAGCAATTAATCGTTCAGCGAAACTTGGAGAATCAATCCATTTTAAAGCCCAATCTGCCTTCTTCTTGATAGCCGGAAAGTTTTCAATTGCCTTAAATAGAATATTCTTTTCCTTTTCATCCTTTACATAGGTATCAATTAAAAGTGAATACGTTTCAGAATGAATATTTTCCATCATGATTTGAAAACCATAGAAAAATTTTGCTTCCGAATACTGAACTTCACTAACAAAATTCTCTGCAAGATTTTCATTTACGATGCCATCTGAAGCTGCAAAAAAGGCCAATATATGTTTGATGAAATATTTTTCATCATCACTTAATTTGTTATTCCAATCGTTTATATCCTCACTTAAATCTATTTCTTCAGCAGTCCAGAAACAAGCTTCACATTTTTTATACCATTCCCATAAATCGTGATGTTGAATTGGGAAGATTACAAATCGATCTTCGTTTTTATCTAAAATAGGTTCTACTGCTGTTGACATATTTATATATTTTAACTTCTATATTTTATTCCGGTTTTACAAACGAGCCTTAAAGTACTCGCGCATAAAACTAATAGGCCTTGTATTTTTCTCTAAATACGGAGAAAAAAGGCTGATGATTGTAAAATCAAATTCAAACTTTAGTTAAGAAAGGGTGCTTAGCTGAGCCGTTGTGTACACAAATATGGAGAATAAAGCAACTGAATAAAAGGAGCTTAACATAAAACAGTTACAAAGTTTTTAACACTACATGTTGAAATGTGTGATGGCATCTGATATTTATTGACCTGATCAAAAGTCTAGATTTAAAGCAAAAATCAGTACAAAAAAACAAACCAAAAAGTATATTAAAAACATACTTTTTGGTTTGAATAAAAATATTTCTAGGTTCTGTATTTCAATTAAAATTTTATCATGGTTTATATACCACAAAATTGAAAATGGCATCCTCCGCAACTCCCGCAGTATTAAATGTATCTACAAGCAACTTGCCATTAACCGAACCGCTTTTAATAAACCCTATTCCGCTTCTACTTACTAGAGTAGGATAATTCCACAAAACATAAAATTCACCTGTAATTTCAATACTATATTTACCCTCACCTGTTCTAGTTACAGAAAAATTATCACTACCAGAACTAATGCTTCCATCTGAAGCGATAGCTCCATATGCATTAGCAAGCATATTGGCATTTCCAGTAGCAGAAGTATGAAGTTCACCTGAAGTTCTTATATTGCCCGCCACTTCTAATTTTTCTGAAGGATTAATATCCCCAATACCCACGTTGCCTGAACCGCTAATTGTCATTCGATTAGCAGCACCTTGATCATTCTGAATATAAAAATTTAACCTACTATTCGCTGCTCCACTCACACCATCCTTCGCAATACCAGCAATTTGCCAAAAACCTGTGTTCTCAGTATTTCTAAATTCAAGTCTTGAAAAATCATCTCCTTCCTCTTCCAATTTAAGTAAAGGTCTTTCAATTGCTGAATTATTCTTTATATGCAAATGGGAATTTGGGTTTGAAGTTCCTATTCCTACATTACCACTATCAAAATAAATATCACTTCCAGTAGTTTCCCACTGCGAACCACCTCCTCCACCAACTTCATCAGTGCCCGCAACCCAATTGCCCAGTGCTGCGTCCCATTTAGCAACTTGACCATCAACAGTTCCAACTAGACCATCAACTATTCCGTCATCACCTAGTAATAGTCCGTGCCTTGTAGTTCTATTAAAATAATCGCTTAGATCAACACTTCCGAGACCATCTTCAATAGAAAGCACATCTCCAGTTAATACTAAACCTTGATTATCCGTATCTACCAATCCGCCAGTGGCCAATTCCTCTATTGCTGCTTGCGTATCACTTGCAGCAAGACCGGTTCCTGTATTGTCAAAAGGCACTTCAGAAGCGTCTTGGTCATCGGTTCCTCCCGGTGGAATAATTGTAGAAAGGTCGACACTAGTACCATCTGTAATTTGCAGGGTAGTACCCGAAAGTGATAAATCCTGATCATCGGTATCTACCAATCCGCCTGAAGCCAATTCTGCTATTGCTGCTTGCGTGTCACTTGCAGCAAGACCGGTTCCTGTATTATCAAAAGGAACTTCAGAAGCGTCTTGATCATCCGTTCCTCCCGGCGGAATAATAGCAGAAAGATCTACACTGGTACCGTCTGTAATTTGAAGAGTTGTACCTGATAAAGATAAATCCTGATCATCCGTATCCACCAACCCTCCAGTGGCCAACTCATCTATAGCTGCCTGAGCATCTGTTGCCGTTAGTCCGGAAGATGTATTATCATAAGAAACCTCTCCAGCATTTTGGTCATCGGTACCTCCTGGTGGAATTATGGCCGATAAATCTATCGTAGATCCATCGGTAATACTTAAATCAGTTCCAGAAAGACTAATATCTTGAATTTCATTAGTTGGATCCGCATCAGCATCTATTGCTCCCCCAGTAAGTTTGCCATCGATATATGTTTTTATAGCCTTCTGCGTAGGCACTTTTTCATCACTATTACCAGCAAATGTACCATCGGTTGAAAATTCATTAATAGCAGCTCCTTCTGCTAATGAAAGATCTTTTGATGCGTAAAGCGACCCCGTTACAAAAACATTGCCGCCATTTTTATTTTCGATATCATCTCCAATGGTATGCCATTTATTATCCGCAGAACTTAATGCATAAGGCACCGCCATCATTTCCGTTGTACCCACCTCGTTGCCATTCATCGTAATTGTAGCCAAGGCCGCTCCTGAACCCCATGGCAAGCTATTAAAATCACCACTTACCAAATTACCATTTCCAATTTTAAGACTAAAAACACCATTGGCGTCCGTAGTGATTTCATGACTTTCCTCATACTCGATGGTGTCACCTGTGGGTCCAACTTTTAACGTAACACCGATTGTCATGGTTTCGCTAATCAATAATTGTTGATCTGCATTTCGTGCTACACCTTGGTAGTTTATAAAATTCTTTTGCCCTTCCTGAGCAAGAGCCATCGCACTTAAAAACAGTGTAATTACTAAAATAATTGGAGTGTAAATTTCTTTCATAATTTCTAAATTTTGTCCCATTAAAAAACCACAGCAATGCGGCCTTTAAATGTGATGTTATTTTTTAATGACTTTAAATAGTTTTTCTTCTTGTTCGTTTTCTATGGCTAGGCGTAGCACATAAACACCACTTGCTAAATGGCTAACATCTATTTGGTGTTCCAAATTCGCAGTCGCTACTTTTTGCTTTAACGCCATGATACCATTTACAGTAAATAGAGTTACACCGTATATTGGATTATTATTTGTTTGAATATTCAATTGATTATCCATAGGACTCGGATATATTACAATACCGCCCAAGTCTTTATCTTCAGTAATTGCCTCAACAAAAAGTGATCCAGCCCAAAAGCCTTGATCTATAGATTCATCACCTGCGATTAACCCAACAATGGGCTCGCCTATTGTAAAACTGAAACTATTAGAGTCGTTTGATAATATTATTCCAGCTGAGCTAACTGCGTTCTTAGCTATTGTTTGGCCAACTGCGGAAAGTGTGATAAATATTAAAAGAAAAGTGAGTAGCGTTTTCATCATATTAATCTTTAGTTTTTTATTGATGTTTTAAAAAACTAAAGGTTAACAACCCTTAATGAAATTTATTTTTATAATTAATTGAATAGGAAAAGAAAACAAACAAAAACCGAAAAGTAGCAAGAAGTCACTTTTCGGTTATATTAGTTCAAAAGACGAAAATCGATTTTGAAAATTAAAGTTTAACATGCAAAAACAAACACACATTTAATGCTTCGCGGTCAATGCTAATTTGACTATTTAAAAATCCTGCTTGTTTCGCTAAATGTAAAAGTTGTTTTCCGGTTCTATGTATTAAATGCCAATCTCCCATTATTTCAAGATAATTTCTACTAGGATTATTCTCTTTATTAAAATTCCCTAAAATAATTTCCCCTCCGGGCAACAATTTATTTTTAAGGTATTCCAACAATAAAATCACCCCATTATCACTCAAATAATTACATAGACCCGCCGACCATATAATATTGTGCTTTTCAACAGAATTATAGTTAAAGATATTACTATGCACATACTCAATATGATGGTTATATTCAGTATTTAATCCTTTAGAATAAGCTATAGCATAGTCATCTAGCTCCACACAAGTGGTAGTTATTTTGCACCCATTTATATTATTAGCATACATTTCGAATAATTCTCTACCCGAACCACTTGCTACATTTAACAATTTTAGGTTTTTAGTAACCTTGCTTTTATTTTCTATTATTTTTTTAAAATACTCTTTGCTATTGCGTATTGCCTTAGGTACGGTTTGTTGCTGAAAATATTCGTCCCATATTCGAAAAGCAGTATTCCTAGTTTTGAATTCTGTGTAAATTTTATCAATCAATAAAAAATCACCTGGATAACCATAGGGCTTTCTTAATACATGTCCCTGAAGAGTTTCTGCTAAAAATTCTTTTTTAAAACTTGTACTGATTTCTAAAATATCTGACTTTAATATTGCGGCATTTTCCATGTCGCACCTAACTTCAAATAACAAATCGTTTAATTTTTCAAATCGATCGTTACTCCAGTTTTCTTTACCTACAAAACTTTTTAGCTTATCTAAAAGTGCAGTGTGACTATCTTTTTTGTGAAGAATTGCGAACATAGCTTAAGATTTAATTATTCTTAAAAAATTAAAAATTTCTATTGTATCGATAGCAAAAGCCTTCTTTAGATCATGTAACATTTTATAAGTAACATAACATATTAGTATTACCAATTGAAAACTAGCAATGTACCACATGTTTACACCTTGTGTAAATTTAGCTAAAGGCTCAACACATAATAACATTGTATTACATAGAAGTATTGCTAAAATTATTGTGGCCTTCATAGCTATAATTTATTGGTTAATAATTATGCTTTACACTAATATAAAATTAAGGTTAAGCAGGTTAAAAAACTTAAAAATGCAATAGTTGATAATGTGGCATAAACAAAAAACGCTTTCATAGTCATATCGATTTATTAATTAATGTTCTTAATAATTAAAGGTTAACATTTTTAAAACTTGCGAAATACAATTCCTGTAAAATTCTGAGAAGAAATAACTTGTATTAACCGACTACAATATAAAAACAAGATTGCCTGCACATTTTAATATTGTATAAATGGTAAAGAATTATGTAAGATTGACCAGGTTTTAATAATGAAAATGCGACCAGTTCATAATTCTTAAAATTCAATCCTGATTTTTAATACTTAGACAATGCTATTCTTCTCCTTACCTAAAATTTCAACAAGTCATAATATGCTAAAAAGACACTATTTACGAATTGGTAGTTTTGAAACAGCCAGAGCCGAATCAGTTACCATCTCTACATTATCAGGTTCTAAATCAAAACAAGCTCCAGGGTTGTATGCACAATCTATCAAGCACGCTTCGGGAGTCTCCTCACATCCTTCGGTATTTTTACTGCAGGCCATAAAAATTGTAAAAAGTCCAACTATTAAAACAGATAATAAAATTTTTGTTTTCATGATGTTTTATTTAAGGTTATATATTATTACACAACTACAATGTGGGAAACATCAGGAGAACTAAGGAATAATATCCCTATCGAATAAAAGGAAAGATTCTTCTTTTATTAACTGACCACAATATAAAAACTAGATTGCCTGCCCAATTAAATGTTGTATAAACGGTTTAAAATTATGTAAGATTGGTTTGTAATTTAGAATCCGAGAAATACACACTTGCTTTTATTAGCTCTTTTTAAAAATTGTGGAAACCAATCCTATGTTCTACTCCATTATTTGGCTTAAAACATCTAAATTCAATTCATCTACTAATTTCCATGTATTATCAGGATTTATATTTACCCCGTTTACGATTACACCGAACCTTTTATCCACTACAAACTGTAAACTAGTTTCATTTCTCTTTTTATAAAATGTCTGTTGTGCTTGTATTCCATTTGCATTTACAGCCTGCAGGTGTATGCTTTCATCTTCCTGTTCCATATCCATATTGGCAGCCATATCCAAGCCAGCTATCACCATACTGCCTGCTGGCCCAGCGCCATCAATAATATTTACCTTAAACTTCTGATTTGTGTTATCTAATTTAAATACACCTTCAATAGATGCCACATTGGCGAAACCAGCCAATCCAACCTTAAACCCTGTTCTATTAAAACTATTTACTGCTACTGGGAGCCAGTTTTTTAAATCATCATTTGTTAAAGGCTGAACACTTTTTAAATGCTCTATATCTTCTTTAGCCTCTTGAACTTTATCAATCAGGGTGGTTGTGTTTGAAACTGTTTGTTTGGCTTTAGATAATTTTTCTTTTACCTCGCCGACACAAGACCAAAAATTCAATAACACTAACATAAGAACTATATACTTTTCTTTATTTTTCATTATTCACAACTTTCACTATCTATTTCAGCCTTTGCCTCTTTTATAGCTTGATCAATTTCAGCCCGACTGACTGTTGGTATGCAGTCATAAATGTTATTTACAGCATCATAATAAGCCTTTGCAGCACTTTTATAGTTTGCACAATTTCCTGCAGTCGGATTTTCGGAATATGCTGAAGCAGCATTGGACCATGCCTGAAGTTCATCTATATAGCCTTGAGACCAATTTCCACCAAAACAGTTCCCAGCTGGATTTAAGGGGTTGTCTTTACTACAACCAAATGTTAGCATTATTACTAAAGCGTAACCGCTTAAAAGAATTTGTTTTCTGAAATTTTTCATCATCTTAATTTTTATTGGTTAATCAATTCAATTTATTAGCGTTCTAATTATTAGAACTATCTACATTTATTAGTGTACTAAACTTTAAAAGGTAAACATCAAAATGAAAAAAACCGATAACAATATTGTTATCGGTTCTTTCATCAACCTAACTCAAACTCTATTAATCTAATATCAAAAAAGTATTTCAATTACAAACATCACCTTCAGTTCCATTGTCGTTAAATTCATTTTCCAATTCTATAAAATTTGCGTTGGAATTAACGTTAATTCCACACCCACCACTTTGTGCAATAAGTGAATATTCAACGGTCAATTGTCCGGATTTTATATAAATAGCTGCCTTATCATTACAACAGTAGACATAATTAGAACCAGCATTTTTAACCTCAGCATATCGAATTATATTTGATGAACTATTTGTTTCGGTATGGATGCCTCGCCAAAAGCCACTTATATCCTCTGATCCACGAAATATAATAGGCTCATTTTCTGTACCGATAGCATTAATAATACCATTGTCGTAAACTCCTAAACCAGCATTTTCTTCAAATACTATCTCGACACCAGCTTCAACATCCAATCTTGCTTGAACATCTATAACTTTATTAAGTTCTATACGATAAGGAACATCGGTAGCTTTCATGGTGATTTTTTCATTTATTCCTGAATCATCAATTATTATATAATTCTTATCGTTCCCCTGATATGATGAAGAAACACCATCTATCTCACCTATTCTCTCCATGGTCAGTTTAAGGGGGGCTAGTTCATGGGTGGTAATGATATTTTCCGAATAACCGTTAAATTCAAAATTATCAGTAGCAATTATCCCATAGGATTTGCCATTGCTTATTTCAGTATTGGTAATGGCAGCCATTCCGTCTTTTAAGTATATTGATGAAGCGTCATTACAACAATAAACATAATTACCTCCAGCATCAGATATTTGTAAATAGTTAAGGGAATTACTTAGTTTATTAGACTGAATATGAATTCCTCTCCAGTAACCTTTAGTAGCTTCTTCTCCTTGCATTACTACTGGCTCGGTATCACTACCATTCACAGTCAAGGACCCATCATCATAAACCCCGATACCAGCATTTTCATTAAATTGTATTACCACGCCAGCTTCAACTATTAAAGGTGCGGTAACATCTATTACACAGTCTACAACATAATCTATTTCCGCCGGACCATTAGTTAAAGTTGTTTCTACCGTTATATCACAATCTATTTTTTGTGTTTCCGTGCTGACTTGCTCCGATACTGGAGTATATTCCCCCTCATGAACCCATTTTTGGATATTTCCAGCACCGCTTGAACCTACTGAAATTCTTAAAGTATCGTCGCCTTTAAGCTCCATAAATGCATTGTAATAACTATAATCACTACCTAATTCTTCGTATGTATAATTCTCGGCATCTATAGCTTCAATATCTTTCCATTTTATATCACCATCATTAAATGATGACCCTGCCTTATCAGTAATTTTACCTTCGGCGTCTTTCATTTCAATAATCATCCCGTCATTAGGAATGTTATTACTCGCAATTCTAATCCAAGAACCTGTTAATTTATCAAGAGTTAATTCTTCTTGTTGCTCTTCTTCTGGAGATTCTGGCACTACAGGTATTTCATTAGAGTCGTTTAATTCCTCTACAGTACAAGACACTAACATTAAAGTAAAAAGTGAGATGTACACTACAAATTTTGTTTTCATAATCTTATATTTTTATTGATTTTATAGCTATTTGTACCTTAAACTTTAAAAGGTCAACATCTCCTTTAAAAAAAATTTATATTTAAGGGATGTTTACTTCTTAATCAATTGAGCACCAATGAAAGACCAGCAGATTATTTCCCAAATGAAACAGCGGGATAGAAATGCACTTAAAGAAGTTTATAAAGAATATAAAATAGAATTTTTCAAATTCGCTTCTCGATATACTTCTGATAATGAAGTGTTAGAAGATATTTTCCAGGATGCTTTAATTGTACTTTATGAAAACGCCCAAGTAGGAAAATTAGATCAATTAAAAAGTACCTTGAAAACTTATTTATTTGGCACTGGTAAGTTTATGTTGTTTAAGCATTTTCGAGATTCAAAAAAAGAGGTGCCTACAGAGGAAACTTATATTTTTGACCGCTATGAAAAACAGGTAATAAATGATGTTTATGAAGATAAAGGAATGAATGATTACCAAGTAAAACTTATTGCCAACTTTAAAAAGTTAGGTAATAAGTGCCGTGAAATTTTAGAACTTTTTTATCTAAAAGGAATAAAATTAGATGAGATTATGGCTATTCAAGGTTATGAAAATAAAAATGTAGTCAAAAGTCAGAAGTCGAGATGTCTTAAAACATTAAAAGAATTAATAATGAAGAAAGATGGATAAAGAAGAATTGATTAACGGATATATCGAAGGTTCCCTCTCCGAAAGTCAATTGGAAGAGGTTACACATTTACTGAACACCGATTCAGAATTTGCATCTGATTTAAAGTTTGAAGAAGAATTAAAAATATCACTTAAAATAGAAGAGCGACAAGAGCTAAAAGATATGTTCGCTACCTTAAATACAAAAAAAGAATTTAAAAAAGGGAAGCTAATTTTAATGCGTCCTTGGTTAGCAGCTGCCTCGATTGCACTCGTAGTTGGACTAACATCATGGTTTTTCTTCTTTAATAACAGTTCAGCCAATTTAAATGAATTATACATTAGCAACTTTTCACCTTATGAAAATGTTGTACATCCTATTGAACGTGGCAACCAAATTGAAGATTTAATGACACGTGCTTTTACAGCCTATGAGGATGAAGACTATACAAAAGCCTTAGAACTATTTAAAGAACTAAACGTAAAAAACAATGATTCGTATATCGACTTTTACGAAGCCATTATATTAATGCAATTAAACAGGCACGAAGAATCTGTTGCACTACTCAATAATTATATTCAACAAAATGGCGAACTGAAAGACCGTGCCCATTGGTACCTGGCATTAACCTATTTAAAGCTAGATGATGTAGCAAAAAGCAAAGTCGAATTACAAAAGCTAATAACGTTGGGTAGTTTTAAACTAAGTGCTGCTCAAGAATTATTGGTAGCGTTAGAATGAGAGTTTTATCGAAATAGAGAAGCTTTTCGTTTAAAATAAATAACACCTAAAAATACAATTATTAATATAATACCGGAAACAACATACCACCATAAATAATTTGTGGTTAGCGGAGTTATATCTCCAGAAACCACAAATGCTGACCAATAATAAGGGTGTCTCAATAAATTGTCTTCTGTAGTCTGGAGGTATTTTAATTTAGCATTTTGCAAGGCCTTAGATTTCGATTTTCCCTCACTTAATTCTTCGTAAAAATACTCCATTAATTTTACGCTACTCTTGTCATTAATTTTCCACAATGTATTAACTAACGATTTTGCTCCGGCATAATAAAAGCCTTTTGAGAGACTTAACATGCCCTGTCCTTTTTGCAATTTTCCAATACCTGTTTGGCAAGCACTTAAAGTTATCATATCAGCATTTAATGAAGTATTGTAGAGGTCTTTTATATAAAGAATATTGCTAGCTGTACTGTCGTTTTGTTGACTAAAAGCGAGATAGGAATAATCTGGATAAGCATCATTGGCAGAAGCATGTGTTGCTAAATGAATAATATTAAAATTCTCTGAATTCGCTTTAAAAGCTGCTAACGAAGCCTTATCATCTATAACCGCCTTAGTTTCATAAAACGCACTTATTTTTGAAACCTCATCATCATTATAAAGCAATTTTCCGAATTGTCGACTACTTTGAAACGCTGTAGCATCATCAAAACTTGGTGCAAAAGCTAAAACACGATTTTTGTTAGATTTAGCCTTTTTGCGAAGTTCCAAAAGTGACGTAACTGAATTACCATAACCAATATTTTTAGTTTCTAACAAATATGAATCTTTCCATTGTAAGAGATCAAATGGTAAATAGTGAAGTTCTCCATCCGGAATTATAGTTAGGTTTTCACTCTCGTAATTTTCAAGTGGCTTTCGAAGTAGTTTATTGAATAACGTTTCTCCTAAAACAGAAACTTCAGCAGCACCTTGGTCCATTGAAGGCTTAGAAATTAGTTGATAAAAATCGCTTACCAATTCTCTATCACCTTCATCAAAAGACAACTTATAAAAGTCTGATTTAGAATTATTTAAAACAATAACGTATAAATTATCCTTTGATAATGTATATGAAATTAAGGTACTATTCTTTTCTAAAACAAGATTTCGAATTGTTCTTAAATTTAAAGTTGTTTCTCGATACTTTAAATCGTGATATTTAGGGTACTTATGTTTTACTGTGTCTAAAAAACTATAATACTCTTGTTTTAACTTAAAAAGCTCATCAGAAAAATTACCGATAGTATCATTCGCATCGAAAATCTCTTTTTCTAATTTGGTTATTTGTGCTCTTATTTGCGTTTCCCTATCTAGTACACCCTTTGGTATTTCACTGTATTTTGTCGCTTGAGAACTACGCAAGGCTTCCAAAAGGAGAAAATCTTTACCTTTCTCACTAATATTTATAGCTAATTCCAGAAGCACTTCTGAGTGGTTCTTTTCATATGCCAAATAGACCACATCTAGCATTCTTTCAAATACAGGATAAACTTTTTCCGCTAAATACTGCTTATCTAATTTGCTGTCAAATTCCTTTTTTAGCAAGTCAAAAGTAGAAAGCATATCTCGCTCCAACGAAAGTGCTATTTTTAAATATTCTTCATCTTTTGAAGATTTATACATGCCTATTAAAAGCTGAAGTTTAATATCTAAAAGATATAATAATTGGTTTTTTGAAAATACACTTTCTGCATCGGGATTCTCATCATTGCGAACTATCCGGATGTTTCTTCCTGAAAAATTAAATCCCTTTTTAATTGATTCTAAACCTTCACCATACTTCTTTTGTTTTAATTGTAGTTCCGCAATTTTTCCGTAGACCTTTGCGACATCTTCATGCGGCTTATTTTGGCGATAAATTAAAAACTCATCAAGTGCTTTTTGATAACTCAACAAAGCCTTTTTATCCTGATTTTGCTTAGCATATAAATCCCCATAGAGCAGAAAATTTTGCTTTTGAAAAGAATCATTTGAAAGCAAATAATTTTCACTTTCCTTTAAATAATTAATCGCTTTTTGATATTTATTTTGCTTACTAGCATTCGCAACTAGTTTTTGATAAATAGCAATAATATTGTTCTTATACTCTTTGTCATCTACATAAAGAATTTTATAATCCCCCAATATATTTTGTAAGTGCAGATTTGCTTCTTCATACCTATTTGTAATAGTGTACAACTTGGATAACAGATGTATTGTGGCCCGTTCTAGACTTTTTGACTGAGTGGTTTTATATGTATGAACAAAACTTATGGATTGGTTAAAATAATTCTCGGCCAAATCAAATTTATCAGTGTTGGTATAAATTAATCCTAAATAATTTAAAGTATGCACAATCATTCCATATTCATTACCGCTTAGTTTTAATGGGTCTTTTTCTGAATAAGCTGCATAAAGCCTTTGGAAATATTTACTTGCGTTTTCATAATCTTTTTTATCATAAAAATAACTTGCTTTATCGAAAGCAAATCTATTATCATAGTACTCTAAATCATCCAAATTATCCCTAACAGCGTCTTTGCTTAAAAGATTTTCAAAATTATTTAGATAACTTTCGTATGCTCCTAAATCATAATAATAAGTACTAGTTAAAATTGCAGATATCAAAACCTCCATCCCATCTGAATATCTCGATAATTCTAATGAATAATTGTAAGCTGAATCAAAGTAGTAATAAGAACTGTCTTTATTTATTGTACGAAGTGAAATACCTTTACTATAATATTCTTCGATTAACTGCTCTTTCGACAAACTATCTTGACATACCATATTTGGTTGCGCAAAAAATATGACCAATAATAAAACCAAATATTTCATTTGTAAACTATAATGGTATTTTACAAAAATTCTAATTTATAGAAAAACAAAAGTCCCTGTCGTTGATTGTCAGAGACTTTCATTCTATTATTTTAAACTACTTCTATCTAATTTCAACTCTAGTTGAATAATTCAATTTACCCTTTACAATTATTAAATTTCCATTTTCGAGTTCAGGTGCTTTCAAGTTAAACTGACTCACCCCATTTATAGTTTTATGTGCCCCTATTTGTTTTCCCTGACTAATTACTTTACCCTCTTCTGATTGTAATACAACTTGGCGTACCGCTTCTTGATTATTAATAACATTTACCAATAATTCACCTACATTAAACACATGTTTACATTCTATTTCTGGCTTACCTAAACCACAACCACCAACAGCATCTTCGCCTTCTTTTATTAATCGAAATGCGACGGCTCCAATATAAATTGGTGATTTTCCACTTTCGCATTCCTCTACTTTTTTATTCAATTCGTTCAATTCGCTCTTTAAACTAGTGTTTCCAGAACGTACTTGCATTAATATGTTTCGTTGTCTTAACTTTAAATAACCACAAGAATTTTCAAGAATTGAACTCAATATTTCATTATTTAAATCAATTTCTTTTACTACACTTTCCCAAGTAGGTATTAGTTTTCTGCTGCCTTTTTCAATCTTAGACTCTAACACACTCTTTTCGGCTTCTAATTTATTGATTTGTGCTAAAAGGTAATATTGATGTAAATCGAGCTCAAACACTTCTTGCGTTTCAATACTTTTATCAATAATTCGCCCTTTAAACTCAGTAGATTCTAAAAAGACTTCGTCGGTTGGATTTTCGTTAGTGCATGAGCTCATTATGAGCACGAATGCAATTGTAAATACATAGTTCATTGCTTTCATATTTTTATAGTTTATATTGGTTAATGTTTATTTTTCCAATAAGTAAACACGATTTCGAGTGTTTTTTAAAATTAATTGACAAATTTTCACACAAATAGAAAAATGTATAAACAGTACTTTTTACTGTACCAGCTACAATCAATTACTTAGTGTATTTGTTAAATTAGGGGAAAAGAAATATTTAAAATAACTATAATTATTCGGCAACTGAAAACATTATTTATCTAGCAGAATTCCTTCACATATAGCAGATAAATAGACTGTTTTTGAAAGGTGTTTCAAGTGAGATTCAATTAGCTATACCATAAATAAGTGCAAAAGTTTAAGGTGTATCGAATCTTAATCAATGGAAGTTATAAATGATACCGCCAAACCGTACGGTCAATCTGATGTATCTATTCGATATGCCGAATATGGCGCTGATTTAGGTAGTTCCCCCGAAACCTATATCAAACATACACTACACCAACAAGTTGGTTTAGCGCTCCTAATGCGACAATCATCAGCTGATCAAATTCATGTTCTTAACATATAATTCTAGACCGTACCATAGTTGGATTGGCAGTTCCATAATATTGAAGCACAATTTCCCAGAATGTTACGAACGGGGAACTCTGCTTTAATTTCTTAAAATGTACCGGGGGAGTATCAAAAATACATAAAATTCAATGCATTACCCCAGTATTAAAAAAACTTAATATTTTGACGTACTTATTTTAATTTTCTTTCTCATTGAATTCTAAAGGCCTTTATCATTAGAAAGCTAATCCCTAACATAAATAAAATCTTTAGTGTTGTTTATTGCCATCACATCTTCAGTGTCTGGTATTGTATTGTTCTCAGAAATAATTGAAATAACTAAAACCGTCAAGAACACTACCAACATAAAAAAGCATTTTTTCATAACTACATTATTTAGCTCCTAAAACTTGTTTTTTCAAGTATTTATAAAGGGACCAAAATCATCCTTTTAACAAGAACTAAGTTAAAAGAACCTTTTTCCGACAGTCGATTAATTTGTATAAATGGGGCTTTTTACTGTATAATTGGTAGAAACCAAATTTAACATGTTATCCATAATTTAAATAAGTAATATTTGTAGTTTTATTTTGTAAGTTAAATACTACTTTATATCTGATTAAGAGTAATTTACTACCAACCATACTACTATTTCTTCAATTGGTACATCTTTTAAAAAAATGATAAACCTTACCTTTATTTTTGTTTATCTTTCTATAAAGTAATTGTAAATGATAAATGCTGTAATCGTAGACGATGAAATAAAGGCACTGCAAAGTCTTTCTTGGGAACTAACCAACTTTAGTGATGAAATTGATGTTAACGCTTCGTTTACTGACCCATATGAAGCGCTTAATTATTTGGAGAGTAATCCACCAGATTGTCTTTTTTTAGATATTGAGATGCCAAAAATGGATGGTTTTCAATTTATACAAAAGCTAAAAAACAAAACCTTCCCAGTTGTAATAACAACCGCATATAATCAATATGCAATTAAAGCATTAAAAAATGAAGCTATCGATTATTTATTGAAACCAATTGACACAGATGACTTAAAAGACACTATTGTAAAAATCAAAAAATACAATAAAAGGAATTATACTGCTGAAAAACTAGAAGACATTTTAGTAAATTTCAACGCTAACACGAGCCACAAAAAAATCACCTTTAATACAGATGGGAAATTACTCTTTCTAGATAGTGAAGAAATTCTTTACGCGGAGTCTGATGGCAATTATAGCACTATATACTTAACAGACGGTCAGAAACTTGTACTTACGAAAAAATTAAAAGAAGTGAATGATTTATTACCCAAAGATTCATTTTTTAGAATTCATAACTCGTACATTATTAACTTACAAAAAATTAAGGAGTTTCTTAAAACTGACGGTTATGTTGTTTTAACGTCTAACCATAAAATACCTGTTTCAAGACAAAAGAAATCTGATTTTCTTGATATGATTTAACCGCTATTGGCTTATATGAAATACCCTATGGCAGTAAAAACAAAATTATATCCAATGTTCCCACTTAAAAAAATATCTCTTCTTTTGCTCTTGTTTATTAATTTAAATGGGCATGCGCAAAATGTTCCTGCAGCGTTTCAAAAAGCAGTGGACAGCGTTCTTTCTGTAAAACCTACAACTTATCTCGATTTAGAAGACATTATTGGTTCTTATCAGAAAGATACCGTTCTCATGCGTTATTTAGCGGCAACATCGGTTAAAGAAAATTACTTAATTGGACAGGCATATGCCTTAAACCATATTGGCAGGAGGTATCGAAATTTATCGGAATATTCGAAAGCGTTGGCATTGCACCGACAAGCCTTAGAAGCTGCCACTGAGGCAAATAGTTTAGAATTTAAAGTATTTAGCCTAAACATGCAGAGTGTGGTTTTTCGTAGAACTGATGCTATTAAATCGGCATTGGACTATAGCCAAGAGGCCTTAGAATTGGCAGAATCTGTAAAAGAACCCTCTATTGGTATTAAACGAAGCATCAATGTTTCACTAAATAATATTGGGAACATTTATAGAAAATTAGACCAATACGATATCGCTATTAAAAACTTTCAAAAATCTTTAATTTTAGATAAAGAGTTAGGCAATAAACTAGGCTTAGCAATAAATCATCAAAATATAGGGGAGTGTTATGAAGCGCAGGGCAACTTAGAACAAGCTCTTGAAAACCACCTAACTTCACTTGATTATAATGAAGAAATCGATTCTGAAAGAGGTAGGATTATTTGCAAGTATAGCATTGCTCATGTCTATGTGCATCAAGGTAAAGCTCAAAAAGGTTTAAACCTACTAAATTCCCTAGTAAGCTCAGCTAAAAAGCTAGGTGATATGGAAATACTTACCGCATTACAAATTAATATCGGCTGGACATTAATTGAGTTAAAACGATATGATGAAGCACGTACAATTTTATTAAACAGTTTAGAGTTAGCACAAAAACATAACATACCAACTGCAATGTCTGAAGCATATGCTTACCTGTCCACTTTATGGGTGCATAAAGGTGATTTTGAAAAAGCGCTAGACTACTACAGACATTATAAAAAATATGACGAAGAAATTTCAAACGATCGTAATTTGCGTTACGTTACAGACGTAATTACCCGTTACGATTCAGAAAAAAAGAATACCCAAATACAAATACTTGCACAAGAAAACGAACTTGTTAAACTAGAACTTAAAAAAAACAAAACTGTTCTACTAATAAGCGGCATAGCCTTGGCACTATTAGCTGGCATTTTTTATATACTATATCGTCAATACCAATTAAACAATGAGAAGAAGGTGCTTACCTTAGAACAAAGCATGCTCCGCAGTCAAATGAATCCGCACTTTTTATTCAATTCTTTAAATTCCATTAAACTATATATTATTAATAATGAACAAAAGAATGCGGTATACTACTTAAACAAATTTTCCAAATTAGTTCGTAAAATATTAGAATCGTCATCGGTAAAAGAAATTCCATTAGCTGAAGAGTTAGAAACTGTTGAGTTATATATGAATATTGAAAATATTCGATTCTCGAATGAAATAAATTTTGTCATAACAATTGATAATGACGTAGACCCGCATGTAATTAAAATACCCTCATTAATATTACAACCATTTTTGGAAAATGCACTTTGGCATGGACTGTCGCCCAAAGAAGGTGAAAAAAATATAACGCTCCATATTAGTAGAGAAAAAATGTATATAAATATTGCTATTACTGATAATGGCATTGGACGTGAAGCTGCAGAGAAAATAAAGCAAAGTAAAGTTTTAAAACGAAAATCTGTGGGAATAGATATTACCAAAGAAAGGCTGGCCAATTTTTCTAGGGATTTTCAAAATTCTTTTGATATTGAAATTATTGACCTTTATGATGATGATGGAATTCCTTCAGGAACGAAAGTAATTTTACACATACCTACCTCGTAATTAGAGCAATTTTTAGTCTCTTATAAGTTCAATTCTTCAGCCACTTTTTCTATTTCATCGTACCATTCTTGACCAAATTTTCGAATTAAAGCCTCTTTTACAAATTTGTAAATCGGCACTTTTAATTCAGCTCCCAAAGCACAGGCAGGGTCGCAGATTTCCCACTTATGGTAATTAACTGCTGTTAGCTCAGTATACTCACGAACACGAACTGGGTACATATGACAAGAAACAGGTTTTTTCCAAGCAATGGCTCCCTGATTATATGCTTCTTCTATTCCGCATTTGGTGATGTTCGCATTATCAAAAATCACATAAGCACATTCGCTTTCATTTACTAAAGGAGTTTCCCATTCACCATCTTCTCCTTTTATAAAGGCACCTTGCTCCTCTATTGCTGCAACACCTTCAGGTCTTAGAAAAGGTTTCACCTTCGAATAAATATCTACTAGAATTTCGGTTTCCTTATCATCTAAAGGAGCTCCAGCATTACCATCAATACAACATGCACCCTTACAAGCGCTTAGGTTACAAACGAAATCTTGTTCTAATATCTCTTCCGAAACAATGGTTTTTCCTACCTGGAACATACTTCTAATTTAAAATATCAAAGATACTTTTTAAAGCGGATATCGTAGACAAATTAATTATATATGTATGCTTTCTTTGGGTTTAATTAAATGTACTTTTGCAAAAAATTTTAAGATATGGATATTCAATTCAATTTTCGAGAAATTGCTACAGCCACTATGGTCTTATTTGCTGTAATTGATATTTTAGGTAGTATTCCAATTATTATTGGCTTACGTAAAAAAGTAGGACATATACAGTCTGAAAAAGCATCGATTGTTTCGTTGATTATTATGATTGCCTTTCTTTTTGTTGGGGAGAAAATATTGAAATTAATAGGTATTGATGTTTACTCTTTTGCTGTGGCTGGTTCCTTAATTCTGTTTTTTCTTGCATTAGAAATGATTTTAGGTATATCATTATATAAAGAAGATGAACCAGAAAGTGCATCTATCGTGCCTATAGCGTTCCCGTTAATTGCAGGTGCAGGAACCTTAACTGCATTACTTTCATTACGAGCAGAATATAGAGTAGAGAATATTATTGTAGCTATTTTTGTAAATATTATTTTTGTATTTATTGTTCTTAAATCCTCAGGACGGATAGAACGTGTTTTAGGTTCAAACGGCCTAAATATTATCAGAAAAGTATTTGGTGTTATCTTATTGGCCATTGCTGTAAAATTATTTGCCGCAAATGCTAACCAATTGTTTTAAATAAAATATTATACAATGAATAGAATGCTATCTATTATTTTAATTGTTTCGGCCTTAGCATTAATTATCTACAATGTAACGATGGTCAATTTTGATAATCCTTTAGAGGGTAATAGTATTATTGCCATTATAGGAATTTTGGCATCACTTTGTGCTATAGTGTTAATTTTGATTTATAACACATCGAAAAAGA
This sequence comes from Aurantibacter sp., assembly GCF_039941195.1. GTDB lineage: Bacteria > Bacteroidota > Bacteroidia > Flavobacteriales > Flavobacteriaceae > Aurantibacter_A. The sequence continues at coordinate 187,030 of NZ_JBDVFA010000085.1, read as the reverse complement.
TAGAAAAGAAAATTCATGAAGATTAATTATTAGCCTCTATCGCCTCAGCCTCACCTTGCCTTACAATTGGGTTGTCTAGTTCTAGTACTTTACTCAACATCGAATCTTCGGCACTTTTTATTTTAGCATGTAGATTTTCGTCAAATAGTTGTTCTGCAAGACCTGCTTTTAAATATAGTTTGATGCTCTCTTCAAAATCATAGAAATTCATATTCAAGTTTCTTGAAATTGAATACTGAACAAAATCACTAAACAAGGTGTCATCTACTTTAAAATCTCGTGCAAATTCAGATTTCGAGTAACCACTATAATCCAATCGATGTGTATCTAAATGTTCAAATATAAAAAAGGATAAAAAGCCTAAGTTATCCATACTTTCAACGGCTTCTTCTTCATTTGTGCCAATAGAAACGAATACATCAGGAATAATTCCGCCACCTCCGTAAACCACTTTTCCCTTGGGAGTTTTAAACTTTAGTGAGTCCGCTACTTTAATACTATCAGCAGAGATCATTTCCCCATTGTGATAACGATCATTAAACGATTGATAATAGTCTCTATTACCTTTGGTGTAATCTCGCTGAATACTTCTTCCGGTAGGTGTATAATATCTGGAGACTGTTAATCTAACTGCCGAACCATCACCCAAATCCATTTCACGTTGTACCAGACCTTTTCCAAAAGAACGTCTTCCTACAATGGTTCCTATGTCATTATCTTGTAAAGCTCCTGCTATTATTTCACTAGCAGATGCCGACCTTTCATTAATTAAAACATAAACGGGCTTATCCTCAAAACTACCTTCATCGGTAGCATATATTTTATTGATTTTGCCTTTCTTGTTTTTTGTAAAAAGTATCAACTTACCATCTTCAAGAAATTCATCTGCCATTTGTTCTGCTATACCCAAATATCCACCAGGATTATCTCTTAAATCTAAGGTTAATTTCTTGGCCCCAAGCTTTCTTAATTTGCCCAGTGCAGCTTTGAACTCTTTAAAAGTAGATTCTGCAAACCTATTTATCTTCATATAGCCCATATCATCAGTGAGCATAAAATATGAATCAACACTCTTGATTGGAACTATATCTCTTTTAACTTTAACATTAAAAATTTTATCTTCGTCTTTTCGGTATACTTTTAAGTTAACCGTTGTACCTCGCTTACCTTTTAAACGCTGAATTATCATTTCATTAGGCAAATTCTTACCATATAAAGTATCTTCATCAGCCATTAAAATTCTATCGCCTGCTTTTATTCCTTCTTTAGAACTAGGGCCATTTGGAATAGTTCTAATAACCGAAATTGTATCCTTATAAGCATAAAAATTAACACCAATACCTACAAAATCACCTTTCATATTTTCAGATACTTTAGTCATATCCTTTTCTGAAATATATACTGAGTGTGGGTCTAATTTTTCGAGTATTTGATTTACAGCAACATCGACTATACTATCAGTGTTAATCTCATCAACATATTCATAATCGATGTAATCAATTAATCTATTTAGTTTGTCTTTTTTCGAATTTGTAGTGAAGAGCTTCTCAGGAGTATCAGTATAATGCAATTTTCCACCAACAAAAATCCCTACCGCAAGAGCTGCAGCGATAATTGTAGGCCAAATAAAATTGTTTTTATTATTCATTATTCTTCAATACTGTCTATTACCGGAATAAAATCGAGTTGCACTCCTGCCTTTTCCAAAAATTTTAACCCAGAATCGTCTTTATAAGCCTTATGATATACTACACGTTTAATGCCAGATTGATGAATTAACTTACTACATTCTCTACATGGCGATAACGTAATGTATAAAGTAGCTCCCTCACAGCTCTGTGTTGAAGCGGCTACTTTACTTATAGCATTTGCTTCGGCATGCAACACATACCACTTGGTATATCCATCTTCATCTTCACAGTGATTTTCAAAGCCAGTGGGTGTTCCATTATAACCATCTGATATGATCATTCGGTCACGTACAATTATTGCACCTACCTGTTTTCTTTTACAAAACGATAGTTTTCCCCATTCTTTTGCCATTCGCAAATACGCTCTATCATATTTAATTTGCTTGTCAATTCTCATGGATAATTGCTAAAATACTAAGACTAAGATACCTGCTTTGTTTAAGCCTTACAACCGAATTAGGTTAATATTAAACTAATGCTACCATGGGAACGTTTCAAACAGCATTGGTATTGTAACTAGAAACAATAAAATTGAAGTACCTACGATATAAAATTTTCTTTCTACATGTAAGGCATTTTGTACTATGTAGGCTACCCACAATACAGCAAGTATAATAACAATTTGGGAGAACTCTATTCCCGTTGCAAAACCCAATAAAGAACTTAATTTATCGGTTTCTTCTGCCATTAACATTCTAAAATAATTCGAAAAGCCAAATCCGTGTATTAAACCAAAGAATCCGGCTGCTAAATAATGCAAAACAAAAGAACCCTCTCCTTCTTTTATTTTTGAATAGACAATGTTAAATATGGTAGTTAAACAAATGGTTACCGGAATTAAAAACTCAATTAAAGTAGTATCCATTGCAACAACACCGTATACTGATAACGCTAATGACGTGCAATGGGCAACTGTAAAAAGTGTAGCAAGTAAAAGAACTGACTTCCAGTTTTTAAAAACAAAAGGAACAGTTAGTGCTGCCAAAAATAAAATATGGTCATATGCCGAAAAGTCTAGTACATGCCAAAACCCCAATTTTATGTAAAACCAAAAATTTTCCATTTTTCACTTCTTAATCGCGTACAAACATCTAAAATACCATAGTTTTTCGTCCAACTAAAATAATTACTTTATAATACACTTCTGGCACTACAAACTACCTATAAACCACGTTCAGCTTGAATAGTCTCGTACGCTTTTTGAACCTCTTTAAACTTCTCTTCCGCACCTTTTTTAATGGCCTCATCTTGCGTATTTACCCTATCAGGGTGATATTTTTTAGCCATTGTGCGATAGGCTTTCTTAACATCTGCATCGGTAGCCGATTTTTGAATATCCAGAATTTTATACGCATTGTTAGCCGACTTAATAAACATCGCTTTAATACTCTCAAAATCGCGCAATGTTACGCGTAAATAACCCGCTATTTCTCGTATTTTATTTACTTCAGCATTACTAACATTACCATCTGCTTGAGCTATACCAAACAAAAAGTGTAATAATTGTAACCTAACTTCATAACGTGTACGCTGCGTCATAAAAGCACATATTCGCTGTGCAGATATTTCGCGCTTTTTATTTACTTCATTAAACGTTCTAAAAATGGCATTAGCCTTGTCTTTACCGTATGTGCTTACAAAATACTGTCTTACATAATCCGTTTCGCTCTGACTCGCCTTCCCATCTGCCTTAATCACTATAGAGCACAAGGAAAGCAAATTCAATTCAAAATCAGCAGGAGAAACACTTTGGCGTGTCATATCCTTAAAAACGGATTGTGCTCCGCCGCTACTGGAAGTCATGTTATCTAAAAAACTGCCTAATAAAAATCCTACTATCGCTCCTGGGAAACGAAATAAAGAATAGCCTACTAAAGCTCCAAACCACTTAATCATCTACTACAGAAATTTGGCCAAAGATAACTCCCCAATTGCAGCCCTACAAGATTCGTAGATATTATGACAATCATTTGTTAAGGTTCATCAATGAAATACGACAAATTAAGTATCTTTGAATTTGCTTATTTAAAATATAAAACTATGTATCCTGCAGAATTAGTAAAACCTATGAGAGAAGATCTGGCTTCAGCCGGATTTGAAGAATTATATACGGCCGATGCGGTCAAGAGTGCTATCAATAATGATGGTACAATTTTAGTTGTAGTAAACTCGGTTTGTGGCTGTGCAGCTGCCAACGCAAGACCTGGAGCCAAAATTAGCCTTCAAAACAACAAGAAACCTGATAATTTAGTTACTGTTTTTGCTGGTGTAGATACCGAAGCTGTTGATATGGCTAGAAGTATGATGTTACCTTTTCCTCCATCATCACCAAGTATGGCTTTGTTTAAAGATGGTGAATTGGTTCATATGATTGAGCGTCATCACATCGAAGGTAGACCAGCTGAAATGATTGCTGAAAATTTAATGGAAGCTTATAACGAATTCTGTTAATTATAGCTCACGCTTAAAAAGAGCGTAGAAAGATTATATAAAAACCGTTTCTCTCGAAGCGGTTTTTTATTTTTGGGCATGCAAAAAGTATTGGCTTACATCTTAACACCCATTTTCTTATTTTTCTTTGTGTTAACGTTATTGGTCTTTCATCCAATACAAGTATTCTGTCATAATCTTATCGGATATAGTGCTCATGGCTTTTCGGTAGCATTAATGAACCGTACGCTTATGCTATGCACCAACTTATTAGGCACGCGATATACCTTCATTAATAAAAATAAGCTGCCTACAGATCGTCCTATAATTTTAGTTGCTAACCATCAAAGCATGTTCGATATACCTCCTATTATATGGCACATGCGCAAATACCATCCAAAATTTGTAAGTAAAAAAGAACTTGGTAAAGGAATTCCGAGTGTCTCCTACAATTTACGCCATGCAGGGTCTGTATTAATTGACAGGACAAATAACAAACAAGCGCTAACTGAAATCGCCAAACTTGGTCGATATATTGAAAAACATAAAAGAAGTGCAGTAATATTCCCTGAAGGCACACGAAGCCGTAATGGCCAACCTCAACATTTTAGAACTACAGGATTGAAAATTCTAATGAAAACTGCACCATCTGCAATTATTGTCCCAATCAGTATTAACAATTCATGGAAATTATTGCGCTATGGTAAATTTCCAATGGGAATTGGAAGCCATTTAAAATTCTTCGTTCATCCACCGATGGAAAGAACTGAAAATAGTGATGACTTCATAACCCAAATTGAAGACAAAGTAGTTTCTTACATCAAATAAATACAAATTAGCATGAGTGATTCTGAAATTATTGACCAGACAATTTTATTTGTAAAAGAGACGCTTATAAATGCCGAGGGAGGTCACGATTGGTTCCATATTCAGCGAGTTTATAATAATTCACTACTTATTGCAAAAGATGAATCAGCAGACATTTTGGTGGTCGGTTTGGGTGCATTATTACATGACATTGCTGATGCTAAATTTAATAATGGAGACGAAACAATTGCTCCAAAAATGGCCAAAGAATTTTTGAATTCTATACATGTACCCAAGCAAACCATAAAACATGTGGTACAGATTATTGCCAACTGCTCTTATAAAAACAGTTTAGATAAAGCCGACAAACCCTTTGAATCTATAGAGCTTTCTATAATTAAAGATGCCGACCGCCTCGATGCTATTGGTGCAATTGGAATTGCTAGAGCTTTTAACTATGGAGGATTCAAAAATAGAAAGCTGTATGACCCTAATATTGCTCCAAACCTAAACCTAACTAAAGAAGAGTACAAAAACTCGACCGCACCAACCATTAACCATTTCTACGAAAAACTCCTATTACTTAAGGATACCCTAGAAACCAACACTGGAAAAAAACTTGCTGCTAAACGACATCAATTTATGATGAATTATTTAGAACAGTTTTATGGAGAATGGAGTGGCAAACCCGGATTCTAAACTTTCGAAATACAGTTCTTAAAAAGCGTAACCAGCAAAAATTTGAAACACGTTATTTTGACTATTTCCGTTAATATTGGCATCATTATTAATATTCATTATACCTTTATTATAACGCAATCCTGCAAACAAGTTATCGCTAATTTTATAAGATGCTCCAATACCGAATGCTATATCTAAGCTTTTAAAATCTTCTTTATCTGCATTTGTGGACAATAAAAATCCTGCTAAAGGCCCTGCCTCAGCGCTTAACCCCTTTATTATATAATATTTGACCATTACTGGAAGATTAACATAATCTAATTTCAAATTATCACTTGCTCCGTAAAACGCCCAACTACTTCCTTGTGAGGAATAAAGTAATTCTGGTTGTACAGCTATTTTTTCCGAAATTGGAATTTCTACAACTCCTCCAACATGAAAACTAACTTTAGATGATAATCCACCCAGTCCAGTTCCGGTGTATGCATTACCTCCTATTGAAGCCAAGTTTAAACCTCCTTTTACTCCTAAGGTGAATTCTTGGGCACTAGCCAATGAAAAAGTTAAAAATACAAATACGGCGAAAATTGATTGTTTTCTCATAATTCTAAATGTTTATTTTAGCGTTAGTGCAGAAACCTGAAAAAGGTTAACATCAATAAAACAAACATTTAGAATTATACGAATCTCATTTAATAATTGGTAAAAAGTCTACTTAGAAGTCTCCGTTGTAGTACTTTTAAATTCCACCTTTACCAATTGCTTTTTCGTACCGCGTTTGGCATAAAAAATCATTTGATTTTGCTCTTTATTTATTAACGGAATATTCACCATTAAAGGTAATCTTGCCTCTTTATCGTCAATAAATTTTTCGAAACTTATTTTACCATTTGCATCCAATTGAATGCTAAATACATTTCTGTTTCTACTCAAACCTTGTTTAAACAACAAACGATCACCTGACATTAATTGTGGATTCTCTGCTGAAGTTGCAATAAAAAAGTATGTTTTGCCATCTTTCACATATGTACTATATGATGCATAAGCTCCATCGCCCTGTGTAACTTCTGCTTTGTTGATATTACGCACCCAACTAATATCTCCAGAACGATTAAGCTTTGCAGAAACAATGTCGTTATAATGATAACGCTCAACTTTTACACGACCTCCGCTGGTATTAGACTGCACACTATTAGTTACAAAATACTCTTCGGCATTAAAAAGGATAGCACCATCTGGCTCAATATGTAAACTTTTAAAAACTAAATTTTTAATCTCAGCGTTAATATCACGACCGAATTTATCAACCATAAATTGATCAGAAAACGGATTGTATTTTTTTGCTTTTAATTCTAATGTTAGTGGATCAACTTCGAAATATGAAAGCCCATTATATCTATTATCCTTTCGATCTGCATAGAATCCCACGCAAAACAATTTACCCTTGTGTATAATTGGTTTTAGTCCTTCTGAAAACTTGCTAAAATCATCAAAAGACTGTGTTTTTGCACCTAACTTAGAGATTTGTATCATCTCATATTGAAACTTGCGCTCTTTGGCACTAAAACGTCTCTTTTTAAAATATGCCTTACCTACAATATACACGTTCTCGAGATCTTGTGAAAAAACAACATTTTCAAAAGAGTAGTTTTTTTCTTCTGCTGTATCCGAAAAATCATAGGTCATTAACTTACTCAAACCTGAATTATACAGATGTATTAAATGCTGATCTACTTTGCCCTTTTTAAAATGAGTACTTATTACAAAAGCAGATTTTTCATCATTAAACAAAACAGATGTCGTAAAACCCGAATTAAATTTACGGTTGTAATAATTTTTACCTAATGGTTGCCTAACTGGGTCAGATTTTATTGATAAAATAGTTTCTTCAGTAAAATTATATTCATCCATAGGACTTCTATGAACTACATAATCATAAGATTCAGTATCATTATTATAATCTAAAAAGAGTAAATAAATTTGTCCATTACGCACGTAGCCTTCAACAAAATTTGCATTCTTCAGCTTGTAATTATACTCAGAAATTAAATTGAGATCTTTATCGTAATTCTCAATAAAATACCCTTTAGGTCGCAATACCATTCCGGTGTAATAGGCGCGCACCAAAAGTGTCCCACCCTGTTCGTCATTGCCTATAGTTAATAGGTTTGAATATTTATACCTATCATTATATTTTTCTCCAAACGAATAATTTAAGGGAATTTCTTGCGCATTAGACACAGTATAAATAGCAAGAAAAAGTATTAGAGCAATGCTTTTTCGTAGTCTCATAAGTAGGTAATTTGGTTGTTGCTATTCTCCTGGAAATTCGGCCTTTCGTTTTTCTAAAAACGCAGTAGTACCTTCTTCAAAATCTGCAGTACCAAAGCATTCTCCAAAAGCCTCTATCTCAGAATCATAACCATTCACATTAGTTTTAAAACCAGCATTTACTACTTTTATTGCATGCGCAATGGCAACTGGGGAGTTATTTGCTATTTTTTCTCCAATCTCAAAACAAAAATCTAGTAATTCTTCTTGTGGCACCACATGATTTACCAAACCATAGTCCAATGCTTTTTCGGCATTTATCATACCGGCTGTCATTATCATTTCTAATGCGCGACCTTTGCCAACCAATTGCGGTAAACGTTGTGTGCCACCATATCCAGGAATAAGCCCTAACGACACTTCAGGAAGGCCCATTCTCGCATTATCACTTGCTACTCGAAAGTGACAAGCCATAGCCAATTCGAGTCCACCACCTAATGCAAAGCCGTTTACTGCAGCTATAACAGGGGTAGAAAGGTTTTCAACAAAGTCGAATACCGTTTTATGTCCTTTTGCCGCTAATTGTGCTCCTTCATCCACAGAAAAATCCGAGAATTCGGAAATATCAGCACCTGCCACGAAGGCCTTTTCACCACTACCAGTTAAAACAATAACCAAAGTTTCTTTTTCGCTATCTAATTCTTTAAAAGCCTCATGCAACTCTTTAATCGTTTCACTATTTAAAGCATTTAATTTCTTTGGACGATTGATAGTTATGATTGCAAAATTGTCATCATAATCAATGATTAAATTTTTATAGCTCATTTTGTATTTTATTTAATTCTTTTTGGGAACCGAACTGTAAATACAGTTTCAATTCCTTCTTTTGAATTTACCGTTATATCCCCTTTATAAGTCTCCACAATATTTTTAACCATACCTAAACCAAGACCCATTCCGCTTGACTTTGTAGTAAATTTAGGTTCGAATATTTTATCTTTAAACTCCTCCGAAATTCCAATTCCGTTATCAGACACTTCAATTTTAACCATTTCATTTTCTGATGACACAACTACTGTTATGTTTGGATTTTCAACTTCTGGCATAGCCTGAATAGCATTTTTCACTAAATTGGTTACTACTCTAATCAGCTGCGTACGGTCTAATTTCGCAATAATTTCTTTTTCATCGGATTGAAAATTGATATAATTTTCATTAAAAATATCCAATGCTAGTCGCACAATTTCAACTACGTTTAAGGTCTCGTTTTGCTGTGCTGGCATTTCGGCAAAATTTGAAAATGCCGAAGCTATATTGCTCATCGTATCAATTTGCTGAATAAGTGTTTTAGAATATTCCGCCACTTTAGATTCAACATTCGGATCTTCGGGATTAAATTTTCGTTCAAAACTCTGCACACTCAAACGCATAGGCGTTAATGGGTTTTTTATTTCGTGCGCAACCTGTTTTGCCATTTCACGCCAAGCTTGTTCACGCTCACTTCGAGCTAATTTCGCTGCACTATTCTCAAGCTCATCAATCATGGCATTGTACGAAGTGATTAAATTACCCATTTCTTCACTAGGGTCTTCAACAAATATTTTCTGATTTTTACCAGACAGTTCTGTTCTAGCCAACATATCAGAAACCGTTTGCAGTGACCTTGTAATATATTTAGATATAAAATACGCTAGGCCAATGGCAATTATCATCATTAATAGATATACCCAAGCTAATCGCACCAAAAATTCTTTTAACTCATTATCATTAAAAGAATTATCCTCATAATAAGGTAAATTTAGTATGCCAATTGGTTTAAATTTTAAATCATTTATATACATATATGAGGCCTGATAACGATCCCCAGCAGCCGAATTATGCTCTACATACCTTTTGGTAACACTACTAGAAAGGTTATTGAGAACATTCGGTGATAAACAGGTAGAAATAGAATCATTTTCGAACTGTGTTTTAGAACTTTTAATCAATTGCCCTTCTAAGTCGTAGATATTAAAATTGACATTTTGCACATCAGCTATTCGGTATATCTCATCTCTAAAAATGTGACCAAGGTTCTCAGTAGTTACAGGATACGTTGTTTGCTGCAACGTGTTCTTTACACTTTGATTTATTTGTTCTTCCTTCTTTGCTAATCGAACTTTATGATAATCAATATTAATCTCGCGAAACTGATAAATAGTAATCCCTAAGATTAATACAGAGGCAATAACCACCAATAAAATCATGGTTACGAAAATGCGCGATCTAAGAGAAAGTTCTTTAAACAAGCTTGAATTTATTTGTACTCAAAGGTAGCAATTATCGAGCCGTTTTTCGAGTTTTAGGTGCTTGTAGAAAATATATCTAGCATCTAAAATTTCCTATGCTTCCGGATTTTTTTCTCTAATGCGTTTATAAAGTTTAATACCGAGCATTAAAAGAATTCCAAAAATGATAAGCCCTACAACGCCATAAATCCAATTCAATGCGTTTCGTAACATCACTAAGAAAATAATCGCAAAAAGTATAAGAGTTGCTCCTTCATTCCAAATACGCATGTAATTTGAAGAATTTTTAATCACGTTATTTTGTAACTGCCTAAAAATTTGATGCGTTCTTAAATGATAAACAATCAAGAGCACGACAAAAGCGAGTTTTACATGCATCCAAGGCTGTTGTAACAATGACGGCATTAACACTAATAATATAACAGCAAATACCACTGCTAATATGGCCGAAGGCCACGTAATTATAAACCACAACCTCTTCGACATCAATTGCAATTGTTTCGTTAGTATTTCTTTTTCAGGTGAAGATTTTTCTGAAGCCTCAATATGATAGATAAATAATCTCGGAATATAAAATAAACCCGCAAACCATGTAATTACAAAAATCAGATGCAGGGCCTTTATATAGTTATAGTATTCCATTGATGCGCTTGTTCTTAACAGTATGTTGATACTGAAAGACAAAGGTAAGAAATGATTTAAGGTCTATTCCACACTTTTAAAATGCTAGGATTTAGTATTTAAATATTAAGCGGTCCTTTTTAATTTAGTATTTTGAAGTATCTAATTAAAATTGAAAAATAAAATGTCACAGCAAGAATTTTGGCTTAGTGGTCCGATAGCCCATGTACCTGTATTACTGCAACCTAGTGCACATGCCTTACTACAATCTGTTCGTGAGATTAAGGAGTATCTTATTGATTTTCCGGAAGAAAAACTGTGGTTAAAGCCATTTGGCAGAGCTGCTATTGGCTTTCATCTACAACATTTAACTGGTGTTTTAGATAGAATGTTGACTTACGCTCAAGGTAAACCATTATCAACAAATCAATTTGAATTTCTAAAGAATGAAGGAAATGCTACCAGTCAAAAATCGTCTATGGAAATGATTGTTGAATTCGAATCGAAAGTACAGGAGGCTCTTTCATTTTTTAAAACCGTACCTGAATCTAGTTTAACAGAAGTGAGAACTGTTGGTCGCAAAAAACTACCTTCTACAGTAATTGGATTACTTTTTCATGCGGCTGAACATAGTCAACGACATGTTGGTCAATTATTAGTTACAATAAGCGCGCTTAAAGAATAATTATTAAAGGGCATTATCTATAATTTCCCGAATTTTGTTACTATTCCAATCGACAGCTCCAACTTCTTTTATGATAATTTTCCCTGTTTTATCAATAATATAATTCGTGGGAATATTATGTGATTGTAATAGTTCCGGACTTGGCATGTTAGGATTATAAACTGGCAAATCATATCCTTTCTTTCTCAAAAAAGCTTTTACTTTTTCAGAATTCTCATTTGTTAGTAATAGGAAATTAATTTTAGAACCATAATCTTCATATAATTTAACAATACCAGGCATTTCCGCAATACAAGGCGGACACCAAGTAGCCCAATAACTGATAAAAGTTACCTCACCCTGTCCTACATTAATTTCTGATTGATTTCCTTCCAATGAGGTCAATTGATATTGAAAAGACTGCAACTGGGTTTGTTCTTCTTCCTTTAATTTCGATGGCGACATCACAAAAACTTTGGCCTTATTTATTGCAACTTGTAAAGCTATTCGCGTTTTCGGAATTATTAAAGCCACAATAAAAAGTGCGAAAATTATATTACTAAAAGATAGGTGTTTCTTATTCATTTCAATTATTCTATTTCACCAAAAAACCATTATTTCTTGCCACCAAATCCATTTTATGTAACAAAACTACTTATTTCACTACACATCTATAGAACCATTACCAAGTGATTATGGCAGGAGGAGGAATAGCAGCTGCAATTGTAGCTTTAAAAAACAATCGATCATTACTTAGCAAGCGCAAGCTAAAAAGTAAAGGCGATGTTTATGGTATTGAAAGCAAAACTAAGTTGAATCTAAAAGTTTCAACCGAACAAGATATGAAGCGTATTCGCAAAAAAATTAAAACCTATAAACGCCAAGAGCGCTTGAATTGGACCATAGCAATCTGTATCACATTCTTTTTCTTTTATGCCATTATCTGGTGGATGGCGACTTAAATCTCGCAAGTTTTCAGTCAATAATATTGCTGCAAATTTATTTGTACCTTAATCCATAACTCAAAAACACAACCATGAAACGCTCCCAAAGTATTAGCTCAGTACTTCTATTTATATTTTCCCTAGTATTTATAAATAACAATCTACAAGCTCAACAAACCATTTTATACGGAGACCAACTCCCAGACGCACCTGAACTTTCCAAGCGAGGAGAACACACCATTGGTGTGCGAACAATGCAATTAGTAAATAAAAATCAAATTGATATCATAAATTCTAAAGAAGGAAAAGACCCAACTTACGACCGACCGTTAACGGTAGAAATTTGGTATCCATCCAATGTCTCAAACAAAACAGCTACCACAACTTATAACGAGGTTATGGGCACACGTGGCGACACACTTCGCCCTCTAATTCCATTTACTTTTAAAGGACGAGCACTACGAGATGCCAAGCCCAAAACCTCAGCAGGTAAATTTCCATTAGTTGTTGTTGCTCACGGATATGTTGGATCGCGCTATTTAATGACGTATTTAACCGAAAATTTAGCTTCAAAAGGCTATGTTGTGGTTTCAATTGACCATACCGATTCTACATTTAAAGACGCAAATGTTTTCCAAAGTACCCTATTAAACAGAGCTAAAGACATTCGTTTTGTGGTAAATGAAATAGCCAATTTAGACGCAGTAAATAGTAAAGATTCTTTGACTGGACTTATAGATACCGAAAATATCGGTATAATAGGTTACTCTATGGGTGGTTATGGTGTACTTAATGTTGGTGGTGCTGGATATAGTGATGGACTTGGTCAATTTTTTGGAGGAATGACAGGTGGCAGCACTGCAATTTCAACATTACTAGCTAGCAACGCAGAATATCAAAAACAAAATGACCCTCGTATTAAGGCCGTTGTAGCTTTTGCTCCATGGGGAATGGAACGAGGCGTTTGGGATGCGGAAGGCTTAAAAGGATTAAATAAACCCACCTTATTTATAGCAGGAAGCGAAGATGATATTTCTGGATATGAAAAAGGCATAAAAGCAATTTACGAAGGATCAATTAATGCCGATAGATATTTACTAACCTATAAAAATGCGAGGCACAATGTTGCACCAAATCCTCCACCAGCTGAAGCCTTAGCTCCAGGCTTACATATAGATGAATACTTTCGTTATGCCGATGCCACTTGGGATCAACGTAAAATTAATAATATTAATCAACATTTTGTAACAGCGTTTTTAGGTTCACTTTTAAAGAATGAAGACAACGCTAAATTTTTAGATATCCAAGAAAATTCTAATGATAAAGATTGGCCAGGTTTTAAACCAAGATCTTCAACAGGCATGGAATTGCTCCATCAAAAAGCATCGAATTAAACAATATCAAACAAAGCTAAACTTTGTATAAAACGTGCTTAAACATTTTTTAAAAAGGGTAAATTCAATTTTTAATCCTTAGCATGAATCTAGATTCAATTATTCTTGTCTTAAGTTGTCTTGGTCTTGTTCAAGCTATTTTTTTGTGTGCTTATCTGTTCACTTTTAAAAATGGCAACAATAAAACCAATATTTATCTTGCTTTTTTCCTTTTAGGGTTAACTATTAGAATTGGAAAATCAGTATTGAATGTGTACCTCACATTAGAACCTTGGCAAAGAAACCTCGGTATTTCAGGACTATTATTATCCGGTCCCGTATTATGGTTTTATGGTCGGTTATTATTGAAAAAAGAAGGTAGAATTTTTGCTAAAGATTACATTCACCTAATCCCCTTTGTTGGATTCTTTGTTTTTAGTTATTTCATTCCAAATGATGGCACGGCTTTATCGTATTGGATTTATATAGCTGTTTTTATTCATCTGTTGGTGTACCTTATTTTATCTATTTTAATTTATAACCATCACAAAAGTAAAACGGATGTAACAATTAAGATTGTTTATCGAAATCTACTCATAGGAACTGGTTTAATATGGGTCTTTTATATGGGCAATTTAGCAGGCATTTTTCCATTTTACATCGGAGGTGCCATTTTCTTCTCCCTATTAGTCTATGTTTTTTCTTTTCTTCTTTTAAAAAAACCACTATTTGCTGTTGAAAAATATGCTAATTCATCTATGGATAAAGTGACATCTAAAAAACACATAATACAATTAAAAACTCTTCTTAAAAACGAACAGTTGTATTTAGACAACATGATTAATTTAGAGCAGATTGCAGAAAAAATGAAAATTTCGCCTCGAAATCTCTCACAAGTGATTAATGAAAATGAGCAAAAAAATTTCTCTGAATTTGTTAATGAATATCGTATTGAAAGAGCCAAAGCATTATTAATCGACTCGAAATACGCACAAGAAAAAATTGCCACAATCGCCTATGATTGCGGCTTTGGAAATGTAACTTCATTTAATCTAGCCTTTAAATCGGCAACTAAACTCACCCCTTCACAATACCGTAAGCAAAACAAATCCTAGATTTAAATTAGTAAGTTTTCGTTTTAAGAATCATGATTTTTAAAGGATTTTAATCTGATTGTTCTGATTTTTGAATCATCAAATTATCAAGAATGAAAACGATTCTATTATTCATCGCACTTAGCTTTTTTGCTTGTGCACAGACAAAAAAAGACAACCTTTCTCCATCTGAAATTATTCCTAAAAAAGAAGTAATTATCGATAGTCTGTCTCGACCTTGGAGCATGGCATTTTTATCTGAAAATGAAGTACTAGTTACTGAAAAAGATGGCGACCTGTTACGAATAAACTTATCGACTAAAAAAAGAGTTCGAATCAAAGGTTTTCCCAAAGATCGAATAGATAGTTTATTGTATGAAAAAAGGAATTATGAACCAGGCGTATTCCCAAGTCGGATGCCAAATAGTATTAAAGAAACTTTTAATGCGGGCATTTTAGACATTCAACTTGACCCTAATTACGCCAAGAACAATAACATATTCGTTTCTTATGTAAGCAAAGGCATTGGTGGGTCTACAACAAAAGTGATTAGAGCTAAACTAGAAAACGACTCCTTAAAAAATATAAAATCTATATTCTTAGCATTGCCCTATTCTCATGGCATGTACCATTATGGAGGTGGAATGACATTTGGACAAGACAACAAATTATACGTAACTGTTGGTGAACGTTTATTCAATGAAGACAATCAACCCGAAATACCAATAGCACAAAACACAGCAGACCGCAGAGGTAAAATTTATCGCCTTAATTCTGATGGAACGATACCTTCAGACAATCCCGATTTTGGAATGGATGCCATTCCAGGATTATACGCCACCGGAATTAGAGCAGCCCAAGGCATAACAGTTGAGCCAGAAACAGGAAATATTTGGTTTAGTGAACATGGTACCACACAAGGTGACGAAATTAATTTACTAACCAAAGGAGCCAATTATGGCTGGCCGATTATCACTACCGGAAAATATAGGGGCAGCAAATTCATTCCAAAAAAAATAAAGGGCATAACATATACAGATCCTATATGGTTTTGGCTACAGACTGTAGCCCCTACCGGTCTTACATTTTACACTGGAGATGAATTTCCACTTTGGAAAAATAATTTGATAGTTCCTGGCCTATCTAGAGGTAGCCTTTGGAGAGTCCGAATTGAGGGAGAAATAGTAAAAAGTATGGAAGAACTATTTGTTGATGACCGCGAGCGTTCGAGAAAGGCAATTTTAAGCCCCGAAGGCAAACTATATATTTTAACTGAAGACCTATCTAATCGGACAAACGGGAAAATAATCCGAATTAAACCAGAATAATAATTTAAAGAAAAAAGTATGTACAAATTAATATTTACTATCGCATTACTATTTACAATTGGATCAATTAACGCACAATCAGAAGAAAATGAGATTCGCCAAGCGCTTCAATTATATATAGATGGCAGTTCTTATAACGATCCTGAAAAAATAAGTGAACCATTTTATGAAGATGTTCAAATGTTCTTATCAAAAAAAGATCAGCCCATTTACATTCTTTCTATTTCGGAATATGCCTCATTGTTTGAAAAAAGAGAAAAAGGAAAATTCAATGGAAGGGTTGGAAAAATATTATTTGTGGACCAAGAAAATGATATAGCATTGGCAAAAGCTGAAATACTAATAACCGAAGAAAACCTCCGCTTTATTGATATGTTTATCCTTAAAAAACTTGAAGACGGTTGGAAGATAATTAGCAAAGCAGCAACGTTAATGCCAGAAGAATAATCAACCCAACGTCTTAGAAATTTCCCGTTTAAATAAACACCCTTTACAATCGTTAACAAGACATCCGAAATAGGAAATGACAACCAAACGCATAATTCTAAATAAAAACCTGGAAATGTTAGAATCAATGGAATAAAAATTCTTCCATGACGCGTTAGTGATAAAAACAGTTCCGGTTGTGCTTATTTAAGCATTACAAAATGTTCTCCACTAAAACTAAAAATTCAATTATTATGTAGAAACTACATATTATCGTAATTTAGAAAGCAACTAAGTATAATGTAATTGTATCAACTATAAAAGCTCCCGAAAAAGAAAGCGTATGAAATATACTTTCAAGTCCCTATACATATTACTATTTCTTTTACCTATCATTCACAACACTGTTAATGCACAAAACAATGAAAAACCGCAACCAAATTTTGTTATTATATATTGCGATAATCTAGGTTATGGTGATATTGAGCCTTTCGGCTCTACTGCAAATCGTACTCCCAATTTAAATCGCATGGAAGCTGAAGGCCGCAAATTTGAACAATTCTATGTAACTGCTGGAGTATGCACCCCTTCTAGAGCATCTATAATGACAGGTTGCTATGCACAACGCGTGGGCATGCACTTTAATGAACGTGATGGGCATGTGCTACGACCTATTTCTCCATATGGTCTTAATCCTGATGAAACCACTATAGCTGAAGTATTAAAATCTGCCGGTTATAGAACAGGAATTATAGGCAAGTGGCATTTGGGTGATCAAACTCCCTTTTTACCATTAGCACAAGGTTTCGATTATTTTTATGGTATTCCCTACAGTGATGATATGACACAGGCTGTTGGAGCTACTTTCGGAAAAAAACTTGATGGGAATTTATGGCCACCACTACCAGTAATGTTGAACAATAAGGTACTAAAAGCAGGAATAGATAGAAATAAATTGACTCAAGAATACACTAAAAAAGCGTTAGATTTTATATCTGAAGCAAAAGACCGCCCTTTCTTTTTATACTTACCACATGCAATGCCTGGAAGCACAACCAAACCTTTTGCAAGCGCTAAGTTTCGTGGCAGAAGCAAAAGTGGCCCTTGGGGAGATAGTGTAGAAGAATTGGATTGGTCTACAGGTCAAATAATGAAAAAACTGGAAGAATTAGGTTTAACCAATAAAACTTTGGTGCTTTTTACTTCCGACAATGGGTCACCGATGGGTAAAGATATGAATGCATTGGTTCGAGGAACAAATAAGCCCTTACATGGAAGAGGCTATACAACCTCAGAGGGCGGTTTTAGGGTGCCTACTATAATGTGGTGGCCTAATACTATTCCTAGGGGCACTATTTGCCGTGAACTGACCACTACAATGGATTTACTACCTACATTTGCAGAAATGGCCGGAGTAAAAAAGGACCTAATTATACCTATTGACGGCTATGATATTAGTTCCCTTATCTATGGTAAAACCATAGGTCATTCACCTTATGAAGTTTTCTATTATTATGACCAAAATCAATTGCAAGCAGTACGTCGAGGGCCCTGGAAACTATTTGTCCCATTATCAAAATTTCAAAATCATCCCCACTTCACTGTGGGAAATAGCCAAAAACCTCTACTATTTAACTTAAAAGAAGATATTCAATCACTCCACAATCTCGCAGATGCAAACCCAGATGTTGTAAAAGAGCTTATGGATTGGGCAGAAAAAGGCAGGAAAGATTTAGGAGATTGGAATAGAAAAGGGGAGGGACAAAGACCACCAGGAAAAGTAGCCAAACCTGTTCCAGTAACTCTAAACTAATCTACTACATAGAATAAATTGTCCAAAAAACTTTAAGGCAAAACGCCTTCTTTTTCCCAATTATTAACCCAATCAGACATAACTGATACCCAAGCATCACCATCATTTAAACAAGAAATATGACGGTAATCTCCACCACCTGCTTCTTGAAATTGATCTTTCCCTTCCATCGCAATTTCTTCTAAAGTCTCTAGACAGTCTGAAACAAAAGCTGGTGTAATAACTGCCAAATTCTTTTTACCTTCTTCTGCAAACCGAACAAATTCAAAATCTGTATATGGCTTCAACCATGGGTCGTTGGGCAGCCTCGACTGAAAAGAGTTACTAATTTTATCATCTGGCAAATTTAAATACGCCTGAACTTTTTTAGTTGTTTCAAAACACTGATGACGATAGCAAGTATTATGCGCTACAGAATTCGTATTACAACAACTCCCATTTATTTTACAATGAAAACGTGTTGGGTCACTTTTTCGAATATGCCGTTCTGGAATACCATGATACGAAAACAATATATGGTCATAGTCAAAGCCTTCCAACCCTTCTTTTATGCGTTCCGAAAGCACTCTAATAAAGTCCTCGTTTTTATAAAATGCAGGTAAAGTGGTTATTTTAATATTTGAAAAATATTCTTCTTGAACCTCCATAGTTTTCACCACTACGGTTTCAAAACTAGACATCGCATAATGTGGATATAATGGCACCAACAAAACTTCGTCTACTCCTTTATCTACAAGTTCTTGTAAAGCATTTTTTATTGTCATCGTACCATAACGCATACCCAATGCAACTGGCAACGTAGTTTGTTTTTGCACCTTTTCTGTAAATCGTTCAGAAATTACAACTAAGGGCGAACCTTCTTCCCACCAAATTTTTGCATAGGCTTCTGCCGATTTTTTAGGGCGTGTTCTTAATATAATACCGCGGACAATAATATTTCTAAGCCAATTTGGGACATCTATAACCCTTTCATCCATTAGAAATTCATCTAAATAGGGTTTTACATCTTTCGCAGTCGGACTTTCAGGTGATCCTAAATTTACAAGTAGTACTCCTTTCATCTGTTATTTCTAATATTTTTCAAAGGCAAGATTTAATTTACCGACAACCATAATTTAATGGCTTTTATATTCTTGCGTCTCATTTCACAATAATAGCTTCTTTTTCGGGTGTAAAAATACTACATGTAACCAAATTCCGTTAAAATAATTCGTGGCATTATTTATAGCACAATAAGAAATGGTTATAATAGACTGCTCTTACGTTTATGTAATTGTTAATACAATTAATTTACAAGTGTTTTTAGGCAACTAAATTATCTCAAAATTCCCGCAAGAATATATATGCAAAAGAAGTTTACTTTAGTTCTATTGTTCTTTGTTGCTGGCCTCTCAGCCCAGTCAGGCAGTAATGCTATCAACAAGAACATGAACAGTTTACTTTGGGAAATTTCCGGTAACGGATTGCCCCAATCTTCATACCTCTACGGTACAATGCACGTTAGCAAAAGGATTGCATTTCGTTTAGATGATGTTTTTTACGAGGCTTTAGATAAAAGTGAAGTTGTTGCTCTTGAATCAGACCCCGATACATGGCTTGAAAATTCTGATAATTTCGGAGGTATGGGCACAGGTTTAAATCCCAATGGATTTTACTCAACCCGATTCGCCATAAAAAATCCTAAAAAAGAAGAAATTGGCGCTTACCTTTCTTTTGAAGACCGACGCGTTAACAATATTCTTTACCGTACAAACGAATATTCTCAAAATTTTGAAGAGGAAACCTATTTAGATATGTTTATCTATCAGGCAGGTAAGAAGTTTGAAAAACCGGTGGTTGCCTTAGAAGACCTTGAAGAATCAGCCGCTCTCGTTGGCCGCGCCAGTCTAAACGCAATGAAGCAAAAACCAGACGAATGGCTGCAGAAAAAAATGCAAGAGCAAGATCCTATGAGCATCTTACAAGACGCTTATAGAAATCGAAATATTAATCTACTTGATTCTATTGATAACGCAATGTATACAAAGCATTATTTAACAAATATGCTATATACGCGGAATCGAAATATGGCCAACAAGCTAGATTCGGTAATGCAAACCTCCAAAGTTTTCACCGGAATTGGCGCAGCACATCTACCAGGAAAAAATGGAGTGATTGCTATGCTCAAAAATAGAGGCTATACCGTAAAACCACTGACCTCCAAAGCCACTTATAAAGGAAGGCGTTTAAAGGAAATGTTTGAAACTAAAATTAGACAGAACGGCTACAAAACTACTAAACCCGATGATAGTTTCTTTACTATTGATTTACCTAATAAATTATATCCGGTTGCCGAATATTCAAGTACTACCTACATTTCGCCAGATCTTGCAAATGGTAGTTATGTTATGGTCAATAGAATCCCGACATTCCAATACCTTAAGCAAGATGATGTTTTTTCATTGGATGATATCGATAAACTATTATTTGAAAACATCCCAGGTAAAATAATAGAAAAAACAAGATTTAAGCGTAGCGGTTTTGAAGGTTTAGATATTAAAAATAAATTGAAAAATGGAGACCACCAACGGTATCACATTTATCTAAGCCCTCTTGAAATTGTTATTTTTAAAATGGGTGGTGAAGGCGATTTTGTAACGCAGCATTCGGACACTATTTTTAATAGCATACAATTTAGAAAGCCTATTAATAAAGAAGTTTCCATAGCTTCTGCCTTTAAAGATTTTGAAGTTACAATGCCTTCTTTATATAACTTTAAAAACCAATTACGCAATGGCGATCGCTTTGCTGAGGCTTATGATTCCATTTCGGACTCGTATTATTTTCTACGAAAAATCACTTTAAATGATTTCAATTTTATTGAAGTCGATTCTTTTGAACTCAAACAAATTCAAAAACGATTTTATCAAGATTTAAAATTGAAGCCTAAATATAATGTAGTTGATAGCAACACCCTTACTTCTAATGCTACGATTAATGCCGCGCAACAAAAAAACATCTATCTAAAAACTGCATTTAAGCGGGGGGACTATTATTTATTAGGAATCGTTACTAAAAATGAAGAAAAGGTTGCTCCATTTTTTAAGTCCTTCAAAATAAAAGAAACTACCTACCGTAACAAATTTGAGACTATACGAGATACTGCCATGCTTTTTAGTACAGTTTCCAATGTAAAACCTCCAAAATTTGTTGAGAATTCTAACAATTATTACACTGGCACCGAAAAGCCAAAAGCTTATAGCTCTTTCAATAAAAAATCTGTTTATCAAAACAAAAATAATGAAGCGATAACAGTAGAATTAAATAAGGCTCATGATTTTATGATGTTACCTTCAATTGATTCATTATGGTCTATTCGCAAAAAAAATCATGCCTACAAAGAATTTATTATTTACAGTGAAAAAGACACCACCTATACAGACGGAACACATGAACTACAATTAACATTAACCGACACAGCGAGCACCAGAGGCATCTTAGTAAAAAATGTTGTTAAAAACGGACTTGCATATGAATTAAAGGCACAAATAGATACTCTTGAAAAACCAAGCAAATTTGTTGGTGAGTTTTTCGACAATTTTAAACCTATCGATACTGTTATTGGTAAATCTATTTTTGAAGATAAAACTTTAGCCTTCTTTAAAGCACTTCGAGAAAATGACAGTATACTAATAGATGGTTACAACTTAATATCTTTTAAGCATACAACTGTAGACTCGTTGAAGTATTATATTGAAAATTTTGATTTTAAAGATGACCAAAAATATATTCAGTCTTTTCTTATTCAAAAACTAGGCAAGCTAAATGACCCTAAGGGAATTGATTTCTTTAAAAGATTTTATGCCAAATCTTACAATAATTCAGATGCGCAGACTAAAATTTTAAAGTCGGTTACGAAAAATGCTGATGTTAAATCGGTTAAATTACTATTGGAATTATTAGCTCAAGATTTACCGCTTACTTCCAATAAACATGAGATAACTCAAATCTTTAGACCTTATATGGATAGTCTTCCGATGGCTAAAAAATTATATCCTGACCTATTAGATTATAGTGGTATAGAAGAATATAAATCGCCTATTTTTTCGCTGCTCGCACGTTTGGTAGAAAAAGAAATTATTAAACCTAAGAGTTATAAGAAATACCGAAAACAAATATTGAATGATGCCAAAATTCAACTAAAACGACAATTGAGCAGATCTGGTAATTATGGAAGTGCTACCGCAGCATTTACTGAATCTAACAATTCGAATAATGGGATATTAGAAGCCTACGCTGTCTTGCTCTACCCGTTTATAAATGAAAAAGATATTACCCAATTTTATAACCGATTGCTTTTAGTTAAGAATAATCGCATTAAAACAACCTATTTATCGCTATTAGCACAAGATGAAACAACGTTACCCGCTGGTATGTTACATGAAATTGCCGAAGATATTAACGGACGATTGTTCCTATTTAATAAGTTGAAAAAAATAAAGAAACTGAATCTTTTTCCATCTGACTATAAAAATGAACAGGCACTGGCCGAAGCCAGCGTTTTTGAGTTTTCTTATTACAATAAAAAGCAAGATTCAATTCTGTTCTTAGACAAAAAGCCTTTGAGTTATGAAGGCAAATCGTATACAGGGTATTTCTTTAAGACAAGAGATAACAAAGAATACGATAAGAACTTTACAATGAACTTGGTTGTCTTTGAAAAGGGAAAACCACTTACTACCAATCCTTATTATAAAAATGCAGGAATGCGTATTGAAGACACAGAAACTGACCAAGATGTTATTGGCTTTGTTATTGAAGAGTTTCAATTAAAAGACCGAAATAGAGCAGAAGTCTACAAGCCAAACGGTTATGGCATGTATGGGTATCATGGTTATTAATTCTTATTTTTGAATATCACCTTTCTATTATGAAGAATATTTTATATTTATTCTTATTATGCTCTGTTTCAGCATTATCCTATGCCCAACAGATAACCTGCTCCCCAGCTGACAAACAGGCTTTCGAAGATAAAACTATCGAAATCGATGGACTTTTAGAGAACGATTTCGGCAAAACTTTGGTTGCGATTGGAAAGACTTTTAAAGGCATACCCTATGTTGCAAAAACCCTAGAAATTGGTGAAACCGAATCGCTAGTTGTAAACTTACACGGACTCGATTGTACCACTTTTGTTGAGAATGTACTTGCCTTCGGTTTGCATTTAAAAGAAGGAAAATCGGGTTTTAATTCATTTACCAAACATCTTGAAACCATTCGGTATAATGATGGAAACCTCAATGGATACGGGTCTCGTTTGCATTATTTCTCTGAATGGATAACGAACAATGAAGAAAAAGGTTTGGTTAAAAATATTACCAATGAATTAGGGGGAGTTGCCATAGATAAGGAAATCAATTTTATGGGAACTCATCGTGAGCTCTACCCATTTTTAGAAGATCATACCAATTTCGAGAAGATTTTAATAACTGAAAAGGAATTGGCAAAAGAAACCTTTTGTTATCTCCCTCAAGATGAAATTGCCAAAAATGAACATCTTATTAAATCGGGAGATATTATAGCATTGGCAACCTCCATTAACGGATTAGATGTTACGCATACTGGTATTGCCACTCGAGAAAAAGATGGGCGCATTCATTTATTACATGCCTCTACTGGCTCTATGGAAGTAGAAGTTTCGAAGCTACCCTTAGCTGAATATTTAAAAGGAATTAAAAAGAATATTGGTATTTTGGTTGCACGGCCCAATTAATATTAACGCTCCAAGCAGTATGCTATACCCCCCAATAAATGCTCTTTAAAATCTGACAAGTCGTACACTTCTTCATTATGACCAATGCCAGTATAAAACGAGCGACCACCATCATATTCTTGATACCAAGCTATAGGATGATTTTCGCCATTTGCACCACCAACATAAGTAGCTTCGTCTAAATTTAACAAGACGCTTACATTCGGACTAATTTCTTTAAAATCGTACCATTCATCAGTTAATTCCCAAGAATCACTTAAATGATTTGTAGCTTCATGTGTATTGTTTACCACATCAATAGTAGCTTCTTGAATTTCTGGGTGACTTAAAAAGTATGCGCCCACCAATTCTCCATACCATGGCCAATCATATTCGGTATCACATGCCGAATGAACACCCATAAAGTTTCCGCCGGATTGAATATAGTTTTCAAAAACTTCCTGTTGCGTATCGTTTAAAATATCACCGGTTGTGTTTAAAAAAATAACCAAGTCATAATTTTGAAGATTTTCAGTAGTAAACAACGCACTATCATCAGTGCTTTCCAATAAAAAACTATTTGCTAACGCTAATGCTTCAAGTGTTTCAATGCCTTTCGCTATGGATGTATGTTTAAAACTAGCCGTTTTATAAAAAACTAATACGGATTCTTCAGTTACCTCTTCCGAATTCATCTTCTCGAGAATTGCCTTCTCTTCAGTAGCTTCGATATCTTGTATTAACTCATTGTCTTTCTGGCAACCTACTGCACAAAGTAGTGCAGCAAAAAGTATTAATTGTAGTTTACGGGGGAACATAATTTCATTTTTGCAGTTGCAAAAATATACCTTACAGTCTAATAAATCTTACTAATAAGGGTCAAGTTTATGTTAATTTGATGACATCACGTACTTCTTGGGCGTTGTCCCATACTTCTTTTTGAATGCAGAAATAAAGTGACTGGCAGTACTATAACCAACACGCAAGCCTACTTCGTTTACATTATGTTGTCCAGTTTCAAGCATTTTACGAGCAAATTCCATTTTATAATCGAAAAGAAAACTATAAACCGAATCGCCATAAATTTGTTTAAATCCTTCTTTCAATTTTTTAAGACTAAGCCCTATTTCTTCTGAAAGTTCAGCCAATGTAGGAGGCTCAGCCATTCTAGAAATCATTATCTCTTTTGCCTGGCGGATGCGACGCACATTATCCTCATCTACCAAAAACGGACATTGTTCAATATCGGCATCATCACTTTTGTTAAAATATAAGGCAATTAACTCATACACCTTACCCTTTATATATAAAGTCTTAATGGAAGGATGTAAGTTATAATTAATTAACTGGCTTAAAATAACTGCAATAGCAGGGGATACTTTTTCTTGAGAATAATATTTCTTCTCTTTATTATCCGCACTTAAAAATGGAATATAATCTGCTTCAGAAGAAAACAAAGAGTGAAACTTTCGAATGGTCATAACGACAGAAACCAACCAAGATTTTTCACTTAATTCCAAATTTAATGGCAAGTCTACCTGTGTATTGTACAGTAAAAGTGAATTCTCTTCGGAAACCTCTAAAGCATAGCGACCATCATTAAATATAAACTTGGCATTGCCTTTTAAACAAAAATGAAATTGAATAAAAGAACTATCAATTTCACGCGTAACTTTCTGAATGCTAGACTCATCGTTTTGTAATTTCAATACAAAAAAGCCATCATCTATCAATACTTCCTGAAAGGAACCTTGAGCGATGTTTTTTACTTCGAGTAGACCTTCTTTTTTCATAATATTTATTTAGAAACGTTCTAAATAGGAACATTGTAAAACGCAGTATTTACTACGAAAATACTGGATTTCAACGTATTTACATTCATTTATAACTAAAAATACTCATATCGATACTTATTGTTCCTCTAGCGTTATTTTTAGAAGTTGAATGCCATTATTTTTGCTTCCGTTTCACACTTACATGAAAGCTTACCACTTATCTAAACATAGCTCATTCTATACCATTGGCCTCAACTACAAAAAGGCTGATGCAGTAATTCGTGGTAAATTTAGTCTGAACGACACTGCAACCAATAATTTATTGGTACAAGCCAAGGAAATTGGTTTGGATGGTATTTTGGCTACTTCAACATGTAACCGTACAGAACTACATGGTTTCGCGCAGCATCCGTTTCAATTAATAAAATTACTTTGCGACAATACCAAAGGTTCGGTTGAAGAATTTCAAGAAGTTGCTTATGTGTATAAAAACAATGAAGCGATTAGTCATCTTTTTAAAGTAGGCACTGGACTAGACAGCCAAATTTTAGGTGATTTTGAAATAATTAGTCAGTTACGATCAAGTTTTAATAAGTCGAAAAAACAAGGTCTTGCCAATCCATTTATAGAACGACTTTGCAATTCTGTTATTCAAGCAAGCAAACGTATAAAAAACGAAACCGAAATATCCTCTGGTGCTACTTCTGTCGCTTTTGCTTCTGTACAATATATACTTAAGAACATTCCCGATATTTCTCAGAAAAATATTTTGTTATTTGGTACAGGAAAAATAGGAAGAAATACTTGTGAAAACTTAATAAAGCATACGAAGAATAACCATATCACCTTAATTAACAGAACTAAAGACAAGGCAGAAAAGATTGCCGGTAAGTTTAATTTAGTAGTTAAAGACTATGGAGATTTACAAACAGAAATACGCAATTCTGATGTTTTAATTGTAGCAACTGGTGCGCAATCACCAACGATTTCTAAAGAATTAATTTACAATAAAAAACCGCTATTAATACTAGACCTTTCTATTCCAAAAAACGTCTCCGATGATGTTTCCGAATTAGAAAATATCACTCTTATTCATTTGGATCACCTTTCTCAAATGACTGATGAAACTTTAGAGCGTAGAAAACTTTTTGTTCCACATGCCGAATCTATCATAAGTGAAGTAAAAGGTGAATTTAGTCAATGGCTAGAAACCCGAAAGTTTGCTCCAGTGATTAAAGCTTTAAAGCAAAAGCTTAATACAATGAAAGACGAAGAGCTAGATTATCAGTCCAAAAAAAGAATTGATTTTGATGCGCAGCAAGCCGACGTTATTTCAGGTCGTATTATTCAAAAAATTACCAAACAATTCGCCAACCATCTTAAAGGCGATAATGTTGATTCCGATACTAGCTTAGAACTTATTCAAAAAGTATTTCAACTAGAACTAGACCCTGTTACCACAGCAAATGAGTAAAACCATACGCATTGGCACTCGCGATAGCGAACTAGCCTTATGGCAAGCAAACACCGTTAAGAATAAATTAAACGAACTTGGATATGCCACCGAAATTATTGCGGTGAAATCTACAGGCGATTTAATTCTCGACAAACCACTTCATGAATTAGGCATTACGGGTGTATTTACAAAAACGCTCGACGTTGCCATGCTCAAAGGTGAAATTGATATCGCAGTGCATTCAATGAAAGATGTACCAACAGTTCTACCACAAGGTATTGTGCAAGCTGCAGTTCTTGAAAGAGGTAACCATTTCGATATTTTAGTCTATAAAAACAATGAAGAATTCCTCGGACATCGTGATGCTACAATTGCTACAGGTAGTCTTAGAAGAAGAGCACAATGGCTAAATCGATATCCCACACATTCGCTTGTAGATTTACGCGGCAATGTTAATTCTCGAATGCAAAAACTAAATGATAGCGAATGGAACGGAGCTATTTTTGCTGCAGCAGGTTTAGAGCGTATTGGCATTGAACCAGAAAATACTATTGGACTTACTTGGATGCTACCGGCACCGGCACAAGGTACTGTAATGGTTGTGGCAATGCATGATGATGAGTACGTGCTGGATGCTTGTTCTTCATTAAATCACGAACCAACTGAAATATGCACGAAATTGGAGCGGGAATTCTTAAACAAATTAGAAGGAGGTTGTACTGCTCCTATCGGGGCTTTAGCAAAAATTAATGAAGAAGAAATAACACTACAAGGTGTTTTATTAAGTGTTGATGGTGGCAAGAAACTGGAAGCAGAATTAACTGCTCCATTAGGCAAACATGAGAATTTAGGAATAGATTGCGCTAATAGTATTTTAAGTAGAGGAGGAAAACGCGTCATGAGCGAAATGCAAAAGGCAACCTTAAAAAATAATGCCGACAACGCTACTATTTTCTCTACTAAAAAACTCACACACGACCAACAAAATCGAGTAAACGATAAAGTAATTATTGACTCAGAAGACTTTATTAAAATAAGTCCAAATAGACTTTCGGCAGCAATTTTAAAACAAGAATATCAGAATGTTGTAATTACGAGTCAGAATGCTGTAGATGCCTTATTGAAAAACATTTCTGCTGATGAATTACAATTCAAGAACATTTACTGTGTAGGCCGTAAAACAAAACGATTAATTGAAAAAAGCATTGGACCAGTAAAACACAGTGAGCGGAATGCAAAAAAATTAGCAACACATTTAGTAGATTTTATTGAAGGTATAAAAGTAACTTATTTCTGCAGTAATATTAGAAGAGATGAATTGACCGATATATTGACCGCAAATAATATTCAAGTAAATGAGCAGGTTATATACGACACAAAATATGTTGCTCAAGCACTCGACGAAAATATAAAAGCTGTTTTATTCTGTAGTCCTTCTGCAATTGCTAGTTTTTTAACAGTAAATGAAGCCAACAAAATAGCTTATTGTATTGGAGAAACCACAGCTAAAGAGGCCAGAAAAACCTTTAAAGATGTACGGGTAGCTAAAATACCCACTGTTGAGAGTTTGATAGATCTTGTTAATGAAGATGCCATAGGTTAATTAGCAATGTAAATGATATGATAAAAAACGATTTATTTCTTAGAGCGATAAAAGGTGAAACTGTTGAAAGACCACCTGTTTGGATGATGCGCCAAGCTGGACGATATCTACCTGAGTTTATGGAAATCAAAGCTAAATATGATTTCTTTACAAGGTGTCAAACTCCTGAATTAGCATCGGAAATTACAGTTCAACCCATTCGAAGATACGGTATGGATGCTGCCATATTATTTTCAGATATTTTGGTTATTCCGCAAGCGATGAATATTGAAGTAGAAATGAAACCTAATTTCGGTCCATACCTACCTAATCCAATTCGAACACAAAAAGATGTAGACAATGCAATTGTACCAGATGTAAATGATTCGCTAGACTATGTAATGCAGGCCATAAAAGCCACAAAAGAAAAACTGAATGACGACGTGCCATTGATTGGCTTCGCTGGTTCTCCATGGACCATTCTTTGCTATTGTGTGCAAGGGCAGGGCAGCAAAACTTTTGACAAGGCTAAGGAGTTATGCTTCACTCAACCTGATGCTGCCCATCAATTACTACAAAAAATTACAGATACTACAATTGCATACCTAAAAGCGAAAGTTAAAGCAGGTGTAAATGCAGTACAAGTATTTGATTCTTGGGGAGGTATGCTTTCTCCTGTTGATTATCAAGAATTTTCATGGAAATATATTCAACAAATAATTGATGCACTTAAAGATGAAGCGCCAGTTATAGTTTTCGGAAAAGGATGTTGGTTTGCCTTAGGTGACATGGCAAAATCTGGTGCTTCAGCATTAGGGGTTGATTGGACATGCTCTGCAAGAAATGCAAGATATCTTACCGGTAGCAATATTACATTACAAGGAAATTTTGATCCAGCAAGACTACTTTCTCCACCGGCAGAAATTAAAAAAATGGTCACCCAAATGATTCACGAATTTGGAAAAGACAAGTATGTTGTAAATTTAGGACATGGCATTCTACCAAATATTCCTGTAGAAAATGCAAAGGCATTTATAGACGCTGTAAAAGAGTACAAACCCCTGTAAATATTGATAAAATACTTTAAGGTATAAAATTATATCAAAGTGATTGTTACGTTCGAAAAATACGGCATCGATAGCATTAAGGAAAAATATGCTTGGCGTATTTGTGATTTAATGATTGTAAATGCAGAACGCTTTAAACGTTATTTCCCTTTAACACTTGAACAAAATCTCACTCCTGATTTATCGAAATATTTTGTTGAGAAAAAAGTCAAAGAATTCAATAAAAAGGAAGAATTTCTTTTCGTTTTAAAGTCGATTAGTGAAAGTAAACTAATCGGCCTTATTTATATAAAAGAATTGGATTGGGTTAAAAAACAGGCAGAACTTGCATACTGTATCGATTATCAATACACTGGCCAAGGTATTACAACAGAAGCTGTTCAATATCTTTCAAACTATGCATTTAAGAACTTAGGGCTCTCTTCCCTTCAAATAATAGTTCACAAATCGAACAGTGCAAGCATTAAAGTGGCTAAAAAATGTGGCTATATTTGGAAGCAAACTTTAGAAAAAGAACATAAACCACCTAACGAAGCCCCATTAGACATGGAACTTTATGAATTATATAAATGAAAGATAAATTCTACGCATACATACAACAATTGCAAAATAAAATTACTTCCAAACTTGAAGAAATTGACGGGCAAGCAAAATTTAAAGAAGATAAATGGACACGCGCCGAAGGTGGCGGTGGTCATTCCAGAGTTATAGAAAACGGTGCCGTATTTGAAAAAGGTGGTGTAAATATTTCTGCTGTTCATGGTGCTTTACCAGAAAGTATGCAGAATTATTTTGGTGTTAAAGATGCAGATTTTTTTGCTTGCGGACTGAGCTTAGTAATTCATCCAAAAAACCCAATGGTGCCGACTGTTCATGCTAATTGGCGCTATTTTGAAATGTATGATAAACATGGAAAAATTGTGGATCAATGGTTTGGAGGTGGACAAGATTTAACCCCATATTACCTTTTTAATGAAGACGCCGCACATTTTCATTCGGTTTGTAAAAAAGCATGTGACGCACACAATGCTAATTTCTATCCTACCTACAAAAAGAGATGTGATGAATATTTTTATAATGCACACAGAAATGAAGGCCGAGGTATAGGCGGACTGTTTTTTGACTATTGTAAAGCAACTGACGAAATGTCAATGCAAAACTGGTTCGATTTTGTCACCGAAGTAGGCGACAGTTTTTTAGAAGCTTATGCACCTATCGTTGAAAAAAGAAAAGCATTAGCTTACACTCCTGAACAGCGCGATTGGCAAGAAATTAGACGTGGTCGATATGTTGAATTCAACCTGGTGCATGATAAAGGAACATTGTTCGGACTTAAAACTAATGGGCGCATTGAAAGTATTTTAATGAGCCTACCGTCTCATGTGCAATGGCGTTATAATTATCAACCCGAAATAGATAGTGAAGAAGCTCGATTGGTTGAAATTCTTCAGAATCCTAAAGATTGGGTGTAATAAAATAAAAGTTGACGGAAAATAGACAACAATATGGCTAAAAAAGGAAAAGCAAAAAACACCGTCAATAAAGCAAAGCACACCAAGCTGTTAAATAGGAAAAAGGCAAAGCTAAAAAAGGAACAAGAGACCCGTAAAGAACGACTGAAAGAGATTTCTAAAATGAAGACTTCTAAAAACGAAAATTTTTGAATACTACTAAATGCTATTGTGGCCTACCAAATGATTATACAAATTGTTGTGGTAAAGTTCACGCAAATATTAATAATGCATCCACAGCAGAACAATTAATGCGTTCTAGATATTCAGCTTTTGTATTGGCGGATGGCAACTATTTAATGAAAAGTCATCATTCATCAACAAGACCACTAAAAGATAAAAAAGCAATTGTAAACTGGGCGAAATCGGTAACTTGGGTTAAACTTGAAGTAACAGCAAAATTCGAAGGCAATAAAGAAGATGATGAAGGCACAGTAACTTTCGATGCCTATTACTATGAGCATGGAAAATTGGAGGTAATTCATGAAAAATCAGCTTTTAAAAAAGAAAATAAGCATTGGACATATTTAGGTTTAGCAACATGAAATTATTTAAAAGCGTTTTAGCACTTACGCTCTTCGGCTTTCTCTTAATAGGATGTCAGTCGAAAAAAGGTAAAAGTGAAATAGAAGTTATCTTTACCCCAGATACTTTAAATGTTGGCTATACCTATTGGTGGCCAGAATCTGGGCCTTTTATTGGCAATTGCGGTGAAGAACTCTCTCTTGTTTTTACTGGTATTGTTAAACAAATAGAAGATACCACAGAAGATGCTGGACCATTATACACCTCGCAAAACGGAATTGTAGCAATTGACAAAGTCTATAAAATCAAGGAAATTGGCAGAAATACATATTCCACCCAAAAGTTCTTTAAATCGGATTGTTTTAGTGAATCTGGATTACAAACCGGTGACCGTGTATTGGTCTTTTGTTACGATTACGAAGATGATTATAGTATTCCTGGAGGGCAATCAATATTAAAAATTGAATCGCTTGATGATCCACTTATTACTTCTATTCGAAAATATATTGATAGCGACCAAAACGCCAAAAAATTAAAAAAGGATACAGGACTCTGGTCTACCCAAAATCTTGGGCGAGCATTAGAAGAGATTATTGAATGCCAGAATGAGATGGAAAATAATTCAACAGCAGATAGCAGTATGCAATAAGTAGTTTTATTTCCAAGTAATTGCTTTTTGAGACACTTCTTTAAACTGATATAAAATATGAGAAAGCCTAGCTTTTAATAAGGACTTTCTACCTTCCTCGGAACGGGTATATAATAGTTTAGAAGAATCTACATGTTCTTTCCAAGACTTATGAAATAACTCCGCATCTTCTTTTCTTCGCCCATAAATTTGTGGCACCACATAATAAGTGCGAAGTCCCCAATGTCGTTTTATCCAATGCCTATAAACCAACAAATACCTTGGATTCTCAACAGGTGCTAATATTTCAGCCAATAAATTCACAAACATTTCACTTTCAGCATTAGTCGCACCTTGTAAATAACAAACAAAAGTTCCATTCGCTTGTTGTTCTGCAATTACATCAACATCATAAATAGATGAACGCAATGCTTTTGTTTTAACCATTGCAGCGAGTAAAGCTGCTCCTATCTTTTTAGTTTTTTTATAGGTATTCCCAAATAAAAAGTAAAGTTTAATCGCTTTGTACGTTTTTGGCGCAAACCCAACAAAGACGGCAGCTAAAAAAGCATATAAAAATTTGAAAACACCCTGACTTAATAAAGTGCCTAGATTTTTAGCTAAAAATTCTGGAAAAAAAAGTCCTGCACCTACGACCACTTCCAAAAACATAAATCGCGATGCATTTCCCCATCTTAATTTGCGGACCTCTTCAAATGGTATCTTATCTATGTATGGAATCTTTACTTCTCTAACTAAAACATCGCCTATAGAAATAGCCTTAAACCAACGTGACTTTAAAAATTTTCTTTCTGAAGCTATCTGTACAGATTTTATATTCAACTCTTCCAAACTAGTCTCCACAGAAAAAATCTCCGGCAGCTTAAGTCTATCTAAACCATTCTCAATATATGCATCCCCTGACACAGAAACACCCGAAAAAGCTTCAAATCTTCTTTGTAACTTTTCAAAATCTTTTCCTCCATTTTCAGTAGTTGGATCTAAGCAAGCTAAATGCCAAATATTTCCAGTTTTGTCAGAATTTTTCGGATTGATTCTAATGGCGCGCCCCCTCATTTGATTAGATGAAACAAACGAACCAACATACGATGCGAGAATCAAAGTGTTTATTGCCGGCGCATCCCAACCTTCCCCCAAAAGGGATTTTGTACCAATAAGTATTTTAATTACCCCGTTTTGAAATAACTCCGTAACTCGCCCTACTATAGCACTTTTTGCTTTCCCAAATGAATTAACAACCACAAATTCATTATCCGTAGCCATTGGTGTTACATTAAATTGTGCATCGCTAAATTTACTTTTAAACTTGGCTGCTGCATCTTTATGCAATATCACCAAAGACCCTGTTAATACAGCAATATCCTTTTTCCAACTATGAGTTGTTCTTAAATATTGAAAAATAGAAACAACACCTAATTTATTTAATTTACCAGTATCGCTACCTTCGAAATCCAAATACTCTTTACGAATAAAATCTGTTAACACCACCGCTTTAATATCTGTCCCAAGATTTTCACTTTCGGCAATAATAATATCAGAGATACTTTTTAACTTAGAAGGACTATTTGCCAACGTTCGATACAATTGTTCATCCCCTATAAAATTGACTTTCTTCTTCTCGAAAACACCAATTTTTGCAAGCTCCTTTTCAATTGTGTGTAGCAACTCTTCATATACTAGTAAAGATTCTCGTTGTGCAACAATAAGTTCTTGTAATAAAACCTCTAACCACTCGTATGTCAGGTTAGGAAACTCCACTTCTTTACTTTTGAATCCGAGAAATTCCAACTTTTCATTCTCTATTTGATGTCCCGCGGCATTTAGAAATATTAATATCGAAGAAAAAAATTTTGGATTGTCATAAATGGCTTCGAGTTGGTTTTCTGAATTTGCATAAATTGGCAACGTTAATAATAGTTCGTTAAAAGTCGTATTTGAAAGCAACTTATTATTAAAATCAATTATTTGCTCCCGATAAGAAACATTATATTTTATTTTAATTTCATCTGGTTTTGAAAAATACA
This sequence comes from Aurantibacter sp., assembly GCF_039941195.1. Taxonomy (GTDB): domain Bacteria; phylum Bacteroidota; class Bacteroidia; order Flavobacteriales; family Flavobacteriaceae; genus Aurantibacter_A. Next base: position 152,279 of record NZ_JBDVFA010000085.1, on the reverse strand, counting down.
CAAAATCTTGATGTGGACATAAATCTTCATTTTTGATTAAATCGGGCACCGCAATTTCATCATCTAAAGGTCCACAAAGCTCAAAATATTTATTTAATTCATGGTTTGTGCTATCGTAAGGTGGAGTTGCTGTTAATGAAATTATTGTAAGGCCTTCAATTTGCTTTAAGGCAATTAAGCATTTCCACCACTCGTTTTTTAAATGATGTGCTTCGTCTAATACAATTGTATTAATTCCATTTTTATGAATAAAATCAGCTAGTGATTTACCTTTCTCTACTAACGATTTATTTAAAGCATGTAAAGATTGATAGGTTGAAAAGGTTAGAATAGCTGGATGTTTTATATCCATGGTATAGTCATCAAATCCTTTATCCTTAATAAAAAAAGACTCAAGCCTACTTTTCCATTGATTTCTTATGGTTAGATTAGGAGCTAACACCAAACACCTTTTATTAACTCTACGCAACATCTCAAGACCCAAAATAGTCTTACCAGATCCAGGTGGAGCGACTAAATGCAAATGATTATCCTCCAAATGACTTTCAAAATTCTTCAGAAATCGTTCTTGATAGCTACGCCAAGTAAATTTAAATTCTAATTTTTTAGAAAGTTCAATCAAGAGTTAAAGGTTTTCGCAATTTAAAAGGATAATAAGTACCTTAGGGCTTCTAAAAACAGGTCTATTAATGTATCCTTTAAGAAGAAACCGCAGACTAAGAAGTAACGAAGCTATCCGCAATCTAGTACGTGAAACTGTAATAACTCCCAATGATTTTTTAGTGCCCCTTTTTGTAGTAGAAGGTAAAGGCGTTCGCGAAGAAATCGCCTCAATGCCGGACTATTATCGTTTGAGTCTAGATAATCTAGAAAAAGAAGTAAAAGAACTATGGAATATGGGACTGTGCGCAGTTCTACTTTTTGTAAAAGTTCCCGACAATCTAAAAGACAATTTTGGAAAAGAAGCCTTAAATGCTAATGGATTAATGCAATTGGCTATTAAAACGGTTAAAAATGCTTGTCCAGATATGCTAGTAATGACGGATGTAGCCCTAGATCCATATTCAATATATGGACATGATGGAATTATTGAAAATGGCAAAATTCTAAACGATGAATCCGCAGAATTCTTAGCAAAAATGAGTGTTTCTCATGCCCTTGCAGGTGCAGATGTTGTTGCACCAAGTGATATGATGGATGGCCGCATTCAAATAATTAGAGAATCTTTAGAAAACGAAGGGCTTGTAGACACTGGAATTATGAGCTATAGTGCGAAATATGCTAGTGCATTTTATGGCCCTTTTCGTGATGCATTAGATTCTGCTCCTGTAGATTTAGTTGATATTCCAAAAGATAAGAAAACCTACCAGATGGATTTTGCTAATCGTGAAGAAGCGATTCGCGAAACTCGCATGGATGTTGAAGAAGGTGCCGATATAGTTATGGTAAAACCCGGACTTTGTTATTTAGATATTGTGCGCGATATAAAAAACACTTTTGATGTGCCCGTAGCTGTATATCAAGTCTCAGGAGAGTATGCTATGCTAAAAGCGGCAGCTGAAAAAGGATGGTTAGATCACGATGCCGTAATGATGGAACAAGTGTTGGCAATTAAAAGGGCAGGTGCTAGCATCATTGCCAGTTATTTTGCTAAAGATGTAGTGAGATTGATAGGGTAGGCAAAAGAGAATTAATTACAAGGAACACCGAAATGCCTTTACGATGAATAAAATAATTTTTATACTAATTGGTTTATTATTAACTACTACATACGCGCAAGAAGGCGCATCTACCCCATTAAATATAGGAGTATCGGACGAACTGACACTAGGACTTCCATCTGAAGTAGGTTTAGATTCAACCTATATTTATCAAAAAGTTGATTCCATTATGTCGCTTGGCATTCAACAAGAAGCTTTTCCTGGAGCACAATTATTGGTAGCTAAAAACAGTAAAATTGTTTTTCATCAAGCTTATGGTTTCCACACTTATGACAGTATTCAACCGGTTGCACTCAACGACATTTATGATTTAGCATCCGTAACAAAAGTAACTGCGGCATTACCGGCCTTAATGAAATTACATGGTGAAGGCAAACTGGACTTGGACAAACCTTTTAGCACCTATTGGAAGCCTTGGCAAAAAAAAGCTGATAAAAAAGATTTAACCGTTCGTGAAGTACTAGCACATCAAGCAGGTTTAACACCTTATATTATCTTCTTAAATGAAATCATTAAAAAAAATGGCAAGCTTAAAAAGCGTTGGGTAAGCAATCATCCTAGTTCAAAATACAACAGCCATGCCTACGAAAACTTATACATTAGCAATCGATTTAAAAAGAAAATTTATCGTGAAATAAATAAATCTACAGTTTCTGATGAAAAAAAGTACAAATATTCGGGACTCACATTTTTATTGTATCCGCAGATAGTAGAGAATTTAACAGGAATGGAATATTCCAAGTATTTACGTACTAATTTCTACGACCCCTTAGGAAATACTACAATGGGTTTTAATCCTAAAGAAAAAGGGTTTCCCAATAAAATTGTACCAACCGAAACCGATACTATTTTTAGGCACACTTTAACTAGAGACTGGGTTCACGATGAAAATGCCGCACTTATGGGTGGTATTTCAGGTAATGCAGGACTATTTGCAACTGCCGAAGATTTAGCACGCTTGATGCAAATGTATATGAACTATGGAGTTTATAAAGGCAAACGATATCTCGAAGAAGCCACCATAAAAGAATTTATACGTGTACAATACCCTGAAAATGAAAACAGACGAGGATTAGGCTTCGACAAACCGCTATTAGATAATTCGGACCAAGACTTAAAAGATGCTTACCCTGCGCCACAGGCCAGTGCAGAAAGCTTTGGACATTCTGGTTTCACCGGCACTTTTATTTGGGCAGATCCAAAGAATGAAATGGTTTTTATATTTCTTTCAAATCGAGTAAACCCAACACGTGATCATCGAAATATATATCGATTAAACATCAGAACTGCTTTGAATTCTGTATTTTATGAAGCAGAACGCACTAAATTAAATTAGTATTTTCTTAGTAAATTTGAGCCTTAAAACCACTATATGGGTCTGTTGATTTTTTTCGCAATTGTTTCTATTTTTTTCTCCTTTCTCTGTTCCATTTTAGAAGCAGTGTTACTTACTATCAATCCTACTTTTGTTAACATCAAGAAAAAAGAAGGTAAAGCGTATGCTGAAACCCTCGAAGAACTTAAGAAGGATGTTGACAAACCTTTAATTGCCATTTTAACACTAAACACTATTGCGCATACTGTTGGCGCAATATTAGTAGGGGTACAGGCCAAAGTTGCCTATGTAGAGCTTTACGGTAATTCTACACGTTCTTTTTTTGGAATTGAATTTACGGAAGATTTAATGGTTGGTGTTGTATCTACTATAATGACCATCTTAATTTTGGTAGCTTCTGAGATAATACCAAAGACTATTGGAGCAACGTATTGGAGACAACTAGCTAATTTCACTGCCAAAACTTTGAAAGTAATGGTATTGATTTTAAAATGGACCGGCTTATTATGGCTTCTACAACTTTTTACCAAACTAGTTGGTGGAAAAGGGCATCACGGCAGTGTACTTAGTAGAGATGATTTTAGTGCCATGGCCGACATTGCACATGAAGAAGGTGTTTTTGAACAATCAGAATCTACTATCATCAAAAACCTTTTACGTTTTGACGAAGTAAAAGTAAAAGATGTGATGACCCCGCGCACGGTAATGAAAATAGCTTCTGAAGGTCAAAGTATACGCGAATATTTTGATGAAAACCCAAAAATGCGATTTTCGCGAATTCCTGTCTTTAACGAAAAGGTAGACCATATTACAGGCTATGTCCTAAAAGATAATATTTTAGAAGAATTGGTTCATGAAAACGGTGACACTCCTTTAGGTGAAATCAGACGCGATTTACTGATTACAGATAGAAATACCCCAATACCAGAATTGTTTGATACGCTCATTGCTAAAAGAGAGAATATAGCTCTAGTAGTAGATGAATATGGATCGGTAAGCGGAATTGTAACTACAGAAGATGTTATTGAAACATTATTAGGACTCGAAATTATGGATGAGAGCGATAATGTAGCCGATTTACAACAATTAGCACGTAAAAACTGGGAACTAAGAGAACGTTCTGTAAACACAGAAAAAGATAATAAAAAAGAATAATGGAGACAGCATTTATTCAAACTCCCTTAGGTATCGCAAAACTCATAGGCGATTCTAATGGTCTTGAATCTTTTTCAGTTTTGAATAATGAGGAAACTTTAACCGATGTAATCCCTGAAGTTTTAGAAGACGCTGTTTATCAATTAAACGAATATTTTGAAGGCAAAAGAGAACACTTCGATTTAGAACTGAACCCACAAGGAACAGATTTTCAACAAAGGGTATGGAAAGCACTTTCTGATATCCCTTTCGGAAAAACTACATCATATTTAGATTTATCTAAAACTTTGGGCGACGTAAAAGCTATTAGAGCCGTTGCGGCTGCAAATGGCAAAAATCCACTTTGGATTATTGTTCCATGCCACAGAGTTATTGGCAGTGATGGTTCTTTAACAGGATATGCTGGCGGTTTGCATCGTAAAAAATGGCTTCTAGATCATGAAAGTCCTGTAAAACAGCAATCCTTATTTTAGTTTTTACCAACTACATGGTTTGTAAATAAGTTTCTTCAATAAATATCAAACGGAAAGAATCCGTTTATCGATAAATTGCCCATTTACATAGTGTTTACAGTAGTGAATCCACAATTATTGGCTCACTTTACCGACTACATAGTCAGTAATCATAATTTACCTCTAATTTAAAATACAAACCATCTCAATATCATTTCTGTCAATAGACAGTACAACAAAGCCCGTGATTTTAACATATCACAGCGCAAATTTTGTATCTTGTTTTGCACTAAAACCAAAAAAGAGCACGCTTTCATCTCATGCTACAAAAACTTAATTTAGAACATATCTTATTTCTTGATATTGAAACTGTTCCTCAAAAAGAAGGTTTTGATGAGCTTGATGATGAGCTAAAATCACTTTGGGAACACAAAACTCAATACCAACGCAAAGATGAATTTACTGCGGAAGGGTTTTATGATCGCGCTGGAATTTGGGCTGAATTCGGCAAAATTGTATGTATCTCAGTTGGGTATTTTAAGCACGAAGGCAGCACTAGAAGTTTTAGAGTAACCACCTTTCATGGTACAGAAATAAAACTTCTTAAAGAATTTAAAAACCTAATAATTACACATTTTAGCGCTACTAGACATCTACTTTGTGCGCACAATGGTAAAGAGTTTGACTTTCCTTATATCGCTAGACGAATGATTATTAATGGGATAGAATTACCATATAAACTCGATTTATTTGGAAAAAAACCTTGGGAAGTTGCACATTTAGACACCATGGATTTATGGAAATTTGGTGATTATAAAAACTATACTTCTTTAAAACTAATGACAAAAGTACTAGGTATACCTTCTCCAAAAGATGATATCGATGGCAGCCAAGTACGTGATGTCTTTTATGAAGAAAATGGAATAGATCGTATTATTAATTATTGTGAAAAAGATACAATCGCTGTAGCTCAAGTACTACTCCGATTAAGAAATGAGAAAATTTTATCAGCTGATGAAATTAGACATGTATAACTCTTTTATTTTATAGAAAAAGCCAACTATTTACGTCTTAAAAGGTATTGCTTTTCTATATTTGTCCCCTAAAAATTATGCCTTTTATGAAATATGCTGTTTCCCTCCTATTAGTATTTATTTGTTTCGCTTGTGCGGATGACAAGAAATCTGAACAAATAGATTATACTGCACAAAACGAAGAAGATATTACCGCATACATTGCCGAAAACAATTTAACTGCTGAAAAGAGTGCCACTGGCCTCTATTATGTTATAAACAATCCTGGTGCAGGTGAACAACCAACTTCAAACTCTAATGTAACAGTTGCTTACAAAGGCCATTATCTTGATGGAACAGTATTCGATCAAAGTGATGCTGAAGGAATTTCATTTGGCTTGCAAAATGTTATTCGTGGTTGGACAGAAGGTATCACCTACTTTAAAGAAGGCGGTAATGGCATTTTATTAGTCCCTTCTCATTTAGGTTATGGCAGTTCTAATTACAATGGTATACCAGGTGGTTCGGTACTTATTTTTGATGTAAGCCTACTAACTGTAAACTAATTATATCTACTTATTATATTTAAGTTGAATATACACTGGAAAGTGATCACTATAACCTCCAATATATTTACGTCCGGCATACGTTCTATAAGGAGAACCAGAGTATTTACCTTTAATTTCCTTTAGGAATTTTTCATCAAAAATATTGGCATGTGCAAAACTATGCGTGCCTTTTTCATAGTTGAAGAAATTATGAGAGAATAGGATTTGATCAAACAACGACCAAGACCGCTTATAGTTAGCACTACCCCTTTCTTCGGTTAGCAATTTCTCCATCGGATTATATAAGGTAGTATCTTCCATTAAAGTAGTGATGCTTTTCTCAAATGGACCATCATTAAAATCACCCATTACAATGTAATTAGGATTTATAGTATCCATTTCTATTTGAGACATGAACTCTTTAAGTGTCTGAGCAGCCTTTACCCTTTTAAATCCAGTTTCTTGGTCACCATCGCGCCGAGATGGCCAATGGTTTACAAAAACATGAAGCTCTTCACCATTTAACTCGCCTTTTACATAAAGTATATCGCGTGTAGTGTCTCGTACTCCATTCTTTTCAATTAAAAGCAACGTAATAGGTTCTGAATGCAAAACCTTAAAACTCGGTTTATGGTATATTAATGCCGTATCTATTCCACGTTCATCTGGTGAATCGTAATGTACAAATCCGTAATCAATACTTTGTAATGGTTGTGCATCAATTAAATCCTGAACAACGGCCTTATTTTCCACTTCTGCTACTCCTACTAAAACTGGAGGTTTATTCGCTGAAATTTTTCCGATTTCTGAAATAGTTTTAGCTAACTTATATAGTTTACGCTTGTAACGCTTCTCTGACCATTTTTTAAAACCTCTAGGTGTAAAATCATCATCTAAAGTATTCTTGTCATCTTTAGTATCGAATAGATTCTCTAGGTTATAAAAGGCAATAGTGCTAAGCGAATTAGACTTCTTTCGCTTTAGAAATGATAAAAACATCTATTGATTCGTATTTGATAGTCTGCAAAAGTACGAAATCCAAGGTATTGATTAGATTTGCAAAAGATAATAAAGTATGCTAGAGAAGAAAACAATAGAATATGAAAAGGCTGTATTGATAGGAGTAATCAATAGGGAGCAAAGTGAAGAAAAAGTAAGTGAATATTTAGACGAACTTGAATTCTTGACCTATACAGCTGGCGGTGAAGTTACCAAGCGCTTTGTACAGCGTATGGATGTACCTAATCCTAAAACATTAATAGGTAGTGGGAAAATACAGGAAGTGGAATCCTATGTTAAAGAAAATGACATTGGCTCTGTAATTTTTGATGATGAGCTCACTCCTGCCCAACAAAAGAACATTGAGAAGCAATTAAAATGTAAGATTCTTGATAGAACAACTTTAATTCTCGACATATTTGCCCAGCGTGCGCAAACTAGTTATGCACGTACTCAAGTAGAGCTCGCTCAATACGAATATCTATTACCTAGATTAACCGGACTATGGACGCACTTAGAGCGGCAAAAGGGGGGTATTGGTATGCGTGGACCTGGGGAAACTGAAATTGAAACGGATAGACGTATTGTTCGTGACCGTATTTCTTTACTCAAGAAAAAATTACAAAAAATTGATCGGCAAATGGAAACACAACGCGGTAATCGCGGTGCGTTAGTTAGAGTTGCTCTTGTTGGCTACACCAATGTTGGTAAATCAACCCTAATGAATGTTATAAGTAAAAGTGAAGTATTTGCTGAAAACAAATTATTCGCTACCCTAGACACTACTGTGCGGAAAGTAGTAATTGGTAATCTTCCTTTTTTACTAAGTGATACAGTAGGGTTTATTCGAAAATTACCAACCCAATTAGTAGAAAGCTTTAAAAGTACATTAGATGAAGTTCGTGAAGCCGATTTATTATTGCATGTTGTTGATATTTCACACCCTCAGTTTGAAGAACACATTGCTTCGGTACATAAGATATTGGGAGAAATAAAAAGTGCAGACAAAAAAACCATAATGGTTTTTAATAAAATAGACCAATACGAGCACGAAGTTATCGAAGATGATGATTTAATTACCGAAAAAGGAAACATTCATTTCACAATTGACGAATGGAAAAAAACCTGGATGGAAAAAATTGGCGATCGCGCTCTATTTATCTCCGCACTTAATAAAGAAAACTTAGACGATTTTAGAACACGAGTATACCGTGAGGTCAGAGACATTCATGTTACCCGTTTTCCGTATAATAATTTTCTTTATCCTGAGAATTTGGACGAATACCAATAGAAAATTTAGAGTATTAAAGTGCGTTTCATCGATGAAATTTACCGTTCATATTTTTCACAACATTTGGCGCCTAGTTCACAACAATAATTTAGCAAATTTCGAATTCCGACATATATTTACAGTGTAATTAAGTGATAGTGTTCACCCCAAATCGAATCTTGAACTTAACCAAATAAAAATGATGGTTTCCCTAAAGCCTGACTTTTAACCTACTTAAAGTAAGACCCAATCTTACGAAACCCTACTTATCAAAGAAAAAACGCCCCTTTTAGGGGCTTTTTTTATATAATTAATGGGGATTTCAAAAAAAATATAAGACTCCCTAACCTCAACAGGTACAGTCCATTACATGTATTTCATCGAAGAAATTAACCGTTGGTATTTTTCACAACATTTTAAGCTTAGTTCACAACAATAATTTAACCAAATTCAATTTCTATCATACATTTACAATGTAATTAAGTATGAGGCTTTACCCCAAATAAAGCAAATACATAAACGAAATTATAAGCGCCTTTTTTCCCAAATCGGAACTTTAAAACATAGAAAACCACTTAGTCAAAATCTACTTAACTAAAAAAGTCCCAAGTTAGCATGGGACTTTTTTAGTTTTAAAAACAGGCTAAAATTACAAAGCCTTTTACGCTCCTTTAATTTTTAATTCTAATTATTTTTTACTCAAATATGTAGTTCGTCGAAGAAAATTAATACTTCATATTTTTCACAACATTATTGCGTGTCTACACAACAATAATTTAGTCTTATTTAAAAAGCATCATACATTTACAAAGTAATTGGACGAGAGATGATAAATCAATCTAAAGTTACTACGAAATTATAAGCGCCTTTTTTCCCAAATCGGAACTTAACACAAACAAACCAATATTAGACAAAACCTACTTTAAAAAAACTCGACATAACTGTCGGGTTTTTTTATTTTAAATAAATCTCCTTTTGTGTATTTCATCGGTAAAATCCTACATTTTAACGTGGTTCACAACAATTTTACAATTGTTGGCAACAAAAATTACTTTAGATGAACCTCAAAATTTAATTTCGAATTGTATTTGAGATTTAGTGTTTGTTCCGAATTTAAAGTACTTAACCATCTTTAAACTATACTTTTAAGTCTATGTTTAAATATAGACCGCTGTGCAACCAAATTTAAAGCATCCTACTTAACAAAAAACGTCCCGCAATTGCGGGACGTTTTATTTTTATATAATAGTATAACTACTATTCTTAGAAGGCATAGTTAAGTCCAAATAACCAATACGATTGAATATCGTTATCAATACTATCGAATGTAGCAGTCGGATCTAAAGTTGGAGCTTTATTTATTGCATAGTCTAATGCTTCCTGTTTGTTATTTCTTAAACCAAATTCAAAACCAAGTCCAATTCCGTTCCAAATAGTATATCCGAAAGAGTTAATCCATGTCCAGTTAGACAGGTCACTACTTTTATAACTTTGAAAGGTTGAAAAGTTAGTCTTAAAATTAATAGCACCTATTTGTCTTGTATAATCCGCTACTATTTTAGCACCTAAAGAAGATTCGTAAACCGCATCATTCTTAGCAAATACAAAGTTGTAGTTTAATGGATGTATAACAACTACTAAATCTGTTATTGGCGTCCACGTGGCACCAAAACCAAGGTCTAAATAACCTGGGTCATTGAAGTTATCCAAAATGGTAGTTCTGTACTCACCAAGACCTGAAATCGCAAACTTATCACTTAGCTTTCTACCGTACAAAGAGCTAATAGTGAAAACATCAGTAGTTCCACTAAAGCTATCATCATCAGTTGCATCATCTTTATTATCCAACTTAACCCATTGAAGGTTAATATTACCAGAATTCCTCCAGAAAAATTTCTCGCGGTCTAAATTTGCAAAACCGTTTATGGTAATACCAATATTTCCAGAAGAGTTATTTGGCTTTCCTTGAGAGTACCAGTTACTAAAGCCAGATAAATTAGCACCTACAGTACCAAAAGCACCTGTTTTCCAACCTGGGAACGCATCTATTTGACCTTGTAAAGCATCAACTCTACCTTGAATATCAGCTACAGAGTCCTTCTTAGCTGCTTGTTCTGTTTTCAGCTCTTCTAATGTTTGACCTGAAACTGCCATAAAAGTTAAAGTGGCAACGAGGGTAAATACTACTTTTTTCATTTTAAAAATGTTTAGTTTTCTTTGTTTATATTTATGACACACAAAAATACGAATAGTCACTTATTCGAGAATAAAAAACCAATTATTTTCTTTTAAATAGTGGTACAGCAGAACAGGCTTCACCATACATAAGTGACTTAGCAATTGGCCTTAGAAGCATAGTGGCCTGTATATATGCATTTGAAGGAACAGGTTTATTACTACAACCTTTAATAATAACTAATTTGTCTTTATATTCTGAAAAGTCAAGATGTTGTAATGCTTCTTGATACAAGAAATTTTCTAGTGCTTCTAAATCACCTTGCACTACTTCTTTAGCAAAGGGTTGAATATGGGCTGTTACCAACATATAAGCCCAACCTGGTACTATTGCATCTGTAGAACAATAGAGAGCAACATAGGCATCTTGATATTGTTCCCAATTATGATTGGATACAAATTTTCGAAATTCTTTTTCCTTAACTATTATACCCTCGTGCAACCATTCTTTTATATCTAAGCGCTTCCTTAGCCCTTCAAGATAATAATCTTCAAGATTAAAAGTTACAAGCTTACTCTGAGCTACTCTATTAATTATTTCTTCAGCCATAATTACGGTAGAATATTAAATTATTAAAGAAAACCCAGTTCTAGTTTAGCTTCTTCACTCATCAATTCTTGAGTCCATGGTGGATCAAAAGTTATTTCCACATGAGCATCATTAACCAAGTCTAACGACTTTACCTTTTCTTCCACTTCCGCAGGTAGCGATTCTGCTACCGGACAGTTTGGAGAAGTTAATGTCATTAATATTTTAACCTCATTATCTTCATTTACTAAAACATCATATATTAAACCAAGTTCATATACATCTACTGGAATCTCTGGATCATAAATAGTTTTGAGCACTCGCACTATTTTCTCACCTAACTCTTCTGTATCTACGGTTGTAGTTTCTTCGCTCATCTTTCTTCAATTTATTTACTTTAATAATCGTATCAATACCTATATAGACGGTAAAAAACACATTTACTTAAGTCTCTTTTATTCTATCTGCGTTTGGTAAGCAATAGCATACAGTTTTATTTGCTTTAACATACTTACTAAACCATTTGCTCTTGTAGGAGACAAATGTTCTTTTAATCCAATTTCGTCAATAAAAGCAGTATCTGCATTAATAATATCCTGCGGTGTTTGATTGCTAAAAGCACGTATTAAAATCGCAATTATACCTTTCGTAATTATTGCATCACTATCTGCCGTAAAAATCAATTTATCACTTTCTAATTTTGCGTGGACCCAAACTTTACTTTGACAACCCTTAATAATATAATCTTCAGTTTTATATTGTTCGTCAATTAAAGGCAACAATTTACCTAATTCTATCATGTATTCATAGCGTTGCATCCAATCTTCGAACATTGCAAACTCATCAATAATTTCTTCCTGAATTTCTTTAATCTTCATGCACTAATTTTCTACAAAAATACGATAAGAATAAGTGGCAATCAATTCTTTAAGGTAATGATAACAAATGACTACTGTAGCATATTTTTTGCCCGTTCTACCCCTTCAACTAGAACATCTATCTCTTCCTTAGTATTATAAAAACTAAAACTAGCTCTTACCGTACCAGGAATCTTGTAAAAATCCATTATGGGCTGTGCACAATGATGACCCGTTCGAACAGCAATTCCAAGCTTATCTAAAATTGAACCTATATCATAAGGATGCAAACCTTCTATATTAAATGAAATTACTCCTGTTTTATGTGCTGCCGTGCCATAAATTCTTAACCCATCTATTGCTAACAATTTTTCCGTAGCATACTGCAAAAGCTCATTTTCATAAGCAGCAATTGAATCAAAACCAACAGTATTCATGTAATCTAATGCTGCTCCAAAAGCAATTCCACCACAGATATTAGGCGTACCTGCTTCAAATTTATGCGGAAGTTCTGCATATGTAGTTTTCTCAAAAGTTACTTCAGCAATCATTTCTCCTCCTCCTTGATAGGGAGGTAATATTTTCAACCAATCTTCCTTGCCATAAAGCATGCCAACACCAGTCGGGCCACAAACCTTATGTGCTGAAACCGTATAAAAGTCAACATCTAATTCTTGAACGTCTGCAACTAAATGCGGAGCAGCTTGGGCACCATCAATTAACACAGCCGCACCTACATTATGAGCTCTTTTAATAATTTCTTTAATTGGATTTATTGTTCCCAAGGCATTAGAAACATGATTGCAAAAAACCAATTTCGTTTTTTCAGACAACAATTCTTGATATACATCCATCAATAATTCCCCTTCTTCATTCATAGGAATTACTTTTAAGATGGCACCCGTTCTTTCACACAACATCTGCCAAGGCACAATATTGGAATGATGTTCCATTGCAGAAACAATTATTTCATCTCCTTCTTTTAAAAACGATGAAAAACCGTTCGCTACTAAATTTATAGCATGCGTGGTTCCTGAGGTAAAAATGACCTCAAAAGCATTTGCAGCATTAAAATGTTTTTGAATTTTTTGCCTTGCCAGTTCATATTTATCAGTGGCCTCTTGCGACAAAGAATGTACCCCCCTATGTATATTGGCATTATAATTAGAATAATAGTCGACAATACAATTAATAACCTGCACAGGTGTCTGAGAAGTAGCTGCATTATCAAAATAAACTAGGGGTTTTCCATTAACCTCTCGATTGAGAATAGGAAAATCTTTTCGAATTTTTTGCACATTAAACATAGTGAAGGTTTTGAATTGTAAAGATACTTACAAAGCATTAAAATTTAGAAATATTACTACTTGCAATTCTAATCTACTAGAAGAATCTTATCTAAATAAATAATTTACAGAAAGCTGAATTGCGGCATTGTAATTCTGAACATTATCACCTAGGCCATTTAGCCGATTACGTAGACCTAAGTAGAACCTAGGGGCAACGGACAGTTGATCATTTAAAACAAATCCGACCCCTACTGCTGCTCCATAATCTAATTGAAAATCACCAGAAATTTTACTTTTAGATGTCGTATTTGCACCATCTAACTCATCGAGATTCTTAATTTTAGTTACTTGATTTAAGAGAAAACCAAATTGCGGTCCAAACTCCAACCAATAATTTTCATTCATCTCAAATTTACCCAAAATAGGAACGGTCAAAAAATTCAACTGCACATTAGTTCTATAGTCATTTTGATCACCACTACTACCCTGATTTTCGATAGCATTTAAATCTGTACTATATTGAAAACCCTGCGAAGAATACAGTAATTCTGGTCTTAAAGCGAACTTATTGGAAAAATCAACTTCTAGAAAAACACCTCCATGACCAGAAAATCTAAACTTCATTCCGTTAGTTAAATCACCTACGATCGAAGAATAATTTAATCCACCTTTTAGGCCAAAGCGAGCTTCTTGGGCCTCACTTTCTTTTGGAAGCAAAATCAACAACACAAACACTAACAAAGTGTTCACAATTGAATGTTTATAGTTATTAGGCCTAAATATCAAAACCCAGATTTACACCTAATTTCTTAGCAATCAATTTATTGATTCTTGCTTTTAACTCCGGAATACGAACACTTTCAAGCACATTGTTAGCAAAAGCATACATTAATAATGCTCTAGCCTCTTTCTTAGGAATACCTCTAGATTGCAAATAGAAAAGTGCATCTTCATCCAACTGCCCTATGGTACAACCATGAGAACACTTTACGTCATCAGCGAAAATCTCCAATTGAGGTTTGGTATTTATCGTAGCTTTATCGCTTATTAGAATGTTATTATTTTGCTGGAATGCATTTGTTTTCTGTGCAATCTTATCTACAATAATTTTACCGTTAAACACCCCTGTTGATTTCTCACCATAAATTCCTTTATAATCTTGATGACTTTCACAATTTGGTTCTATATGATGTACTAAAGTGTGGTGATCTACATGCTGTTTTTCACCTAATATGGTTACACCCTTCATGGTAGAATCTATATACTCTCCATTTTGATAGAAATTAAGATTGTTACGTGTCAATTTACCACCAAACGAAAAAGTATGCACCTTAACTACACTCTTATCCTTTTGATCTATATACGTATTATCAATCATTGAGGCAGTACTAACATTGTTCTGCACTTTATAATAGTCAATTATTGCATTTTTGGCCGCAAATATTTCGGTAACTGAATTCGTTAGCACCTCATTTGACGTAAGACTCTGATGTCTTTCGATGACCTGCAATTCTGCATTTTCTTCAGCAATTATTAAATTACGAGGTTGCAGCATTAAGGTAGCTTCATTTCCTGTAGCAAAATGTACTATTTCAACAGGCTTCTTTGGCATCTTATTTTTAGGAATGTAAATAAAAGCACCCTCTCTACTAAAGGCAGTATTTAATGATGTTAATGATTCATCTTTTGCAGCTACCTTATTAAAATAAACCTCTATAACAGGTTTGTACATTGGCTTTGTTAGCGCCGAGCTCATTAAACAAATATCTACACCATCATGAGTGGTTTCAGATAAGTAAGAACTATAAATACCATCTATAAACACAATTTTATACGTGTCTATTTCATGAATAAAATATTTCTTGACATCGTTATACTCAATTTTGCTTTCTTCCTTAGGAAAAATACTAAAATCAACTTTTTGCAGACTATTTAACGAAGTATATTTCCATGCTTCATTCTTTTTAGAAGGAAACCCTTTTTCTTCAAAATTCTTTATCGCACTTGAACGTATGTCGTGCACTGGATGTTCTACATCAACATTATTCTCAAACGCCATAAAAGACGATATCAACTTCTCTTTTAAATCCATATATCTTTAGTATTAAGTGCTTAGTACAAAGTAATAAGTGCTCTGTACCAAGTACTTTGTACTTAGTACTAATTTTTTAAACCGCTGTTTCTTGTTTTAACCAATCGTATCCTTTTTCTTCAAGCTCGTGTGCTAATTCTTTACCACCCGACTTTACAATTTTTCCGTTGTGTAATACATGCACAAAATCTGGAACGATATATTCAAGTAAACGCTGGTAATGTGTAATTACTATTACTGCATTGTTCTTACTTTTCAACTTATTTACGCCATTAGCTACAATACGCAAAGCATCAATATCTAATCCTGAATCTGTTTCATCTAAAATAGCTAGCTTAGGTTCTAACATCGCCATTTGAAAAATCTCATTTCGTTTTTTCTCACCACCAGAAAAACCTTCATTTAAAGAACGCGACAAGAATTTGCGATCTATTTCTAACAATTCTGATTTTTCTCTGATAAGTTTCAACATTTCATTAGCTGGCATATCTTCTAATCCTCTAGCCTTTCTAGATTCATTAATGGCCGTTTTCATGAAATTCGTTACCGAAACTCCTGGAATTTCTACAGGATATTGAAATGAAAGAAAAATTCCTTTGTGTGCTCTTTCTTCAGGGGAGTCATCTTCAAGATCTTCCCCATCTAGAACCACGGAACCTTTCGTTACTTCAAATTCTTCTTTACCCGCTATAACTGAAGCTAAAGTACTTTTACCTGATCCATTAGGACCCATAATAGCATGTACTTCACCTGGGTTTACCGTTAAATTTATACCCTTTAATATTTCTTTATCGTCAACACTTGCATGCAAGTCATTAATTTTCAACATCTTACTTTAATTTAAATATTTTGGCGCTACTGGCTTTTTCTCAAAATCTACTTTTTGGTGCTGCAAAGGCTTTGAAAGCACCTATACTTTTTCACAATACAAATTTGCTATCCTACCGATCCTTCCAAACTAATTTCTAACAATTTCTGAGCCTCTACCGCAAACTCCATTGGAAGTTTATTCAATACCTCTTTACTAAAACCATTTACAATCAATGCAATTGCTTTTTCAGTATCGATACCTCTTTGGTTGCAATAGAATATTTGATCTTCACCAATTTTACTGGTGGTTGCTTCATGCTCAATTTGGGCACTTTTATTCTTTGCCTCGATATAAGGAAAAGTATGTGCACCACATTCGTTACCCATTAACAAAGAATCACATTGCGAAAAATTTCTAGCATTCTCAGCTCTACTATTCACCTGTACTAAACCACGATAACTATTTTGCGATTTTCCGGCCGATATACCTTTAGAAATAATTGTACTTCTGGTATTTTTACCTAAGTGCACCATTTTTGTTCCGGTATCTGCTTGTTGAAAATTATTAGTTACTGCAATAGAATAAAACTCTCCTACAGAATTATCACCCTTTAAAATACAAGAGGGATATTTCCAAGTAACAGCTGAACCAGTTTCAACTTGTGTCCAAGAAATTTTTGCGTTTTTCTCGCAAATTCCACGCTTGGTAACAAAATTATAAACACCGCCTTTTCCTTCTTTATCACCAGGGAACCAATTTTGTACCGTAGAGTATTTAATCTCAGCATCATCTAACGCGATAAGCTCAACTACAGCTGCGTGTAATTGATTTTCATCTCGAGAAGGTGCTGTACACCCCTCTAAATAACTCACATAACTACTTTCATCAGCAATAACCAACGTACGCTCAAACTGTCCAGTTCCTCCTTCGTTAATTCGGAAATAAGTGGACAATTCCATCGGGCATTTTACTCCTTTTGGAATGTAGCAAAATGAACCATCTGTAAACACAGCTGAATTTAAAGCGGCATAAAAATTATCAGTTTTTGGAACTACTGTTCCCATATATTTTTTTACCAATTCGGGATGCTCTTTAATTGCTTCCGAAATTGGCATAAAAATTATCCCTTTTTCTGCTAAGGTCTTTTTAAAGGTAGTTGCCACCGAAACCGAATCTACTACAATATCAACAGCTACGTTTTGCAATCTTTTTTGCTCATCAACCGAAATTCCTAATTTTCGATACATCTCCAACAAATCCGGATCTACATCATCCAAAGATTTATTAGGATTTGCTGATTTAGGAGCTGAATAGTAACTAATCGCCTGAAAATCTGGCTTTTCATAGTTAACATTTGCCCAATCTGGCTCCTCCATTTTCTCCCATATCCTAAAAGCTTCAAGACGCCATTCAGTCATCCATTCTGGCTCTTCCTTCTTTTTAGAAATGGCAATTACTATATCTTCATTAAGCCCTTTTGGTAAGGTATCTGACTCAATAGCAGTATAAAAACCATATTCGTATTCCTTGGTTTCTAATTCCTTTTTTAATTCCTCTTCTGTATATGCCATAAATTTTCAATAAGTTGATTACCAATAGTAAATCAACAATTTATAATGAAAAACTTTCTCCACATCCACAAGTTCGTTGTGCATTCGGATTATTAAATACAAAGCCTTTACCATTAAGACCACCCGAATATTCTAAGGTAGTACCCACCAAGTAAAGAAAGCTTTTTTTATCTACTACTATACGCACGTCGTTATCTTCAAAAACCTTATCAGTCTCACTCATCTCTCTGTCAAAATCTAATTCGTATGACAAACCGCTGCAACCTCCACTTTTTACTCCAACACGCACATAGTCTTTTGAAGCATCATAACCGCTTTCGGCCATAAGACTTACTACTCTGTTTTTTGCTGTTTCTGAAACTTGTATCATTATCTGTTATGATTCTAAATAGCTTACAAATATAGTTTATTAGTAGGGTTTTACCGCATTTACTTACATTATTATATTGTATGCTATCATAGGTATTTTCTATATATATTTCTTTGTGAAATATGTCTTAAATAGCCCTATCTATCAACTAATTGACGACACCCTACTTACATAGCTCAACAATCTGACAAGCTTTAACACGCTATATTTAATAAATAGGATTGAATATCAAAAAAAATATTGAGACTTTGTATTGATAAAAATCCTGTTTTATATCAATAATTTAATAATGAAGTACTTCTATTAACTTAAACAAATTAAATGGAACATGAAAAGAATTTGAAGAATAAATCAACTATTTTAATTTAACCAGCACGGCATCAGTCGCTCCCTTATTGATTATACCAGGAAAATCTTGACTTAATATTTCTGCCGCTACCATTATACTTCCATCATCATTTTCAATTATGTCGTATCCATAATCTAAATTTGATCCGCCCATAGTTTTTTGCCATTCTAATTGACCCTTTGAATCTGTTCGGATAATCCAAATATCATTCTCGCCGCTACTTTCCACTAAGTCTGAATCAACACTTTTTGAATTTCCAATAATCATTAATCCACCGTCATACGTCTCACATAATTCTTCTGCTAATTCAAATCCAGAACCACCGAGTGAATTTTCCCATAGCAGTTCTCCATTGTCATTTAGTTTGATTAACCAAATATCAGACTCTCCATTATTTTCACTTACATCTAAATCGTCACTCAAAGTATGCCCTGTAATTGCATAACCCCCATCTGAGGTATTAACAATATCATAAGCTCGATCAATACCCGTGCCTCCATATGCCCGCTCCCATACAAAATCACCCGCGCTATCCACTTTAACAATCCAAAAATCGTAACTCCCTCTGTTGTTAGAAATATCATAATCGGTACTCTCCGTAAATCCAGCTAAAACAAATCCGCC
Source organism: Aurantibacter sp. (assembly GCF_039941195.1). Lineage (GTDB taxonomy): Bacteria > Bacteroidota > Bacteroidia > Flavobacteriales > Flavobacteriaceae > Aurantibacter_A. The sequence goes on along the minus strand of NZ_JBDVFA010000085.1, from coordinate 133,058 downwards.
ATCTTCTGAATTCACCACCCCATATGCGCGATCATTATTAGTGCCACCAAAATATTTTCTCCATAGTACGTTTCCATCCGCATCTAATTTAGTTCCCCAAAACTCTCCAACACCGTGCCTAGTTAAAAATTCTCCCTTTTCAGAGAAGCCATCTTCCCGAGCTGCAGTAATATCTATAAAACCCGCAAAGAATAAACCTCCATCATCCGTCTCTATTATATCATACGAATGATCATGACCTGAGAAACCAAAACTTCTTTCCCACAAAATAGTTCCTTGATTATCTAATCGGATTATCCAATTGTCGTGATATCCAGCATTACTACTTCCATCGCCATCGGCACTTTGAGCATAACCTGTTAATGCATAGCCTCCATCACTTGTCTGCAAAATACTTTGGCCAATATCTTCACCACTTCCGCCATAAGTTTTACTCCATTGCAAATCACCCTGAGCACTCAATTTTAACATCCAATAATCTACAAAAGGATGTGTTTTATCTGAAATATCACCATCAATACTGTTGGTATAACCTAAAACTGCATATCCTCCATCATTCGTTTTTATTATGGACCTCGCAGTATCTGAACCTGAACCTCCAAAACTTTTCACCCATTCTATTTCACCATAAAAAACCTCAGTAGCATCATCAAGTGAAACTATTTTTGAGTCATCTGAGCAGGAGAAACTAAACAAGAATAAAATACAATAAATAAGTTTTTTCATCAATTAGATTTCTTGACAATAAATAGTCCTCGATTTATATCGCTAATTAATATCTTACCACTTAAAAAGAAAGGGTAAACACTCCAAACCCCATTAAAATCTGCCTTATCGGTAGAAGGGTGAGTATCAAAAAAGCCCACTTCCGAAATATTTTTACCCTCTATATTTGAAATATCAAGCACCCGCATACCGGCCGTATAATTGGCTAAATAAAACTGATTTCCTAAAACATACCCATTGTGATCAATTGCAGCTGTTGGTCCCAAATAGGTGTCATGTAAAACGGGATTATCTAAATCAGCAAAGTCAAAAATTAAAGTTCTTGAGTTAAAACCAAAATTTGTTTCATCGGTTTCATCACCAAGAATAAAATATTGTTGATCTTCTGTAAACCACCCTTGATGCGTATAGCTGAAATTATCGTAGGTAATTGTACTTATTTCTTGTGGGTTGGCTTTGTCAGTTACATCAATAATCGCTACTCTGTCTTCATTTGCACCGATGAAAATCTCTTTGCCACTATAATCAGAATCTGGCCCATTGTAGGTAATCGCTTGAGCATCGTGGGTATATCCATTCGCTGAATGACCCCCTGAAGCAACCGGTAATTTCGGATTTTGAATATTTACAAAATGTCCTCCCCCACTAAAAGTAGTGGTGCCAACAGCATATGCAAAACCTGTTTCTTCATTAACCACAATATTATGAGCATTACCAAATTCGGTATATTGAAAATCTGCATCAAATGTCTCCGGCGGACTTCCTACATTTCTCAATCGTGTTAAATCGAAAACTTGCATTCCATGGCCTTGAGCTTCCGAAACAATGTAAGCATGATTTTCATAAACTTTAACATCACGCCAAGAACTTGCTACCGTTGCTGTAGGTAGTTTTCCTAAATAAACTAAATTTTGATCATCAGAAATATCGACAAAAACAGTCCCATTATCCAAACCCATTAAGGCATATTCTTTACCACTATCTGGATCCGTCCAACCCCAACAATCATTACCCGAACTAGCACCGAAAGTTGCAAGGGTAATATTACCAATTTGATCATAGTCATTACAAGGATATTCTCCTGCCAATCCACCCTCACAAGGTACATTCCCAGTTTGGGTTATAGGAATAACATCTATTTCTTCCTCAGAATCTATATTAAAATCATCATTGTTTGAACAAGCTAGAACTACACTAATAAACAAAGTAAACAACAGAAATTTTTTCATAGCAAGAATATTTCTTTTGATACATAAAGATACGGTTTTCAAAAATTGCATTTATAAAATGACCATTGTTAAGATACCATTACAATAGTAGTAAATAACACAAATAAGTTTCATGTGTAAATTCTATTTTAGCAATTGGGAGAATTCGAAATATTAATTTACCTTGATCTTTATTGATTTAATCAACTAATTATATCGAAAAATGAGTGAAAAACGTAACAAATTGAAAAGTGATTCGCGCCGTAAATTTCTTAAAAATACCGGATTGGCGTCTGCCGGATTTATGATAGTACCAAGACATGTATTAGGCGGACCTGGATTTGTTGCACCTAGTGATACTTTAAATATTGCTGGTATTGGTGCAGGTGGCAAAGGGAGAAGTGATATGACTTCTTTTACAGAAAGTCCAAATGCTCGAATAGTAGCCATGTGCGATGTTGACGATAGACAAGCAGTTGAGTCGAGAAAAAATTTCCCTAAGGCTAGTTATTACAAAGATTTTAGAACAATGCTAGATAAAGAGAAGGATAATATTGATGCTGTTTCTGTATCAACTCCTGATCACAACCATGCCGTAGCAACATATAAGGCCATGGAGATGGGCAAGCATGTATATGTGCAAAAACCTTTGACTCATGATATTTGGGAAGCAAGAATGCTTACTGAAGCTGCAGCTAAATTTAAAGTGGTAACCCAAATGGGAAATCAAGGTGGATCTGGAGACGGTGTTCGTAAGATGCAAGAAATTTATGATACTGGAATTATTGGTGATGTACATACTGTTAAATGTTGGACAAACCGAGCTATCTGGCCTCAAGCTCTTGAAACACCGACTAAAAAGAATAAAATACCGAAAGGTTTAGATTGGGATTTATGGCTAGGTACAGCTGAATATCGCGATTATAATGATGCTTACCTACCTTTTGATTGGAGAGGTTGGTCTGATTTTGGCACAGGGGCATTAGGTGATATGGCTTGCCATATTATGGATCCCGCTTTCAGAATACTTCCTATTTTATATCCAGATTCAGTAGAATGTAGTGTCTCAGATGCTTTTAAAGGTAAATTTGAAACTGCTAATTACCCAAAGAGTTTCCCTAACTCAAGTAAAATACATATTAACTATCCAAGAACAGATGGTATGGGTAATATTAAATTTACTTGGATGGATGGTGGTCTTATTGCTGAACGTCCAGAAGAAATGGGTGATGATGAGCCAATGGGCAACTGGGATGGAGGCATTCTTTTCATTGGAGACAAAGGAAAGTTATTAGCTGATTGTTATGGTGCAAACCCAAGATTACTTCCTTTAACACTGAATGAGCAATTTGAAGTTGAACAAACTATTAAGCGTGTGCCAGAAGGACATTACGTACAATGGGTAAATGCTTGTATGGCCGGATATGGCAATGCCGAAACAAGTTCTTCTTTCGATTATTCTGGTCCATTTACTGAAAGTGTACTTATTGGTAACATTGCATTGAAATCATATTTCGAAATAGATCCTAAAGCTGAAAATAAAGGATTCTGGAGTGGTGGATCAATGTATCATGGTAGAAAACGTCTACAATGGGATGCTGAAAACATGAAGGTTACAAACTTCGATCCAGCAAATAAATATGTAAAACGTGAATACAGAAAAGGTTATTCTGTTGGATAGTCTTCTTCTATATATTTAGTATAAAACAACCAGAGTCCTTAAGCTCTGGTTTTTTTATGCCTATATTTTTACATATACTCCTTATTTTTGCCTTATGCTAGAAGATAAAAACCAAGAACGTACATCGTTGGAACAATTAGGTGAATTTGGACTAATAGAACATCTGACACAACATTTTAAAATTGCACATAAATCAACTGTAAAAGGTATTGGAGATGATGCCGCAGTGCTTAATTTTGGAGAAAAGAAAGCTATAGTTACTACTGACCTCTTAATTGAAGGCATTCATTTTGACCTAAGCTATATGCCCTTAAAACATCTCGGTTACAAATCGGTAATGGTAAACCTTTCTGATGTTTATGCAATGAACGCCAATGCTACTCAAATTACAGTATCTATAGCAGCTTCTAATAGGTTTCCAGTTGAAGCTTTAGAAGAATTGTATGCTGGAATCCACCAAGCATGTAAAACATTTGGTGTTGATTTAATTGGTGGGGACACCACCTCATCACTAACTGGTTTACTCATTAGCATCACCGCTATCGGAGAAGCAAATGAAGATGAGGTTACTTATAGAGACAAAGCAAAACCAAATGATTTATTGGTAGTTAGCGGCGATCTAGGTGGTGCATATATGGGACTTCAAGTTTTAGAACGTGAAAAAGAAGTTTTTAAAGTAAACCCCAATAACCAACCCGACTTAGAACCATACACTTACATTGTTGAAAGGCAATTAAAACCTGAAGCAAGAAAAGACATTGTTAAGCTACTAAAGGAGCTAAATGTTTTGCCAACGGCAATGATTGACATTAGCGACGGACTATCTTCTGAAATTCTACATCTCTGTAAAAATAGTGCAGTGGGCTGTAACTTATTTGAAGATAAAATTCCACTAGACCCAACAGTAATAGCTGCTTGTGAAGAATTTAAAGTGGATAGCACTATGATTGCTCTGAGTGGTGGTGAAGATTATGAATTGCTTTTTACCGTTGATCAAAACGATTTTGACAAAATAAAAGGCAATCCAAACTTAACGGTAATCGGACATATGACTGAACCCGCAGAAGGATCACATTTAATAACTAGAGCCAATACTAAAATTCCTTTATCTGCTCAGGGTTGGAATTCATTTGAAAAATCATAATCTCTCAATAAAATGATAGCTGGCAAAAATTTTAAAATTTTATTTTATGTATTTGGCCTACTATTCATAATTGCCAGTTGCACTTCAATTCCTAAACTTTCTAAAGCCGATAAAAGCCTAATAAAGGAAGCCCTAAAAGCTCCAACCACTAAAATTATTACCGGTGAATCAGGTTTTGCAAAAAACGCTAGTCATTCTATTTGGTACGAAAAAATTAATCCGGAAATAGAATCTAGAGGAACTATTTTATTGATTATGGGTAACGGCCAAGATGCATTAAGTTGGCCCCCATCATTAATTTCGAATTTTACGAAATCGGGGTATCAAGTGGTACGTTTCGACCATAGAGGAACAGGGCTTTCAACATCAACTGAAAAGTGGAAAAAGAAAAATGCCTATTCCCTTACCGACATGGCATCAGATGCACTTGCCATATTAGACAATCTGGCAATTGAAAAAGCTCATATTGTTGGTGCATCGATGGGCGGTATGATTGCACAAATAATCGCAATAGAACAACCGGACAGAACTGCAACGCTTACTTCGATAATGTCTTCCGGTGATGCAATGGATTCCGAATTAGAGCCAATGTCTAATGAAGTAATTCCACAAATGATAAGCGCTATTCTTAAACATGGTTTTTTTGGAAGCAAAAAAGGACAGATTAAAAGACAAATTATTCAAAAAAGAATTTTAATGGGAACGGCAACTGGCGATATAGATATTAAAACTATGGCTGAGGTTTCCGCCTATAATCTAAAAGAAAGAGAAGGTTATAAACTAATCGCTGCAAAACATCATTTTGAAGCAATTTTAATTTCAGAAACACGGAATAAATATCTAACTAATTTAACTATTCCTACACTAATAATCCACGGTGAAAAAGATCCAGTAATGCCAATTAGCCATGGAAAAAAAATGAAGACCATAATTCCTAATGCTCATAGTTTATGGATTAATAATATGGGACATGATTTGCCGGATTCCAAAATCGACGAAATTACAGATGCTATGTTAGTACATTTCGAAAAAACTATAAAATAAAAAACCTCAATCATATAGATCGAGGCTTTTCTGCTTTAAAGCAGTTGTAAATAACTAGATAGAATTGAACTTGTGTAACTCTAAGTAATTACAGATTTCGTTAAAAAAATATTCCCGAAAATCAAGGGCATTTCCCATATATGACGGTTGTGGGGCGAACGACGGTCAAGAAGAAGGGCGCTTTCTTAAATTTCCAGGAATAAAACTTAGATCTCTTCCTAAATGGTTAAGATTGTTATTGCCATAACATAATTAGGCTACTTGCTGTGAAGCCTGATGTCTTTTTCTATAAATACTTTCTAAAGTATGGTTGATGTCCTGAAGCTCAGGCGTAAGGGTTGATAAATTCCCACTTACATCTGTTGTAACTTCTCTACCACAATGAACGCATTTGTACTCTTTGATGTGCAGCGTAACATTTTTGGAGACTGAGTAATGGTGACCAAAAATGCTGCAAAATAACTTTTTCATGCTAAGTAGGTTTTGGTAACTAATTCAGTATTTAGGGGTACCGAATTAGCGGCTTTATTTGTATTTAGATTTTCGACTTTAAAATACTTTCTTAGAACGCAATCGTAGTTTATTTTATTGGCTGACACATCTCAATATTGCCGCTTTTTCGATGAACGACATTTTATTCGATAAACGGTCGATTTATCGTGCCATAAAGAAGTGACAAATTGCTTTTTGTTACTTCAACAGAAAAAGCAATCCGTTAATCCTTGTTTTTTGACGATGAAAATTGAAACAATCGTTCAATGAACGAAATAAACTTTTTAAACCTTCACTTAATTCAATAAAAAAGGGAATTCATATATACGCCTTATTAATATGGTATAAAATAGAAGAATATCCAGCATCTATATATAAGGTAAAGTCGAGTACCATATCTATTTAAAAAATGCGACTACCCATTTAATTATGCGCGCAAAAAAATCTTTATAAATGGGACTGCATTAAACTCTCAATCTCTTCAAGCTCTATAGGTATATTCGCCATTAAATTAAAAGGGACTCCACTTTCTTGAATTACTACATCGTCTTCAAGTCGAACTCCCATTTTCTCATCAGGAATATAAATGCCTGGTTCTACTGTAAAAACCATATTGGCTTTCATAGGGGTTTTTAATTCCCCGTAATCATGTGTATCCAAACCAATATGATGACTTGTACCGTGCATAAAATATTTTTTATATGCCGGCCAATCTGCATTTTCATTTTGAACATCAGCCTTATCAAGCAATCCTAAACCCAATAACTCCGAGGTCATTATTTTGCCACATTCTTTATGGTAATCGGCCCAAATAGTTCCTGGAACTAACATTTTTGTTGCTTCATTTTTCACTCTTAGTACTGCGTTATAAACTGCTGCCTGCCGCTGTGTAAACTTTCCATTTACCGGTACCGTTCTCGTTAAATCGCTGGAGTAATTAGCATATTCTGCTGCAACGTCCATCAATATAAGATCACCATCTTTGCATTCCATATTATTCTCCAGATAATGCAACACGTTCGCATTATTTCCTGAAGCGATAATGGGTGAATACGCAAAACCTTTAGACCTATTACGTATAAACTCATGCAACAATTCAGCTTCTATCTCATATTCCCAAACGCCTGATTTAATAAAACCCAATAACCGACGAAATCCTTTTTCAGTAATATCACAAGCCTTTTGCATTAATGCTAATTCTTCGGGCTCCTTTACCCCACGAATATTCTGTAAAATAGAATTACTTTTAGCATACTGGTGTGCAGGAAATTGTAATTTGCACTTTTGAATAAAACGATCTTCACGAGTTTGTGTTTCTACCGCTTGCCGATAATGTTCATTGGTATTAAAATAAATGGTATCGGCTTCGGTCATTAAATCAAAAAATATTCTCTCAAAGTCCGATAACCAGTATATAGTTTCGATTCCTGAGACTTCAGTAGCTTTATCCTTAGTTAATTTAGCACCCTCCCATATAGCAATGTGTTCATTGGTTTCTCTAACAAACAATACTTCTCTATGTTTTTTATTCAACGCTTCTGGAAATAAAACCAATATGGTTTCTTCCTGATCTGCACCACTTAAATAAAAAATATCTCGGTGTTGTTCAAATGGCAAAGTACTATCAGCACTTACTGGATATATGTCGTTGGAGTTAAAAACAGCAATGCTTTTTGGCTTCATTTGCGCCATGAATTTCTTGCGGTTTTTTATAAAAAGAGTATTCTGAATTAATTCGTATTTCATAATATATAGCTTCGAATCGATAAAATTAAGGAAACAAAATAGAATTCTTAATCCATATAGTTCTGATATATATTTTTTAATTCCTTTTTCTTCATAACTATAATATTTACATCCAAAGTAATAGGTAGTATTGGCTCATCTATTGAATCTCGTTTTACATTGACGATTTTATCAATAACGTCCATTCCTTTTATAACTTTTCCAAACACGGTGTAATCACCATCTAACCTGTGTTCGCCATTTTTGTTTTGTACAATATAAAATTGACATCGCGCCGATAGTTTTTCTGCATTCGCATCACGACCAGCACCTAAGGCCCCATAATTATGCACTAGCTTATCATTAAATTCTGGTGCCAATAAATATTCAGGGTCGTTAAATCCCTCGGGAGTATCAGGGCAACCTGCTTGAGCAACAAAATTTGGAATAACACGATTGAAAGATAATGAATCCCAATAACCATCATTTGCTAATTGAATAAAACTAGCTTTGTGTTTTGGCGTTTCATTATGCAACCAAACCAAAATTTCACCTTCTGGAGTTAAAATTTGTCCAATTTCATAAGTTTTTTGAGCCGAACATATTTTTACAAAAAGAATTAAAGGTAAAAAAAAAAGATATTTCATAAATTATAGAATTGTGTTTTTCAAATATAAGTGATTCAGAAAAGCGAATAAAAAAACACTAACATTACGGCCTAGATAACTCGTTTAATAATTTAACATGCAATAAATAGCTAACGTAAAAAGTGCATATATTTAAAATATCAGCCATACAAAAATTAAAAAATAACTTTTAAAATCGAATTAATTTGGAAGCAAGAATAGAAGAACTTCACGAAAAATTACTTATTGGAAAGTCGATAATAATGTCGTTAATGAATAATAAAACGCATCAGCTGTGGAATAGTTTTATGAAAGAAAGAAATCTTGTTTCTAATACTATTGGCACTGATTTATACTCAATTCAAACATATGATGAATCCGATTATTTTCAAAATTTCAATCCACGTACAGAATTTACAAAATGGGCAACCGTTGAAGTAAAATCAATAGATAATATACCAAAAGGTTTCAATAAATTTATACTAAAAAAAGGGCTTTACGCAGTTTTTACTCACAGAGGTTCGGCTAGTGAATTTTCTAATACTTCTCAGTATATTTTTGAAGAATGGCTGCCTAAATCGGCATATATTTTGGACAACAGACCCCATTTTGAAATGCTAGGAGAAAAATACAAAAACAACGATCCAAGTTCGGAAGAAGAAGTATGGATTCCCATAAAGAATAAGCCATAGTTGGTAATCCATCTTAAAAATTCTACATTTAAAAATCAAAATTTGAAAATGAAAAACATAAGAATTATTTTATTGTTGAGTTTGTTTGTCTTGTCATCAACTGTTTTAAAAGCGCAAGAATCTAATCCAATTATTAAAACGCTTATTGTTGATGGACAAAACAACCATGACCAATGGCCAAAAATTACTTTTTTGCTCAAAGAACAAATGGAAGCTTCAGGATTATTTACTGTTGATGTTGCCCGTTCGGCATATACATGGAAAGGAGAAAAATATATTTCTGAATTTCCTATAGATGGAATTTCAAGTACGATTGCCTTAGAAGAGCCAAAAACAGATCAAGATTTTAATCCAGATTTTTCTAAATATGACCTTGTAATTACAAATTTCGGCTGGAACGCAGCCCCTTGGCCCGAAACGACTCAGAAAAATTTTGAAAAATTCATGTCAGAAGGTGGTGGTTTAGTTGTCTTTCATGCTGCAGATAATTCGTTTCCGAAATGGGAAGCATATAATAAAATGATAGGTCTTGGTGGCTGGGGAGAGCGAACCGAAAAAGATGGCCCTTATGTATATTATAACGATGCTGGCGAACTAATACGCGATAATTCTGTTGGCAAAGGAGGGGCACATGGCCCTCAAAGCGAATATCAAATTCAGTTAAGAAACTCAGAGCATCCTATCACTAAAGGCATGCCTGAAGTTTGGATGCATACGAAAGACGAATTATACAACAGCCTAAGAGGTCCAGCAGAAAATATGGAAATTATAGCAACGGCTTATTCAGACCCAAATAACAAAGGAACTGGACGGCATGAACCCGCACTTATGGTTTTAAATTATGGTAAAGGACGTATTTTTCATAATATTATGGGACATGTAGATTATTCTGTTGCTTGTGTTGGCTTTCTTACATCAATGTTGCGTGGTGCTGAATGGGCTGCAACAGGGGCTGTAACGCAAGAAATTCCTGTAGATTTTCCAACAGCTAAAAAATCTAGTTCTAGAGAATTTTAAAATAAAAAATGGAGTTAACCCTTAGTATACCTGCATTATTATTTCCTGCCATTTCTTTAACGATGTTAGCCTACAATGCTCGCTATTTAGCAATAGCCGCACTTATTCGCCAATTGCATCAAAAATATCAAGAAACAGAATCAGAATCGATAGGACTACAGGTTAAAAAACTAAATAGAAGATTGACAATTATTAAAAATATGCAAGCATCAGCAATAGCAAGTTTTTTGCTCGCAGTAATTACCATGGCCTTAATTTATTTACAGTACTCACAATTTGCCAATATAGTATTTGGTATTAGTCTATTAGCGTTAATGGTTTCCTTAGTATTAAGTTTGATAGAAGTTCAAATATCAACTAAGGCACTGGCTATCCAATTAAAAGACATGGAATAGCTTCAATTAAAAATCGAACTATTCTGAAGGAGTTGTTCCGAGGTGAAAAAGTGCATCACCTTGGTTTACTACAGCTTGATTGTTAATACAAATTACATATCCATCTAAAGGTGCTTTGAGTTCTTTATATCTATGAGCAAAAGCATCAGCAATAACCCCAATTATTTGACCTTTTCTTATTTCTGTACCATTTAGTATTTTCGGCACGAACATTCCAGCTGTAGGGGCGCGAAGCCATTTTCTGTCTGCTAAATATATTGTTTCACTATTGTCAACCGCTACGTTTTCACGCATACTAAAATGTCCCAAAATATTTATAATACCTTGCACTCCTTTTTGAATTGAAAAATCATCAAATCGCATACTTTCTCCCGATTCGTAAACAATGGTAGGTATGCCATTTTTATATGCTTCTTTTCGAAAAGACTTGCTAATTAAATCAGAACTAAAACTAAAAGGAGCATTAAATAATGCTGCGAGCTCCTCGCTACTTTTATCACCCTTTGTAAATCTAATTTGCGGATAATTATGCCTTCTACCTCCGCCTGTATGTAGGTCAACTCCAAAATCTATTTGTGGTAAGATTGCATTCGAATAATGATACGCAATTCTACTTGCCATCGACCCTAATTTAGAACCAGGAAAACTTCGATTTACATCTTTGCCATCGGGCATATCTCTTGAAAAGTGAATAAATCCAAATACGTTTAAGATAGGAACTGCTATTATAGCCCCCTTTTTGATTTTAAAGTATTTTTCATGAATCATACGGCGAACTATTTCTATACCGTTAATCTCATCTCCATGTAATCCCGCTTGTATTAAGATTACTGGCCCAGGTTTCTTAGCATTGAAAACGTAAATAGGAATATCAATTAACATTCCTGTAGGCAAACGGTCTATGCCAATATGAACCAATTTATCGTTCCCAGGAGCAATTTGCTCAGCTCCTATTTCAATGGTTCTATTTTCTTCTTTTGCGCCCATTTCTTTCTACAAAATGAATAATTTCTTCTGCAATATTCACATCAGTTGCGGCCTCTATACCTTGCAAACCAGGCGAAGCATTTACCTCAATTAGTAATGGACCGTTTTTAGAACGTATTAAATCAACACCAGCCACTCCTAACCCTAAATGTTTAACAGCATTAACAGCTATCAATTGCTCTTCGCGCGTTGGTATAATTTTTTCTGTTGCACCACCTCTATGAACATTTGACCGAAACTCGCCGACTGCACTTAAACGTTTCATACTAGCCACAACTTTATCACCTATAACAAATATTCTAATATCCTCACCGTTACTTTCTGCAATAAACTTTTGAATTAAAATACTTGTATCCATTTTATAGAAAGTATCTATAATTGATTTGGCAGATTTTTGAGTTTCCGCTAAAATAACTCCCAAACCGTGCGTACCTTCTTGCAGTTTTACAATCACTGGCGCACCACCTAGCACTTTTAATTGCTCTTCAATATTAAATGGATTCATAGAAAATAAAGTGTCTGGAATGGGGATTCCTTTTTTAGCCATAATTTGCATTGTTCGCACTTTATTCCTGGCTCGATTTATACCTATGGCACTTGCAGTACTGAAAATACCATTCATCTCGAACTGCTCTACAATTGCAGCACCATGTTTTGTTACTTTCGCCCCAATTCTTGGAATTATAACATCAAACTCATCCGAAATATTGGCTTCATTCAAATAAATCTGAGGTACACCGGCACCTAATTTAACCGAGCATTTTGTATGATCAACTTGTTCAACATAATGACCACGATTCTCAGCTTCCTCAGCTATTCTCATAGTAGAGTATACATTCATGCTTATAGAAAGTAGTCCTATATCCATTACACAATTTTATTGATACTTAATTCAGCATGAATATCGGGCAAAAAAGGATGCCGTACCACTCCCAGCACAACAAATTCATTAAAATTTCTAGAATTCTATAAAAAAGAAAGTCATGCTCATTTTTTGTTAACCCAAAAAATGAAAGAACATAAAAGTATAAAGTAAAACAATTAAGACATGAAAAATGCTTTGATATAATTTAGGATTGACAAGCCTGATGCTCAGAAATAATCCACTGATTATATGTCAATTTCATTATACACACCCATGTCTTACCGAACAGCTTTTTGCTTCCGAATAGAAAATAAAACTATTAATTATGGAAATTCACGATACCTTAAGCACTTTAGATGAAATTAAAGCTATTAGCTTTTTTTCAACTTCTTTAAGCACCAAAGAATCCATTGATGAGATACTTTGGGACATTACCAAAAATGTTATTCATCGTTTCGGGTTTGTCGACTGTGTTATATATACTTATAATTCTAGCAAACTCGAATTGTTACAACATGCCGCGTATGGAAATAAAAATCCATCAAATGAATGTATATACAACCAAATTAAGCTTGAATTAGGTGAAGGAATTGTTGGTAGCGTCGCCATGTCAAAATCAGCGGAAATCATCAACGACACTTCCAAAGACCATAGATATATAATTGATGATGCACCCCGACTTTCAGAAATATGTGTCCCCATACTTATAAATGGTAATCTTTTTGGTATTATCGACTCCGAACATCCCGAACCAGCTTTTTTTACAGAGAAACATCTTTGTTTATTGAATATTATTGCAGCACTTTGTTCACAACGCATTAAAGAACTTGATTCTAAATCAAAAAAACCGTTTAGCAAAGCAAATGAGTATTTTAAAAAATTAGAAGAGTTAATGCGTTTCAAAAAACTTTATCGAAACCCGAGTCTAAGCCTTACTTCGGTTGCTGATGTTTTGGGTATATCGGCCTGTTACCTTTCAAGTATGATTAATAGTCTTTTAAACAAAAGCTTTATTGATTTTATAAATGAATACAGAGTTGCCGATGTAAAGCGAAACTTAAGCTCAAATGCTTTTGACCACTACACCGTTGTATCTGTTGGACTAGAATCCGGTTTCAATTCGAAATCGGCCTTTTACTCTGCTTTTAAAAAACATACAGGACTCACCCCAGTACAATATAAGAACAGTTTATACGCAATGATCTGATTGCATTCAAAAAGACAGTTGCCCCTGTTTTTTGTCCTAATTCTTTAAGACTAAAAAATCTAGGACATTCGCACATGACATAAGAATTAGGTTTGTACAAATAATAATTCTTAAATCAATAATTATGGAAACTTGTAATGTTACAAAACAATTGCTTAGCGTATTGTTCATAGCCACTTTGTTTGTTGCTTGTTCAAAAGACGATGGTACTGACGGCGCTGTAGGACCACAGGGACCTCAAGGTGAACAAGGCATAGCGGGCACTGATGGTGAAGACGGTGTTGACGGCGAAGATGGTGCCGATGGCACTGACGGAGCTGATGGCGCTACAGGCACAGCAAATGTTATTTACTCCGAATGGTTTGATTCCCAGTTTCAAGAAAATATAGAGAGTTCATCTTCATTTTTTGAGATCGATTTTCCAGAGGGAAACACTCAAATAATGAATTATGGTGTGATCTTGGTGTTTGGGAGACAAATAGTACCCACACCACCTAATATTATTAATGCATTATATCAACTACCTATAGCCGGAAAAGAATTGAAATATAATATGTTGGTAATAAATGGGGATTTAATTAGGATTGTTATTCTTACCCAAGATGGAAGTGATATTGGTACAAGAGATACAATACAACAATACCGTTACGTAGTCATCCCCGGAGGAATAGCGTCTAGCGGCAAATCTATATCTGAAGACTACACTAAAATGAGCTATGAGGAGATTTGCAACCATTTTAATATTCCCAAATAATTTTACTCTCAATTCATAAATGAATTATAAAAATAATTGAATACTTCAACCAATGAAAAAGTTATTAGCTAAAATAATAACCATGTTACTTGCCACCATTTTACTGGTGGCATGCAACAAGGGTAAAGATAATTTGACTCCAGTTGTTACAAGCAAAACCTTTGTACCCAAAGTTATTACATTAGTTTATAGCTATGGCCGAACGGCAGTGTACACGATGGATTATAATGACTTGCTTCAATTAAAGACAATTGATATTTTATATAAGACCGACGATGGGGAAAATAAATTACAAACAAAAATTGGTTATGATGAAACAGGTTTGATGACAACAATAAATATAGAAGACGCAAACAACGAGTTAAACTATGCGACCACTTTTTACTATGATTTAAATAATGATATTTCCGATTTAGAATTCGTTATAGAAGGCGTTATTCAAGAAACAAACTTTCAATACGACCCAAATAACCGAATTTATGCAGTTGATGGCGAATTGGGCAACTTTCCTATGGGTTGGCGCTTTGACGAAGACAATAATCTAACGGAAATGAGTGTAACGTCTAACCTCTTTATGTTGACATCTTCAGAAAGCGAAAAGGGCGTTTTCCAACATCTAGATCTACAACCGGCTTTGACGATTTGGTACGGATTACTTTTCTACCTGTCCCCCTACGAACTTTATTTTTTCAATCAAAAGGACCTTGACCGTTTTAAGGCCACCGAATTCTATTACGATTACGAAGAGAAAGTACGTGATGAGAACGGAAACCTAATCGCATTTAAAATGGTTCCAGACAATCCTCTGGCCGGTACCATTAGCTATACGATTAGTTATAAGGAATATTGAGTAAGTATGGCTCTATTTGCTCAAGAGCAAAGTATAATGCTATGTAAATTTTTCAAATGAAAACGATAAAAACATACCACATATTCAAAGCTTATGTTATTTTTTTTATACTCATAAACTTTCTAGAATCTTGTAATAAAGATGATGCCCTGGTCCAAACGGATGTTGACGAAAAAAATGGCATATCATTAAAGTATCCTGACTCTTTGGTGCAAACTACTTTTAGAAAACAGGGCAGTATAGCACCTATTGAAATTGACTGGAATGGGGAAAAAGGAACACTTTCAATTTCATCTACTACAACTATTCTTGAAAGTAACAATATTAAATTTGAAGAAGATACAGGTATCATTTTTTGGAGTCGTCTTTTACCTCTGGGGGAATTTGACCTGACTGTCTCTGCGAAAAACAATACGGATTCCGTAAGTACAAAGATAAAGTTAAAACACAATTTTGATAAAGGTTACTTTAGTGGTGGATTCAAAGCCGGAAACCCTACTGAAATAGACCCAACAACCATTTCAGATGTGTATGGACTTACGCTTCATGAAGACCATACTGTTGACTTAAACGAATATTCCGACCCCACATTTTCAGCATCTGGCACATGGCAACCTTTAGAAAACGGAACTATTACTATCGAATACATTTCAAATGGTGAAACCACCTACATGAAAGGAGAATTATACATTGAAGAGTTAGAGAATAAACCAATATTAGATGGTGTCTATAGTAATCAGAAAAACGAATCTTGGGATATTCCGAATCCGATAGGAAGGTTTGTTTTTAGGTGGGATTAAGTATCATATAATAGTATCAAAGAATTAAAACTTATGAAAAATCTAAACTTTATTCTGACAATCTTACTTTTAATAACTGCTTGTTCCAAAAACGACGACACCATCGTACTGGCTCCAGAATTTATAGTTGAACCTATGCTCACGGCCAACTATTTTCAACATGGAGAAGGCCCTTTACCGGAAGTACACTGGAATGGAAATCGGGGCAAGTTTGGATTGGAAAATACGATTAAAGGACTTTCAATCAACAAGGAAACCGGCCAACTATCATGGGATAATTCTATGCCCGTTGGGGTACATACAATAACAATCTTTGCATACAACGAAGCAGGTAAAAAATTAGAATCGCTAATCATAAACAATCAATTTCAAGGAACCTTCAAAGGAACCTTTTCAACAAATAGCAATTTTTCTTATACTCTTTTCAAGGTTATGGAAATAATTTTTAATGAGAATGGCACATTCATCGGTAATTCACAATCGGAACTTAAAGATGGTGACATATTAGGACCAAATTATTTTAGTGGCAACTATGTGCTTATAGATAATAAAATGAATGGAACCCTTCAATATGAAGACAATGAATCTACCTACCCATTGGAGGCTGACCTAAATAAACAAGGTAAACTCATTGGACAATTTACCAACGAACTCACAACCACAACATTTAAACTTAACTTTCTCATACAGCAATAATAGCAGTGCAAATTTAATCAATAATAAGTGTTAACTGCTATTGAACAATTTAGTAGCCTTTTATACTACATATTAAGTTTAAAGCATCCCTTTGAGAGAAATTCAGAATCTTTTTTGTTAACCTAACTAGTGAAAAAACATTAAAGTACTCAGCAAAATAAATTGAAACATGAAAAACAAAATGATTTTATTACTTATAGGCCTTGCAATTAATTTAAACAGTTGCACTAAAGATGAACTAGTATTCGAATCGGCTGTTGAAACCAAGTTAAAAGTTGAGATTAGTGACTTTAAATATGAATTTGATAATAACACTAAAAACCTTGATGCCACACTTGTAAATAATGGTAAACGTCTTGACCCAAGAAGTTCACATACTTCCTTAGTTTTTGATAATAAAATGTGGATAATTGCAGGCACTTCAAATGGCACACTCCGCAATGATGTGCTTTGGAGTACGGATGGAATTTCTTGGAATTCTTCCGATGCTAGAAGAAAGAAATTTTCGGAACGTCGAGATCATGCCTCGGTTGTATTTAATGGTAAAATGTGGGTTATAGGAGGCAGAAACGATAACGACAGTTATGCTTTAAATGATATTTGGTCATCACAAGACGGTAATAATTGGGTTTTGGAAACTGATTCTGCAGATTTTCCTCCAAGATGGAGTCATACTGTAACCGAGTTCGAAAATGCACTTTGGCTAATTGGTGGATCGACTGTCGAGCCTTTTCAATCAGATGCTGTATGCTGTGGATTTAATGATGTTTGGAGAAGCACCGATGGCGTAAACTGGACTCAAATTTTTGATAAAAGTTATGGGCCAAATGCGGTAATACAACATGCCACAACAGTGATTAGCAATAATTTGGTAGTTGTAGGTGGTAACTTCTGGGGCGGTGGCAAATCCTTAAATTATAGTAATAATGGTTACGACTGGAATTCTTCTAAAATATCACCAGAATTCTTGGGTCATCAAATTATTACCGAAGAAAACTTACTCTGGGTTACTGCAGGTAAAAGAATTACCGGTTCTTACCCGCATCTTACCGCTAACGAAATTTGGTATTCTTCTGACGCAATTAATTGGCTAAAAGCTAACTTAAGCGCTGAGTTTCCCGCTAGAAAAGAACACACCTCTGTTTTTTACAACAACAAACTTTGGATAATTTGTGGTAATGATTCAGAAAACAATGACTTAGCCGATATTTGGTCGTTCTCATCGCCAGAGTTTTCTGATAAAATAGATGATATCGCCATAGTTCAATAGTTTATCTGAAGTAAACTCACCCCATAATTTCATTCTATAATCAATAAGGATTGACATCCTTCCTTAAAATCCTTCTAAATAAGGCTCCAACCACTTTAAAACTTGGTAATGATTTGTCTGTGCAGTAAATTTGTTACTCAAATAACCAAGTAATGAGTGGATTTTTAAAGTCTTCAATAGGTAGAAAAGTAGCGATGGCACTTTCTGCTTTTTTTCTGATGTTTTTTCTTCTTCAACATTTCGCTATCAACATATTGTCTGTTTTTAGCCCAGATAACTTCAATGAAGTTTCTCATTTTATGGGTACTAATTGGCTAATTCAATACGTTATGCAGCCCGTTTTAATTTTCGGAGTTGTTTTTCACTTCGTTATGGGTTTCGTTTTAGAAATTAAAAATAGAAGTGCTAGAAATGTAAAATATGTTCAAAACAAAGGCGCCGCTAATTCGTCTTGGATGAGCCGTAACATGATTTGGAGTGGAATCGCAATTTTGGCATTTATAGTATTACATTTTATTGATTTCTGGTTTCCTGAAATCAATACAAAGTATATTGTTGGAGACACATCGGGACTTTTACCTAATGGAGAAGGATTTCGTTATTTTGAAGAATTACAACATAAATTTGTAAGTCCACTGCGTGTTGGTGCATATGTACTAGCATTTGTTTTCTTAGCCTTGCATTTAATGCATGGGTTCACCTCAGCTTTTCAATCTATGGGTGCAACTGCTGGCAGAAAGAAAGTAATGAAAAATATAGGAACAGCTTATTCGATACTAATTCCACTAGGATTTATTTTTATCGCACTTTACCATCATTTTAATCACTAATAATACCGCTACTTATGTCTGTATTGGACTCAAAAGTACCTAAAGGACCATTAAAGGATAAATGGACAAGCTATAAGGATCATATAGACCTTGTAAACCCAGCTAATAAAAGAAATATTGACATTATTGTTGTCGGTACTGGACTAGCTGGAGGTTCTGCAGCTGCTACTTTAGCTGAATTAGGTTATAATGTAAAAGCATTTTGTTATCAAGATTCGCCACGTCGTGCGCATTCTATTGCAGCACAAGGAGGAATAAATGCTGCAAAAAACTATCAAGGAGATGGTGATTCTATCTACCGTCTTTTTTACGACACGGTTAAAGGTGGTGACTACCGCTCACGTGAAGCTAATGTACATCGATTAGCTGAGGTCTCAGCGAATATAATTGATCAATGTGTTGCCCAAGGAGTTCCATTCGCAAGAGATTATGGCGGACTTTTAGATAACCGTTCTTTTGGTGGTGTTTTAGTTTCTAGAACATTTTACGCTAAAGGACAAACAGGTCAGCAACTTTTACTTGGTGCCTATTCAGCAATGAATCGTCAAATAGCTAGAGGGAAAATTCAAATGTTCAACAGACACGAAATGTTGGACGTTGTAAAAGTTGGTGGCAAAGCACGTGGCATTATTGCTCGTGATTTAATTACTGGAAAATTAGAAAGACATTCAGCACATGCTGTAGTTATTGCTTCTGGAGGATATGGTAATGTATACTTTTTATCTACCAACGCAATGGGTTCAAATACCACTGCTGCATGGAAAATTCATAAAAAAGGGGCATACTTTGCTAACCCATGCTACACTCAAATACACCCAACCTGTATTCCACGTTCTGGTGATTACCAGTCCAAACTGACCTTAATGTCTGAGTCGCTTCGTAATGATGGTAGAATTTGGGTGCCAAAACGCATGGAAGACGTTTTAGCCATTCGTGAAGGAAAATTAAAACCAACACAACTAGGCGAAGAAGAACGTGATTATTATCTAGAAAGACGCTACCCAGCATTTGGTAATTTAGTACCAAGAGATGTTGCTTCTAGAGCTGCCAAAGAAAGGTGCGATGCTGGTTACGGCGTAAACCAAACAGGTGAAGCTGTATATCTTGACTTTAAATCGGCTATCGAACGTTACGGAAATGAACAAGCAAAAATTCATGGTATCGATAATCCATCAAAGGAAAAAGTTCTTGAACTAGGCGAAGCCGTAGTTGAAGCGAAATATGGAAACCTCTTTCAGATGTATGAAAAAATCGTCGACGAAAATCCATATAAAACTCCCATGATGATTTACCCAGCTACGCATTATACAATGGGTGGTGTTTGGGTTGACTATAATTTGATGACCACTGTTCCTGGACTCTATTGTATTGGAGAAGCAAATTTCTCTGATCACGGTGCCAATAGATTAGGTGCTTCAGCTCTTATGCAAGGATTAGCAGATGGATATTTTGTTTTACCATATACCATTGGCGACTATTTATCTGATGATATTAGAACTGGTGCTATTGCTACAGACACCTCTGAATTTGAGGAGGCAGAAAAAGAAGTAAAAGAACGAATCGATTTCTTTTTAAATAATAATGGCGAACATTCTGTCGATTATTATCACAAACGTTTAGGTAAAATAATGTGGGATAAAGTGGGCATGTCTCGAAATACAACCGGTTTAAAAGAAGCTATTAGTGAAATAAAAGCACTCCGTGATGAATTCTGGAAAAATGTGAAAGTAACAGGAAAAGCTGATGAGCTAAACCCTGAGCTTGAAAAAGCAGGTCGTGTTGCCGATTTCTTAGAATTAGGTGAACTTTTCGCAAAAGATGCTTTAAATAGAGAAGAATCTTGTGGTGGTCATTTCCGTGAAGAATCTGTTGAATTAGACGGAGAACAAAAAGGAGAAGCTAAAAGAAACGATAAAGATTATGCATATGTTGCCGCATGGGAATATAAAGGAGAGCCAGCAGATGCAGTTTTACATAAAGAGCAATTAGAATTCAACGATATTGAGTTGAAGCAAAGAAGTTATAAATAAAATAGAGTGTATTTATCGTAAGAAATTGTCTTACATCCAAAACACTCAAGCAAACCAAAAAGCATGAATTTAACGCTTAAAATTTGGAGACAAAATGGACCAAGCACTAAAGGTGGAATGGTCGATTATAAAGTAACTGAAATTTCAGAGCACATGTCATTTTTAGAAATGATGGACGTTCTTAACGAACAATTAGTAGCAAAGGGAGAAGATCCTGTTGCTTTTGATCACGATTGTCGCGAAGGTATTTGTGGAATGTGCTCTATGTACATTAATGGTGAAGCTCATGGTCCTGATCGTGGAGTAACAACTTGTCAATTGCACATGCGAATGTTTAAAGATGGTGACACCATTACAATTGAACCATTTAGAGCACAAGCATTTCCTGTAATTAAAGATTTAATTGTAGATCGTACTTCTTTTGATCGTATTCAACAGGCTGGAGCATATATTTCAGTAAACACTTCTGGTAACACTCAAGATGCAAACGCTTTACCTATTTCAAAACATAATGCAGATGAAGCAATGGATGCTGCCACATGTATTGGGTGCGGTGCATGTGTGGCAAGTTGCAAAAACTCTTCCGCAATGTTATTTGTTGGCGCAAAAGTATCTCAATATGCTTTATTACCACAAGGACAAGTGGAAGCTGGTGACCGGGTTCGAAATATGGTAGCGCAAATGGATTTAGAAGGATTTGGAAACTGTACAAACACAGGTGCATGTGAAGTAGAATGCCCTAAAGGAATATCCTTAGAAAATATTGCTCGTATGAATCGTGAGTTAATGAAAGCCAATTTAAAAGGCTAAACTCGGATAATAACATCATAAAAAAGTTCCAGACTCTATATATAGAGTTTGGAACTTTTTTATTTTATAAGATTATAACAATTACCTTTCATGGCTGCTCTTTTATAATTAGAATAATGGATTCCATAAAAAACACTTCACCATCTAAACTACCCAATGAAAAAACTACAATTTTTACAACCGTTGGCAAACTTGCTCGAAAGCATAACGCCATTGACTTATCACAAGGGTTTCCAAACTTTTCAGCAGACCCAAAACTTATTGAATTAGTAGCTCATGCTATGAAAAAAGGACATAACCAATATGCACCTATGGAAGGCTATTATCGACTTCGTGAAATAATAGCTTCTAAAATTGAAAAATTACACAATAGAAGATACAACCCTAATGACGAAGTAACCGTCACCGTTGGAGCCACTCAAGCAATATATACTGCCATAACAGCTTTTGTTCATAAAGGTGATGAAGTAATAATTATGAAACCCGCTTATGATTGTTACGAGCCTGCCATTGAAGTTAATGGAGGCATTCCTGTTTTTGTACAATTAAATGGCCCTGATTACCAATTTGACTGGAACATTTTTAAAGGTAAAATAAGTCCCAAAACTAGAATGGTAATTATTAATACGCCTCATAATCCGACTGGGAAAATTTTTACAAAGAATGATATGCTTCAGCTGCAAGAAATTCTTAAGAACACAAACATTATAGTAGTAAGTGATGAGGTTTATGAACATATAATTTTTGATGGTCATAAACATCAAAGTGCATCACGTTTTAACGACTTAGCATCAAGAAGTTTTGTGTGTGCCTCATTTGGTAAGACTTTTCATGTTACTGGATGGAAATTAGGTTATTGTGTGGCTCCTGCTGCGCTAATGCATGAGTTTAGAAAAATACATCAATTTGCAGTCTTTTGTGTCGACCATCCTGTTCAAAGAGCAATAGCTGAATATTTAAAAAATGAACAAAATTATCTTGACCTTAACGATTTTTATCAAGAGAAGCGAGATTATTTTTTATCTCGATTAAGAAATTCGAAGTTCAAATTCACACCCTCGCAGGGAACCTACTTTCAATTATTAGATTACACAGCAATTTCTAATGAAACAGATGAGGATTTAGCGAAAAGATTAATTGTAGAAAAGAAACTAGCTAGTATAGCCATTTCTTCATTTAATGTTGATAAACGACAAGATGGGGTACTTCGCTTTTGTTTCGCAAAAAAGAAAGACACTTTGGAAAAGGCATGTGATATCTTGTGCAACCTTTAGACAAAACTTTTGGCATAAAAAAAACCACTCGTTTAGAACGAGTGGTTTTTCTAATTTAAATACTATTAATTATAGCATAAATAATTTTCTTGTAAGTGTTATCAGTCCACTGTAAAAATCATTTTTGTAGACTTGAATTTCTTTGTTTGTGTTAACACTGCTCGATTTTAATTTCATAATTATAAGTAGGGTTTAAAAGTCGCTCAATGGGGATTGAGTTGGGTTAAGACTTCGAATTAATTACAATGTAAACTTAACACCATTATATTGTCTAGCTAAATTTATGTTGTAAAACAACCCTATAATGTTGTGAAAAAAATCAAAGGTAAATTTCTTCGATAAAACGCATCGATAAACGGTTAAACGTCCA
The DNA here is from genome assembly GCF_039941195.1 of Aurantibacter sp. GTDB lineage: Bacteria > Bacteroidota > Bacteroidia > Flavobacteriales > Flavobacteriaceae > Aurantibacter_A. Next base: position 109,565 of record NZ_JBDVFA010000085.1, on the reverse strand, counting down.
TTTCAGGAACCTCAGCAGCGATTGTTAGATTTCCTACTGTAGCTTCCTTAATCGTTTCTATGGAAACTCCCGGTGCTCTTTCTAACAAAAGAAAACCGCCTTCGGTCACCTCTAAGACCGCCAAATTAGTTACAATCTTAGTAACACAACCTACACCAGTTAATGGCAAACTACACCTCTTGAGCAGCTTAGAAACTCCTGCTTTATTGGTATGCATCATGGCTACAATAATATTCTCAGCCGATGCAACAAGATCCATAGCACCTCCCATGCCTTTCACCATTTTTCCCGGAATTTTCCAATTCGCGATATCACCATTTTCAGCTACCTCCATGGCACCTAAAATTGTAAGGTCTACATGTTTACCTCGTATCATTGCGAAACTCGTAGCGGAATCGAAAAATGAAGCCCCAGGCATGGTTGTTATTGTTTGTTTTCCAGCATTAATAATATCCGCATCTTCATCACCCTCAATAGGGAATGGCCCCATTCCCAAAACACCATTTTCACTCTGAAACTCTACTTCTATATCATCTTGCACAAAATTTGCTACAAGGGTCGGAATACCAATCCCTAAATTGACGTAGTAACCATCTTTTACCTCCTTAGCAATTCGCTTTGCTATACCGTTTTTATCTAGCATGATTCTATTTTTCAAATTTTTTCCCGTACCGTTCTTTGTTCAATTCTTTTTTCATAGTCTATTCCCTGAAAAATACGTTGAACAAAAATACCTGGCACATGAACCTGATTTGGATCTAATACACCAACAGGCACCAACTCTTCAACTTCAGCTACTGTTATGGTAGCCGCACCACACATACACGGATTAAAATTACGCGCTGTTCCTTTAAAAATTAAATTGCCAGCTGCATCACCCTTCCACGCCTTTACAAATGAAAAGTCGGCTTCAAATGCTTTTTCCAATATGTACATTTTCCCATTAAATTCTCGTGATTCTTTTCCTTCTGCTACTTCCGTACCATAACCTGCTGGCGTATAAAAAGCTGGAAATCCGGCTTGCGCTGCACGACATTTTTCTGCAAGTGTTCCTTGGGGTGTTAATTCAACTTCAAGTTCTCCACTTAACATTTGTCGTTCAAATTCGTCATTCTCTCCAACGTATGAAGAAATCATTTTTTTAATTTGATGTTTTTGTAAAAGTAGACCTAAGCCAAAGTCATCTACTCCGGCATTATTAGAAATGCAAGTAATATTCTTAATACCCAAGCGCACCAATTCTGCAATGGCACTCTCTGGAATACCACACAATCCAAATCCGCCTAACATAAATGTCATGCCATCTTCAACCCCAGAAAGGGCCTCTTGTACACCATTAACTTTTTTAGATATCATACCTCAATCATATTGAAATTGAAGTATCAAGTTACGTGTTATTTAATAAAATGGGAAATTGAATTTATTAGAAATCTAGGTCTTCCAAATCTTCATCTGGTTGATTATCTTCTTCAGGCTGATCATTAACCACTTTAGAACAATCCACCTCTATAGAAAGATTTTCTGGCTTTATAAATTCTCCATCAGAAATTCCTAAATCTTTATTCTTGTAGTTTTCTTTCATATATAAGCCCCAAATAGGTAATGCCATAGAAGCTCCTTGACCATAACTAATGCTTTTAAAATGAATAGATCTATTATCACCTCCAACCCATACTCCAGTTACTAAATTTGGCACCATACCCATAAACCAACCATCACTATTGTTTTGTGTTGTACCTGTTTTACCTGCAATAGGATTAGTAAACCCATACGGATAGCCCGTTATAATTTCTTTATAGACCGTACTATTCTTTAGTGAGGTGTGCCTTAAGCGCATTCCCGATCCGCTTTCGGTAACACCTTTCATTAAATCTACCATAGCATAGGCTACATCTTTGTTTAAAACATCTTTTGTTTCAGGCACATACTCATACAAAACTGTACCATTTTTATCTTCTATACGCGTCACCATTACAGGTTTTACATAAACACCCTGATTTGCAAATGCCCCATAGGCACCCACCATTTCATAAACATTAATATCTTCAGTACCCAAGGCTATTGCAGGAACGGGGAGAATATCTCTAGTAATACCTAAATTCTTTACAATCGACACCACAGATCTCGGTCCGACTCTATCCATTAATTGCGCGGTAATAGTATTTTTAGAGTTTGCTAACCCTTCCTTTAGGGTATACATATTACCTGAATATTTATCACTAGAATTATCTGGACACCAAGCCTCCATATTACCATGTTTGCCTGCTTCGATGCAATATCTAACATCAGGTAATTCATAGCAAGGGGAATAACGCAATTGGTCAATCGCAGCTGCATATACAAACGGCTTAAACGTAGAACCTGCTTGTCGCGTTCCTTGTATTACATTATCATATTGAAAATGCTTATAATCTATACCCCCAACCCATGCCTTAACATGCCCAGTTTGCGGCTCCATGGACATCATTGCCGTTCTTAAAAATGATTTATAATACCGAATTGAATCCATCGGAGTTAAGATGGTGTCTTTTTCGTGAGTTTCACTTTTCCAGTCAAAAACTGTCATTTCTCTTTTTACATTGAAAGATGCTCTTATCTCTTCTTCAGACTTTCCATCGGCTTTCATGAAACGCCATCTGTCAGATGTTTTAACAGCCTGTTCAAGAATAGCGTCTATTTCAGATTTATCTACATCCAAAAATGGTGCTGTTTTATTTCTATCTGGGGTATTCTGATTAAAAAATTCTGCTTGTAAATTACTCATATGTGCAGAAACTGCATCTTCTGCATTTTTTTGCATTCTAGAATCTATGGTTGTATAAATTTTTAACCCATCTAAATATAAATTCCATTTATCGCGCTCCCCTTCTAATGCTGGTTTCGGATTTTTCTTTATCCATCCGTTCATAAAGCGCTGTAAATACATTCGGAAGTACGTTGCAATACCAACACTATGCGACTCTGGGTTATAATTTATATTCATCTCTAAACCTTGCAATGAATCTTTTTCAGCTTCGGTTATAAAATCATATCTCGCTAATTGAGATATTACTATATCTCTTTTCTTTTTAGTACGTTCAGCTCTTCTTAGCGGATTATATAATGATGAATTTTGCAACATACCTACCAACATGGCCGACTCCTCTATTTTTAAATCGATAGGTTCTTTGCCAAAATAAATACGTGATGCCGATCGGATACCATCAGCATTATTTCCAAAATCATATATATTTAAATACATCTTTATGATTTCTTCTTTGGTATATCTTCGCTCTAATTGTGTAGAAATTACATATTCTTTTGCCTTTTGTTTTATTCGCTCTAATGGATTTCTTGATTTTGTGCCTACATAAATTTGGCTTGCCAATTGCTGCGTAATGGTACTGCCACCACCCCGAGTTCCTAAATAGAACAGCGCTCGTAAGGTTCCAAACCAATCTATACCAGAATGATCTCGAAATCGAATATCTTCACTAGCCATTAAAGTATTCACCAAATTTTCTGGGAGATCCTCATAGTTAACAGGGGTTCTATTATCGTCCAAATAGAATTTTCCTAACAACTCACCATCTGAAGAGATAGTTTGCGATGCTAAATTAGTTTGAGGATTTTCTAAAGATTCATAAGTTGGTAATGGCCCTAACCAACCCCAAGAAGCAGACAAAAACAGAATTGCAGCCAATGCAACACCAGACATAAATAAAATCCAAAACCACTTAATAAATTTAAAAAAATTATTCGGTTGCTTTTTTTTAGCTGCTTTTGCCATGTTATTTCAATATGCTTTTTTCAATTTCAAAACCTACGTCTGTAATGCCTTTGAGACTAACAACCCCTTCTACTGCTCCATTCGTTCTCATGGCATGTGATAATTGTAAAGTATATACGCCAGAAGTCGGAAAAACGATGTTTTCTTTATACCACAATTTGTTCTCTTTTATACTCCCATACCCTTTACCTAACCAAGTACCATCAGGCATTGCCATTTCATATTCCAAGGTATCTCTAACACTTTCGCCACTCGGAAAATTCATCTCGGCAATTAAAAAGAGATTGTTGTATGCAAAAGTCTGATCATTTCTTACGTTTATAAACATATTATAACGCGCTGTAGAATCTAGTTCAGAAAAAGTAAATTGAACTATACTATCCTTCAACCAAGTACCATTTTCTGTACTTTTATATTCAGTTTTCACCGTAGCCGTATTACAAGAAAATACGAGCAATAAAAGTATACCAACAACAAGTAACTTACGCGTTTCTTGGCTTCCTGTTTTTATTATTTCTTCTTTTTTTGTTCGCATTGGGGTTTGAACTCTTAGTTGTGTTATTGCCTGGTTGGCTATTGTTATTTTGTTGTTTTTTCTTTGGCTGTTGCCCTTTTTTTCCTTGGTTATTGTTATTCGCTTGTTGCTTTCTATTTCCTTGTTTTCGGTTTTTATTACGATTCCTATTTTTAGAATTGGACCTTTTCGGACGATCAAAACGAGTTAGACTATCTTGACCAACAACATTCTCGAATATCACCTTTTCTTCAACGATATTTTCAACAGCATATTCTTCTAAACTAGCTACTTTTTCCTTTTTCTTATTTTTCGCTAGTACCTCAAGTACTTGATCCTTAGAAAGTGTGTGCCAATTAGCCGGTTCATCTTTGTATGAAAACCAAAGCGTTTCCTTAAAAATATCCGTTTTTTGGCAAAAAGCAATTCCTTTTTCTGTATATAGTTTAGTATCCTGAGATGGAAAATCTTTCAGCGCTTCTAAATATAAATCCAGTTCATAATTTAAACAACACTTTAATTTTCCACATTGCCCTGCCAATTTTTGAGGATTGAGCGAAAGCTGCTGATAACGTGCAGCAGATGTGCTAACCGACCTAAAGTCTGTTAACCAAGTGGAACAACAAAGTTCTCGACCACACGAGCCAATTCCACCTAAACGCTGTGCTTCTTGACGATAACCGATTTGGCGCATTTCGATACGTATGCCAAATGCTTTCGCCATATCTTTAATTAATTGGCGAAAGTCTACCCGTTCTTCTGCCGTATAATAAAAAGTTGCTTTAGACCCATCACCTTGAAATTCTACATCTGAAATTTTCATTTGTAATTTTAAGATAATCGCCATTTCACGAGATCTTTTCTTAATTTCTTCTTCTCGATCTCTACATTTTTGCCACTTGTCTATATCTCCTTGTGAAGCCTTTCTATATATTTTTGGAAGTCCTTTGTCGTTATGGTCAACTTTTTTACGCTTCATTTGAACCTTAACCAATTCGCCTACCAAAGTGACCATGCCAACATCATGACCTGATTCTGCCTGTGTAGTAACTATATCGCCAATAGAAAGCGAAAGATTTTCACTATTTCTGAAGAATTCTTTTCTACTGTTTTTAAATCGAACTTCAACGCAGTCAAAGAGCTTTGTGCCACCCGCTGGAGCCATGTTTGAAAGCCAATCAAAAACTGTTAATTTATTGCAACCATCAGTGCCGCAAGTACCATTGTTCTTGCATCCACGAGGTTGCCCGTCGTCACCGGTAGCACAACTACTACAACCCATATTTTATATCTTGAAAGCGAAAAACCGATAGGTTTTTTCGCAAAAAGGTTCATACTTTATTCAAATGTAAAGGTAATGATTTTTTAACGTGATGTGAAGTAAGTTAACTCTAGTAGTCGTTACCATTACATTCATTCAGATGAATAAATCGAGAAACCCTGTCTTTTACTAGTTGTTAATTCGACTACTTATTTTTTAAATTTTAAGACTTCCGATCTTCCTTTTTTAAAGATTTTATTGCTCGCACCTTTCCCTTTTCTGAGTTTTTTCTGCTCTTCAAAAGGTAAGGCATGTACTTCTTTACAATCGTCTGAACAGCACTCATTCATACGCCTAGTGCATTCTTCACATTGTATAAACAGTAAATGACATGCCTCATTAGCACAATTCACGTGGGTATCACATGGGGCTCCACATTGATGACATTTTGAAATCACATCATTTGAAATACGCTCTCCACGACGGTGATCAAAAACAAAGTTCTTTCCTAAAAATTTATTTTCTAAACCTTTATCATTTACTTGTCTTGCATAATCTATAATGCCACCTTCCAATTGATAAACCTGTTTAAATCCCTTATGCTTGTAATAAGCACTAGCTTTTTCACATCGAATTCCACCAGTACAATACATTACTAGTTTTTTATCTTCTTTATGTTCCGCTAAATCATTTTCTATCTCATCTAAAGAATCACGAAAGGTATCTACATCAGGTGTAATGGCATTTTTAAAATGACCTATTTCACTCTCATAATGATTGCGCATATCCACCAAAATGGCATCTGGATCTTCTATTAATTCGTTGAATTGCTCTGCCCCAACATGAATTCCTTTATTGGTAACATCAAACGTATCATCATTTAATCCATCAGCTACAATTTTATTACGAACCTTTACCTTCAATTTTAAAAAGGACTTATTGTCTTGCTCAATAGCAATATTCAAGCGTACGTTTTCTAAAAAAGAAATACTGTCTAAATGCTTTTTAAAAGCCTCAAATTTTACAGCAGGTACAGAAAGTTGGGCATTTATCCCCTCGTTAGCGACATAAATCCGACCCAAGACATCGAGTTCATTCCATTGTATAAATAGGTGATTTCTAAAAAGCGACGTATTGTCGATATGTGCATATTTGTAGAAAGAGATGGTCAAGCGTTCTAGGCCTGCCTCTTCGATAAGTGTTGCTCTTTCCTTAGCACTTAATGTATTGTACAGTTGCATGCTATACTTATTTATTAAGTTAAAGAATTATTTATTTCTAATACTTTGCAAAGATAAAATAAACTATAGTATCTCAATCAGCATTAATGGCTGTAATTTGCTATAAAAAAAAGAGTCTTGATTGTATCAAGACTCTTTTTGGCCACCCCATTTTGTTTTCTTTTTCATAGAATTAAATGTAAAAAAGGTAAATGACCACCAATGCCCATTATTGGTTAAAATTAATCGCTTCATTGTCAAATTCGACCTCTATTTACACATAGACAAAACGACACAATAACTTTAACTCATTAATGGAAGTTATGAGTTAGTTTACTAAATAGATACAAAACTTTAAAAAAGGTTGCGTGTACTAAAATTAATCATGGTTTTTCAAATTCGATTTTACTAAAAAAGAAATTGCAAAGCAGGTGGATAACTTTTTAGATTATGCTTTCATATAGGTAGCATTCTGCCAAAAGATGTAGTATTTTAGCCTTCCACAAAAAACACAACTTATGAGCAACGAGAAAGACGCAAAATTAAAAGCCCTTAAATTAACTTTAGACAAATTAGACAAGACCTACGGAAAAGGTGCTGTGATGAAAATGGGCGACAAAGTAGTTGAGGATGTAGAGGTAATTTCTTCGGGCTCACTAGGTTTAGATGTAGCCCTCGGCGTTGGTGGATATCCACGTGGTAGAGTTATTGAAATTTACGGACCCGAATCTTCTGGTAAAACAACCTTAACCCTACACGCAATTGCTGAAGCACAAAAAAATGGTGGTATTGCTGCATTTATTGATGCGGAACATGCATTTGATCGCTTTTATGCAGAAAATTTAGGTGTTGACATAGACAATCTCATCATATCACAACCAGATAATGGAGAACAAGCTTTAGAAATTGCCGATAACCTAATTAGATCTGGTGCTATTGATATTGTAATTATAGATTCTGTTGCTGCATTAACTCCTAAAAGTGAAATTGAAGGTGAAATGGGCGATTCTAAAATGGGTTTACATGCTCGTTTAATGTCTCAAGCTTTACGAAAACTAACAGGTTCAATTAGCAAAACGAATTGTACCGTAGTCTTCATTAACCAATTACGTGAAAAAATTGGAGTAATGTTCGGTAATCCCGAAACTACAACAGGTGGTAATGCATTAAAATTTTACGCCTCTGTTCGTTTAGACATCAGAAGATCTACTCAAATTAAAAGTACAGACGGTGGTGTGTTAGGTAACAAAACTCGAGTAAAGGTTGTTAAAAATAAAGTTGCTCCCCCATTTAAAACAACGGAATTCGACATTATGTATGGTAAAGGAATTTCTAAAGTCGGAGAAATTATTGACCTTGGAGTAGAATTTGAAATTGTTAAGAAAAGTGGTTCTTGGTTTAGTTATGGCGATACAAAATTAGGACAAGGACGCGATGCAGTTAAGGCTTTATTAATGGACAATCCAGAACTTATGGATGAGCTTGAAGGCAAAATCAAAGAAGCTATTAGCGCACTAGCTTAAATCAAAAACTAAATTTAAATTATATCAAAGCACTCTTTTGCAAAAAAGAGTGCTTTAATTGTTGTGCTTAACGCAACCAAAGACCTATATTTTCATCTTATATGATAAAAAGTCATATTTATGAAGAAGATGTACGCAGTCATCTTGTTAGTTGCATTGGCTATTTCTACTGTATCTTGTTCTAAAGACGATGGAGACACTATTGAATTTAAGGCGTTACAGATCTCTGAAGCAGATTTGCCAGAATCCTTTTCATTAGGAAATACTTATGAAATTAAAGTAAAGTATGCTGCACCTGATGGATGCACTTACTTTGAGACTTTTGATGTTGTACAAAAAGATACCACTATACGAGAAGTGGTTGCTATTGGATCTAGAAATTTAGATTTACAATGTGATCAAGTAGTTGTAAACCGCGAAGAAAGTTTTTTGTTTAAAGTAGTGCATAACCAAGATTATCTTTTTAAATTTTGGCAAGGTCAAAATACGGATGGAGAAGCACAGTTTTTAGAAATTGAGGTTCCCATTGAATAATCGAATTTTAATTCGAATTGTATAACCCTACCAAAACCAATAATTTGAGTCTAAAAGCACTCATAGATAATTGTAAAAAAGGCAACAGGCAAGCCCAAGAACAATTATACCGCCAATATTCCGGTATACTGTTTGGCATTTGCCTTAAATACTCGCGCAATAAAACGGAAGCTGAAGATAATCTTCACGACAGTTTTATGACGATTTATGAAAAAATAGGACAATACAAAGCAAAAGGCTCCTTTGAAGGTTGGCTAAAAAGAATAACCGTAAACACAGTATTACAGAAGTATAGAAAAGAAGAACACCTTAACATAGTAACCGACAATTCAGAAGAACTTGTTGAAATAGATTCAGAATACGCACATATTTCGTTAGAAACGCTATTACAATACATTCAAGAATTACCAAATAAATATAGACTAACATTTAATCTCTATGTTTTAGATGGGTATTCCCATAAAGAAATTAGTTCCATTGTAGGAACTTCAACAGGAACATCAAAATCGAACCTTGCGCGAGCAAGAAGCATATTAAAAGAAAAAATCGAAACCGAAACCGCCAGATCTATAATCGGAATAGTGATTATTGGCATATTATAATTAATTGAAATGTTCTCAACCGGCATTTTAATTTATGAAAACACGAACTAAATTATTGCATAATGAGCAAAAAAAATATAGATAAACTTTTTCAGGAAAAGTTGAAAGACTTTCATGAGATGCCTGAGGAGCATGTCTGGGATTCTATTTCAACATCCTTAGACAAGAAAAAATCACGAAAAATAATACCCTTTTGGTGGCAACTGGGTGGCGCAGCTGCTATCCTTGCTGTGTTTTTCGCAGTTTATAATCCTTCTGATGATAAAAACATTAGCGCTCCGGCAGTTACCGATATTGAAAATACAACTCCAGAAAGCCCTGCAACAAATGTAGACACTGAAGCTATTCAATTTGAAGAATCGTCAGAAAACCAAATTAAAGTTGCAACTTCTGAAGTTGATGAAGCTAGCACTACATTAAAAACTTATGACACGAAAGAAGTTACAAAAAATGCAATTCAAATTGCATCCACTAAAACAGCGGTTAACGTGGCCCAAAAAACTACTGCAAATACGCAATTAGCGACAACCAATGCAGCAGGGGAAAAAGAAGAAAATGTGGAGCGTACACAAGCAGCATCTATCAACATTAAAAGCAATAAAACCAATTCAATAGCCAATAATACTTCTGAAGGTAATAAAAAAGGAACTTTGGATCAAACTAATTCAGAGGCCACCCTATCCTCAGACTTGCTTCCCAATCAAAATTCGATTGACAATCGTTTAACTAGTGTTACAGAAGAATCTGAAATCATAAAAAATGAAGCAGGAGAAGATGAAGGAAAGAAATCAATTTTTGATGAAATAGAAAAACAAACAGAAGAAGAAGAAGAAGCTCTTGCCGAAACTTCTACTAGTAAATGGTCTGTTGGTGCTAATCTGGCCCCTGTTTACTTTAATTCATTTGGAGAAGGCTCCTCTATTGACCCATCATTCAACTCCAACTCTAAATCTGGAGTGGTTAATATGAGTTATGGATTATCCGTTGCTTATAATGTTTCGAATAAATTAAGTGTACGCTCAGGTGTTAATAAAGTAAACTATGGCTACAACACTAATGAAGTAGAATTTTCACCATCGCTACAAGGTGCTTTGTCCAGCAGATTAAATAATGTTAATTATACAGAATCCGCAGAAAACATAGCAGTAGGTAATAAAAATGAAGATATCGCAGGTCTTGCGAATAGATCCTCTGATGTTATAGCTAATAACAGTTCTAGAAATGGTGTAATGGCACAAGAATTTGGCTATATAGAAGTGCCAGTAGAACTAGATTATGCACTTGTAGAAAATCGATTTGGTGTGAATTTAGTTGGAGGTGTAAGTACTTTATTTTTAACAAACAATTCGGTTGCATTGAATAGTTCTGATGAAATTATTGAACTAGGAGAGGCCAATAATTTGAATTCTGTAAATTTTAGCACCAATGTCGGATTTGGACTTAATTACAAATTTTCGACAAAAGTTAGATTTAATGTAGAACCTGTATTTAAATATCAGTTGGGAACATTTTCAGACACCTCTGGCAGCTTTAATCCCTTTTCAGTTGGAGTATATAGTGGACTTAATTTTAAATTCTAAATAAGACATCAAGATTAGACCTGTTGTGGTTATCAGGTCTTTTAAGCGCCAAAATCTTTGTATTGAGGCGTTTTTTGTTTCTAAATAATATTGTTTTCTAACTCGGTTAAGATAACGGCTCTAATTCGCTCACGTAACATTTCTTTATCCGATTCATCTAAAAGTGCTGTTTCAACAAACGAATGTACTTTTGCTCTTATACGCCCCGGACCACCGCTTAAAAAAGTGAATGAAAATCGATTCTTATTGTCTAAAAAAGAAATTGGAACTATCGGTATTTTATGAGACAATGCCATTTTAAATGCTCCATCTTTAAAAGAATCTAAAATTATCGATTCATCGTCAGGTACGCCTCCTTCAGGAAAAATACAAATACTTAGTCCTTGTGCAAGTCGTTTTTGCGCTCTTCGGTATACTCCAGTTCTACTTCCACTATCGGAACGATCAACCATAATACAAACCCGTTTATAAAAGAATCCGAAAAGCGGAATTTTCGCAAGTTCTTTTTTACCCACAAAAACAAACGGATTTCTACTAATATGCAACATTAACATAATGTCTAGCATACTCGTGTGGTTGGCAACCAGCATATAACTCTTACCCTTCTCAATCTTTTGCTCAAAAACCACCCTCGGCGGACAACCCATTCCATATAAAATTGGCCTCGCCCAAAGATTACGCGCCATCCAAAAAAATTGAGGATAGGTTTTCTCACTTAAAGTAAAAAACAAAAGAATAGGAAAGAATACCACTATTGGCACCGCCACTAAAAAATAAAACCAAATACGGTACAGCGTATACCCTATATTCTTAATCAATTGAAGCATGAAATCAAAAGTAGCAAATTCATAGGGTTATTTACTATTTGTTTTACCTTTGTCGCTTTCTCAAAAATAGAAGATGGCACGTATTTTAACAGGAATTCAAAGCACAGGAACACCACACTTAGGAAATATATTAGGCGCTCTTATGCCTGCTATTGAAATGGCAGCAGCACCTAATAATGAATCCTTTTTGTTTATTGCAGATATGCATTCGATGACCCAAATTAAGGATGGCGAAGTATTGCGTAATAACACCTATGCTACTGCCGCCACCTGGTTGGCTTTAGGGCTTGATATTGAAAAAACTGTTTTCTACCGCCAAAGTGATGTTCCACAGACCTCAGAACTTGCTTGGTATTTAAGTTGTTTCTTTCCATTTCAAAGGTTAACACTTGCACATTCCTTTAAAGATAAGGCTGGTCGGTTAGAAGATGTTAATGCTGGCCTATTCATGTACCCCATGTTAATGGCTGCTGATATTCTTATTTATGATGCGGAAATAGTACCTGTTGGCAAAGACCAATTGCAGCATATTGAAATCACTAGAGATGTTGCCTCGCGTTTTCATGCCCAAATGGGAGAAACTTTTGTATTGCCTGAAGGCGAAATACACAAAGACACCAAATATGTGCCTGGTACCGACGGTCATAAAATGAGTAAGAGCAGAGGAAATCTGATTAATCTTTTTCAACCAGACAAAAAACTTCGCAAACAAATTATGGGAATTAAAACGGATAGCACTCCGATGGAAGACCCAAAAGACCCTGATACAGATAATGTCTTTGCGCTTTATAAATTGTTGGCTGATGAAAACCAAATTGCTGAAATGCGTCAAAATTACCAAAATGGCAACTATGGTTATGGTCATGCAAAACAAGCACTCTATGAAGTAATCCTAGAAAAATTCGGACCCGCTCGAGATAAGTTTGATTACTTTATGAATAACAAAAATGAGATAGATGATGCCCTTGCTTTGGGTGCAGCCAAAGCTAAAGTAGTTGCTGATGGTGTATTAAATCGTGTTCGCGCTAAAATTGGATACTAGATAAAAGAAAAGACCATTCAGTTTGTTTTGGTAATTTCGAAATGTCTATGGTTTATAAAACTATAGATTTAAGTCGTTTTTTAACGATGAATCGTTGAAATTAGAGCGTCTTCAACCTAATTTGAATACACTAGCGACCCACTAGTTTGTAAATTCTAAATTTCCCATTACAATATTCTATGTGAAAATTGAAATAAGCACTTCAATTCCATATTCAAAAGCGCAGAAGAGATCTTAAACACCCTTCAACTCTGAAATACAAAAAGCTATCTATTTCTCAATACCCAATAATTCCATTTCAAAGATTAAAGCGGAATAAGGGGCTATTAATGGGCTTCTACCATTTGGCCCATACGCTATTTCTTGTGGAATAAAAACCTTCCATTTGGAGCCAACTGGCATTAATTGCAAGGCTTCTTGCCAACCTTTAATTACCTGAGTCACTCCAAAAACAGTTGGCTCTCCACGTTCAATTGAACTATCGAATACCGTTCCATCTATCAACATACCGGAATAATGCACTTTTACTTGGTCTGATGCCACTGGAATTGGGCCTTCTCCTTTCGATAATACTTCATATTGTAATCCACTTTCGGTAGTTACAACTTCAGGTCTTTTCCCATTTTCCTCCAAAAATTTAATGCCTGCCGCACTTTTCTCTTTTGCTTCAGCCTCTTGTACTTTCTGAATTGTAGTTTGTATAATATTTTGTGCCTCAGCCTGTGTAATTTTTTCTTCTCCTTTTATTGCGTCTTTTACAGCTACCGAAAACGTATTATATGAAATAGAATCAAAACCTATTGTTTTTAAATTACCACCGATACTTACCCCAAAGGCATAACTGAATTCCTGTATACTATCTTTTAGGTTTACTTCTTTTGATTTTTCAATGGCAGCTAACTTATCCTGCAATTCAGTCTTTGTTGCTTTAAGTTGAGCAATCTCATTTATAAGATCTTTCTTTTTTTGAGCTAAGCCATTAAAACCAAGAAAAAACACGATAATTATTAGGAAGGATTTATTCATTTTTGAAATATAATTTGAGCAAAAATAGTTAAAATCTTATGAGTGAAACGCTTTTAATCTTAGCTTTTATAAAGACCCATAAACAGAATTGTAGTTATAACTTTTTTTTAATAACTTCAATTGATATCATATAATTACATTATATCTGTATTTTTTATTCACCCTATAGCTTCATGAATAAAATCGATCTCATATTATTTTTATCCTCACTTCTTTCGCTCACAATATGTAATGGACAGGGAAATAGTTTCTCAACGGATCCTGCATCGGCTTTTAACAGTTATGTTAATTTACATCCTTCTGAAAAAACCTATATAAATACAGATAAGGACATGTATAACACTAATGAGACCATATGGTTAGAATTGTATCTATTAGACGGAAACTCTCTTCTAAACTCGGAAAAAAGCCAACTCCTATATATCGACTTATTGAACGAAAATGATAGTTTGATTATCGAAAAGAAGCTTTATGTTGAAAATCGAAGCTCAAATGGTCATATTGACTTAAATAGTTCTCTTGATTCGGGCGTGTATACACTAAGAGCTTATACTCGCTACATGCAGAATGAAAATAACCCTGTTCCTTTTGAAAATCAAATTATAATTCTGAACCATAAACTTGAACCCAAAAGAACTAGTACGATTAAAACACTACCTAGTAAACCATTTAACCACAACAATTTAACATTTCCTAAATCAGAACTACAGCTTAATTTTTTTCCAGAAGGAGGTTCTATGGTTTCTGGAATCGAAACTTCGGTAGCTATTAAAATTACTGATAAAAGTGGTAAAGGAATTGCTACAGAAGGAAAAATTGTTGATGAGGAAAACAAAATCGTATGCTTTTTTAAAAGTCAAGAGTTTGGCCTCGGCGTTTTTAAGATATTACCCTTAGCAAATAAAAAGTACTTTGCTGTATTAAGCGATAATTTACAGTACGAACTTCCTAAGCCCTTAGCAAAAGGATATATTCTCAATATAAAGAATAAAGATGATGTAGTTTTAATAGATATTACCACTAATATTCCAAAAGGTCTTGGGGGCCTGTACCTTTTAGGTCACCTTAGAGGTCAGCTCATATATAAACAAAGGATTCCAAGCGGATATAATTCTAATTCTTATAAAATACGAGTTCTAAATAGAGATGGGCCATCAGGCCTGGTGCAGTTCACCCTATTCTCTGTAGATGGCGACCCGATATGTGAACGTTCGTTATTTGTTGATCAAAGTAGTAATGAGGTAACACTTTCCATAGACTCGATTAGTGAGTCTTATACCCAAAGACAAGAAGTTTCTACAAAATTAAGTGTTATTGATAATGAAGGTAAGCAAGTTTCCGCCAATGTTTCATTGTCAGTATCGTCAATTGATCGTCTTAATATAAGCACCAAAAATCACACGATAAAAAACTGGTTGCTATTAAATTCTGATATTGACGCTGCCCTGGCAAACCCCGAGTATTTTTTTGAAGATAATTCCAGGAATAAAAGAAATCTTCTTGATGCCTTATTGATAACCAAAAATAGGAGTCTATATAACTGGAAAAGAGTACTTGGAAAAGAAAATACCTATGAGATGAATATTCGTCCTGAAAAAGGTATTATCATTACTGGAAGGATTGTAAATTTTAAAAACCAACAAGAACCAAAACGGGCAAACGTAAAACTAAATCTTCTGGGTTTAATAGACGATGTTTATGAAGAGAAGAAAGTTAGTGATGAAAATGGGCGCTTTACTTTTGGCCCTTATGTTTTTTCAGATACCCTTAAAGCTGTTATTACTGCGGAAAGTTTCGAAAAAAGGCGAAATGGGAAGTCTAAAAAAATATCTGTCTTAATTGAAGACCAACCATCTATTCATAAAAAGATATCGAAAAACAGTCTTAAAAACAGTTACATTTTGCAAGAACAAAAAATAGCAAGTCCAAAATCTACCCTTACATCTCCCAATAGAATTAATTTTAAAAAGAATCCCAATGTTATTGATTTTGAAAGAGATTCAAATGTTATTGAATTAGACGAAGCAATTGTTTCAGATAAGAAAAAAACACGTAATGACAGTATAAATTTGGCGTTTAAGAAATTAAAACCACTATACTCCAGTCCAACTCGCCGGATATTTCCTGATTCTCTTACAGGCACACATCTACGAGTCATTGACTTTTTAATGCCTTTTGGAGCAAGGTTTCAAGGTGCATTTCCTAATGAGAAAATTGTATTAGGATTACGTTTTGGGGATAGCCCCTCATTCGTGGTCGATGGTGTAGTGGTCGATTCGCAATTTATAGATGCCTTAAATACGGATGACATAGAATTTATTGATGTTTTGCTCCCCGGAACTGCTGGTGCTTATAGTAATATTGCTAAAAACGGCGTTGTTGTTATATATAGCAAAGGCAGTTTAAATCTACCACAAAAAAGAAAGCAGGTTATCATGCCAAACATAAAGGGGTTTGAAGTAACTGGCTTTTCCTCAGCTAAAAACTTTATTGTTACCGATTATTCAGAATCAAAACCTGAACATAGCGAACAAGATCATCGAAGCACATTACATTGGCAACCAAATATTCAAATCAACAACTCAAAGCAACAAAATAGTTCAGACGTCTCTTTCTATACAAATGACATACCAGGAAAATATGTGATAAAAGCAGAAGGTATTACTACGGACGGCAGACCCTTAACTGCTATGCGGATATTTGAGATAAATGAGAAATAATGCTATCTCAAATTAGAAATAGTTATTCTTAGAAGCTATATTGCTTCAAACAATTTTCCGGGTAAAGGACGAATTACACCCTTCATTTCCATATTTAAAAGTGTTGAAGAAACTTTAAATACGGGCATCTTACAATCTAAAGAAATGACATCTAGCAACTGCTTTCCTTCCTTTTGCAAATAAGAATAAATGTGTTTCTCATTGTCATCCAACTCCACAAAAAGTTGTTTTTGAACTACAGCAGACTTCTTATTCTCAAGTTCCCAACCCAAATTATACACTAAATCTGCAGCAGAAGTCAACATCTGTGCTTTTTGTTGTTTTATCAAATTATTACAACCTACACTAAACTTATCGTGTGAACGACCAGGTACAGCAAAAACATCTCTATTATAACTATTAGCAATATCGGCCGTTACCAAACTACCACCTTTTTCAGCCGATTCTATTACAATAGTAGCCTCTGTCATTCCAGCAATTATTCTATTGCGTTTTAAAAAATTCTCTCGTTCCGGACTACTATTGCTCCAAAACTCAGTAAAAAAACCTCCGTTTTTCTCAATATCAGCCATGTACTTTCCGTGCACACGCGGATAAATTTGATTTAATCCGTGTGCCAAACAACCAATAGTTTGCAAGCCATGTTTTACCGCTGCTCGTTGCGCACAAATATCAACACCATAAGCAAAGCCACTTACGATTATTGGGTTTAAAGGCGCAATCGCCTCAATAAATTCTTCACAAAAAGCAGTACCATAACTCGTAATCTTTCTTGTACCAACTATACTGATGATTTTTTTCTGGCTTAGGTCAATATTTCCACGCTTAAACAATAGTATTGGACCATCGATACAATGCTTTAAATATGCAGGGAAATCAGGTTCCATAAAATAAGTAAAGCCCATATCATTCTTTTGAAGAAACAAAAATTCTGCCTCTGCAGCCTCAAGATGTTCAGCATCTAATAAGCCTCTTAATTTAAAAGTACCTACACCATCTATTTTTTGAAGATTGCCCAGCTTATTTTCAAAAATTGCTGCTGCACTGCCACAAAATGAAATAAGTTTTTTTGCAGTTACATCACCAATATTTGGCACATGCTGCAAACGAAGTAATGCTATAATTTCATTTTCTGACATTCAATAAATTCTAAGTTATTGGTTGTTAGTTATCCACAAAATACACCTTTTTTAATGTTAATAAAAAGTAAATTAGTGTGATGAGCAGCCCAAAAAAATTTCGATATTTGCACTATATGGTACTAGAACACTATATTTCTGAGCTTTTATATCGTTACAATTGTGTAGTGGTACCTGAGTTTGGCGCTTTTCTTACCCAAAGAAAATCTGCTGGACTACACAAAACTTCGAACACCTTTTACCCTCCCTCTAAAACACTTTCGTTTAACAATCAATTGACTACTAATGACGGTTTATTGGTTTCTTACATCGCTAACGCGGAAAATGTAAGCTACGAAACTATGTTGAAAAAAGTTACGGAAGCTGCTAATGAATGGAAGACTAGTTTAAAACAAGGCAACCGAATTAAACTAGAAAACATAGGTGATATTTGGCTGAATTTTGAGCAAAAAACTCAGTTTCAACCTTCAGAACGGGTTAACTACCTAACATCTTCTTTTGGATTATCAACTTTTGTTGCTGCTCCAGTTACTAGAGAGGTTTTAAAAGAAGAAGTTCAAGAATTAGAAGAAAAAATACCTTTCATAATTACACCAGAGCAGCGGGAAACGACCTCGTACAGACCGTATTTAAAATACGCTGCTATTTTATTATTGGCTATTTCAGCTGGATTTACAGGATACCGAACTGTAAATGAAATGAAGCACAACAAGCAAGTTGCATTTGAAGAAGCACAAGAACAGGTTTCTAAAACGATACAAGAGGCTACATTCTTTGATACAACACCGCTTGAATTACCTGTTTTGGAGTTGGAAGCAGAATCTGTCATAAATCCGAGTTTTGACCCAAATTCACCTGACAAAACACACCATGTTATTGCAGGTGCCTTTCGATTTGAAAGAAACGCACAACGTAAAATTCGCCAGCTTAAACAAAAAGGATATCATGCTACGTATTTAGGCACCAACGATTTTGGCTTGCACATTGTAACGTACGATAGCTTCAAAGAGCCTCAAGAAGCTTTAAACGCTCTTCAAAAAATTAGACAGACGCAATCTAGAGATGCGTGGTTGAAGTCGGTTAAGTAGTGTTGTTAATTTAATTTATCCCTTTTATTATTCACTTATTTTCTAAGTTCAGGTTTAGTTTCTAAATTAGTAATATTCTGATATTTTTCTACATAAGCGCTTATCTTTGCCGCAAAACAAATTGCATGCAAGCTAAAAAACCTAGCCAGTCGCGAACAACCATGACAGACATGGTTTTACCTAGTGAAACTAACCCTTTAAATAATTTATTCGGAGGTGAATTATTAGCACGTATGGATCGAGCAGCGAGTATTGCTGCCAGACGACATAGCAGACGAATCACCGTTACAGCTTCTGTGAACCATGTGGCCTTTAATCACCCAGTCCCCCTAGGTAGTGTACTTACGGTTGAAGCTGCAGTTTCAAGAGCTTTTAGAACTTCTATGGAAGTTTATATTGATGTTTGGATGGAAGACCGGTTTACGGGTGAACGTTCAAAGGCAAATGAGGCCATTTATACTTTTGTAGCTGTTGATGATGCCGGCCGAC
The DNA here is from genome assembly GCF_039941195.1 of Aurantibacter sp. GTDB lineage: Bacteria > Bacteroidota > Bacteroidia > Flavobacteriales > Flavobacteriaceae > Aurantibacter_A. Next base: position 90,231 of record NZ_JBDVFA010000085.1, on the reverse strand, counting down.
CTACAGAAGTTCCTTCCATAACACCAGAAACTACTCTTGAAATAGAACGTTTTGATGCTGCTTTACGAAGAAAACAACTAAGTCTTGTTCTAGCCAACAAAATGAAGCCTAGTGAAGCGACCGAATTGAAAGCGCTTTTTACTTCTTCTTAAAAATTGAAATTATCTGGGTCTGGACCAATGCGTTCATCACGATTTAAACTATCCAAGAAAGCGACTTCATCAGCATTTAATTCAAAATCAAAAATGTCGGCATTCGAAATGATGCGTTCGCTTTTTGCGGACTTTGGAATTGTAACTACACCGCGCTGCAAGTTCCAACGTAAAATTAGCTGCGCTGGAGATTTTCCATACTTCTCGGATAACTCTTTACAGATATCCAATTTAAATAGTTTCCCTTGCATAAAAGGAGACCAAGCCTCGTATTGAATTCCTTTAGAAACACAATAATCAACCAATTCTTGACTAGTAAGATACGAGTGGAATTCCATTTGATTTACCATCGGAATTGTTTCTGAACTTTCCATTAAATCTTCCAAATGGTGTATCATGAAGTTACTTACCCCTATTGCACGTATACGCTTTTCACGGTATAATTTTTCAAGTGCTCGCCAGGTATCTTTATACTTTCCTTTTACAGGCCAATGTATTAAGTATAAATCGAGATAGTCTACATCTAATTGTTCTAAAGTAGCTTCAAATGCATTTAAAGTACTTTCATAACCTTGATCACTGTTCCATACTTTACTGACAACAAAAACGTCTTCACGAGCAACTGAACTTGCTTTAATTCCTTTTCCTACTCCTTCTTCGTTCTTATATGCAGAAGCAGTATCAATATGTCGATATCCATAATCTAGTGCACTTTGTACCGCATTAACTACCTCTTGATCATTTTCCGATTGATATGTGCCCAATCCCAAGTATGGCATTTTTACACCATTATGTAATTCGAAAGTGCCTTGTAAATCCGTTATTTTCTTCATTCCAATTCCTTTTAAAGTCGAAAAACCCACTCTTCTGGGTTTAATTTCTGGGTGTCTTCATAAAGATAAAATTTTAATCGCGTTTGACCATTTAATCTGTTGGTAGCAACTTTACCTAATTCAGCCTTAGCAGCAACTACATCACCCTTCTTTACAAATACTGCGGACAAATTATAATATGTACTTATGTAATTACCATGTTTAAGCGTTACACCGTTATTCCCGCCAGGAACACTCATGATAGCTATAACTTCTCCTTGAAAAATCGCACGCGCTCTAGTGCCTTCCTCTGTAGTAATAATAACCCCGTTACTTTCATGTTTAATTTCTGGATATACCGCATCTGGGTATATTCCGAATCCTTGACTTTTTATCCCTTTATCTACTGGCCAAATTAATTTTCCTTTATTGGCAGCAAAATTATCTGCTATTAAAGAAGCTTCAGGAGTTAAAACAAACCTATCTGAGGTAACAGTTTTCTTTCCTTCTTTTTCATTCTTCGTATTTGAAGAAACTATAGCCGCACGAATTAAAGCGTCTATTTGCTGATCTATTTTACGTGTTTCTTTTTTCTTCTTTTGAACTTCAGCCGTATATTGACTTTCATTTTTACGAATTGTGGCTAAAAGTTCTTTCTGTACTTTTATCTCTTTCAGAATTTCACCTTTCGCTCGCTTATTAGCTGCTATTAAACGATCTGCCTTTTTACGTTGTTCGGTGAGTTCCAGATTACGGGCAGAAAGCTCATCTGTTTTTGTCAAAATTGCGAGCCCTTGCGACTTGCGATAATCTGTATATTGCTTTATATATTGAAGTCGTTTCATCGCCTGCACAAAATTTTCCGAAGACAATAAAAACATTAAACGACTCTGCTGCACTTTACTCTGATACGACTTTTGTATCAGCGAAGCATATTCATCTTTACGCTCTTGTAATTCCTTCTTTAATCGCGATATGCTTTTAACATTTTCATTAATACTTTTATTTAAAGCATTGCTTTGTTCATTGGTAACATCAATAAGTTCTTGACGTACTTTAATTTTATTATCAAGCGCCTCCATTTGCTCCAAAACATTACCGCGTTCTTTTTTCTCCGCAAAAAGCAAACGATTAATACTTTCTATTTCTTTTTGAAGGGCCTCCCGTTTAGCTTCTAAACTTTCTTGATCAGTAGTTTGCGCTCGTAGACCAGCCGTAAGAAACAGCAATAGAACAACATAAAGTAATTGGCGCTTTTTAGAAGTCATTCTTGGTTAAAACGATTTCTTTAAATCCATCTGGTATTTTATAGGGGAAGCGTAATTCTTGGTCAAACTCAATATTGCGATATTCAATGTCAATTATATTGCGCTTTTCTTTTTCTATTGCAACTATTTTAATGTCGCTAGGTAAAATCCATTTATGGATTTTCTGATAATTTTTATAATTGATATCCAATAGTCTTTTACGCAAGGGTTGTGAAATTTGTTGTGATGCTATTTTAAAATTATCTGGTTCTATTTGAAACAATATTTTAAACAACGTTCCTGCATTTTTTGGCTTCAGTTCGTAGTTTTCAGTAGCAGCTGTAGCTGTATATGGTTCTGATTTCAAATTAAAAAGTGCTTGCCCTAATAACAAGTTTTGAACCTTTTCAAAATCTAGTTCGGTGCCCAGAATATTGCTTAAATACGAAAAATCACCATCGAAATATTCATTCTCTAATTTGTTATAAAAACTAACTCGATTCGGAGTTATATAAGCTTTTACAATTCCTAATGGAGCACTAATCCAAATAGCTTTGTCTTTTTCCATTCTAAGACTAACAGACAGTCCTTGAGAACCATCACCATCGGAATAATCAATTTTCAATTTCCCGGCAATAGTTTTAAAATCAAGCTGATTTAAATAATGCTGACGAATTATATTCTTAGCCGACATTTTACTATTTACAGAACCATCTGTAGTTAGTTTTTTGGTTCCGCATGAGCTCACAAAAACCAGCAAGACAAAAAGTAACATTTTATTTTTCAAATCACTCACCATAGTTCTCATAAGGATTAAAATCCGGGTTTTACTTTACTAAGATACATATTCGCCTTTACCGAATTGCCCATCGCGGTATATGCATTTGACAATTCAGAGTAAAATTTATTTTCCAAAGCTACATCATCTAACAAATAATCAATTCCTGATTCTAACACTTCAATCGCTTCTTTATTTTTACCCATTTTATTTAAGGAATGTCCATTTGCATAATAGAAAAAGGGCTGTAAGGGGTAGGTGTCTAACGCCTCCTGACTTAAACTAAATAGCTGCTCGTTATTATCAATTTCGATCAGATTTTTTATCTCCGTTTTATAGGCTTCCAAAGGGTTTTTATCAATTGTAGCTGTATTGTTATTTAAAGTCTTTGTTTTAGTTGCTACTCTTTTTATTGCCGTATTAATTTTCGACTCTAGCTCTTCCGTAAAAATAGAAGCATCTAAAGGACTAAGCACTTTTAATGCTTGTTCGTATTTTTTCTGCTGGTAATAAATGAGCGCTAAGTTCTCTTTTAACTGCTGATCTGAAAATGATAATTGCGATTTTATTCCATCTATAGTATTGCCTTGTTTTTGAACGAGCTCTACTAAAACATTCAAGTACCACAAATTACCGGGCTCTGCGTTTACAGCAATAAGGGCATATTCTTGTCCCGCGATATATTGCTTGTCTGCTAAATAGGATTTTGCCAATTCGTAATCCACCACAATATTATCGGGTTGTAATTGCTTGCACTCCAAAAGTAAATTGATGGCTTTATCGTAATTCTCAATGCCTTTTTGCTTTAAAGCCTCGAAAAAGTTCTCTTGAAAAGCATCGGAATACTCTTCTAAAAAAACTTCTGCACTTTCTTCAACATCTATATCTGGAGTTTTTTCTTGGGCGTAAATGAGCTTCGGAATCGCAATGACACCGTAGACAAACAACAACATATACAACTTGTCTCTCACTTATATCTCCTTTTCTAATTTCCTAAGTACCATTTTATTTCTTCTCAAATGTACAACCCGAAACTCTTTAGTTGATTTTAATTTCAGAGGTCTACCACTAATTGCCTCAAAATAATTAAGTTTTAAAATCAATTCATCATTAATCATGTTTATTCTCCATTTACCTTGAATTCTCTGCGAAGGCACATACACATGTTTACCTCCTCTATTGCAAATACCATCACGTCTTGTTTTATTTGGAACAAAAACCTTTCTTGCTTTCAAATAATTATTTAGAAAAACATCATCATATTGCGTAAAAGTCCACTTAGAGCTTTTATCATTTTCTTTGGTTAAATAATATGCTTCATTTCTATAAACTTCAACTTCAGAATCACTTTCTTCTACTGAAAAAACCCATGTATTATAGATATAGTTTGAATTAACATTAAATATTTTCAACTGTTGTGCACTTAAAAAAGTGCTAGAACCTATTAAAATAAAGAGTACAACAACCTTTAAAAGCTTTCTCATCTTGGTCAATATTAATATTGCTGAAAAAACTATACAAGAACTATTCCAATTGAATTACTTAACTCCTGTACTACCAAAACCACCTTCGCCTCTTACTGTTTCAGAAAGCTCTTCAACTTCAATCCATTCTGCTCGTTCATGTTTAGCAATTACCAATTGGGCAACACGCTCTCCATTTTCAATAGTAAAAGGTTCGTTTGATAAATTAACCAATATCACGCCTATTTCACCTCTGTAATCCGCATCTACTGTTCCAGGTGCATTAAGCACGGTAATTCCCTTTTTAGCAGCCAAACCACTTCTAGGTCGCACTTGTGCCTCAAAGCCTACAGGAAGCTCTATAAAGAGTCCTGTTTTAATGATGGTACGCTCTAATGGTTGTAACGTTTGTGAAGTAGAAATATTGGCCCGTAAATCCATTCCTGCAGACGCCCCGGTTTCATAATGTGGTAAAGCGTGCGTTGATTTATTAATTATTCTAATATTCATGTTCGTTGTTCGTTGTTCGTTGTTCGTTGTTCGTTGTTCGTTGTTCGTTGTTCGTTGTTCGTTGTTCGTTGTTCGTTGTTCGTTGAAAAAATAAAAATTCAATTTAAACTTCGATTTATACTTAATACTTTTTACTAATTTCTTACTACCATCTTTCTAAACTGTCTCCTGTCTCCTGTCTCCTGTCTCCTGTCTCCTGTCTCCTGTCTCCTGTCTCCTGTCTCCTGTCTCCTGTCTCCTGTCTCCTGTCTCCTGTCTCCTGTCTCCTAACACATATAACTTTTCTCTTATTTCCAGTTTCGCACTTTATACTTTTTTCAACCTTTCCTCAAAAATATCTTTCGTAACATTTCATTTTCCATTTTATATACTAAGCCTAAAAACAATAGTAAAAGCACAGTACCTATAATCATGTTTCTATTAAACACATAAAACGATAACGTTGAAAACAATATTGATACTCCCAAATAAAACAGAATTTTTCTGAAGTTATAAGGAATTGGATAATGCGATTTTCCAAAATAATACGATAGTACCATCATACTTCCATAAGCTAAAACTGTAGCTATTGCTGAGGCCAAATAACCTAAAACAGGAATTAAAGTAAAATTTATACCAATTGTTATAAAGGCGCCAATTACTGATATAAAAGCACCATATCGTGTTTTATCGGTTACCTTATACCAGACAGAAAGATTATGATATATCCCTAAAAAGAAACCTGCTAAGAGAATTAATGGCACAATATCCATTGCCTCCCAATATTCCGAATTTTGAATAAACAAGACTTTAAACAAGTCTGCATAGACCACAACACCCAGTAAAATAATACTACCCAACACTACAAAATAATTGGTAATCTGAGCATATGCTTTTTGAGGGTTTTCGGATTCTGCGTGACTAAAAAAGAACGGCTCAATGCCCATACGAAATGCGGTTGCAAACAATGTCATAAACATTCCCAGTTTATAACAAGCAGCATACATTCCTGTTTCACTGTCGGCTACATCTTCCGGCAGTAAACGTTCAAGCAATATTTTGTCGAATACTTCATTAATTGTAAAAGCAATACCAGCTACCAAAACGGGCCATGCATATTTAAACATTTGTTTCCATAGCGAAATGTCGAAATCATATTTACATTTTAAATATAAAGGCAACATCAATAATAAGGTAACCCCGCTCGCAATCAAATTTGAAATAAATATATAAGAGATTTCAAAGTCAGGAACATATAAGGAGCTTAAGAATCCATCTGCGTTTTCTTGAGCCATTTTGGGCAACAGTATTAAGAAAAACAGGTTTAATCCCAAATTAATAACGACATTCACAATTTTAATAATGGCATATTTCATGGGCCGCTCATTGGCCCGCAACCATGCAAACGGAATTATAACAAAGGCATCTAAAACTATAATGGCTATGGCATAACGAATAAACTGCACTTCAATATTAGAAGCACTCGCCATCGAATTTTGAAAGATTAGTGCCAATACAGCAAATAAAAGTGTGGAACCTAAAATTGAAATAAGGGAAGTGGAGACCACTTTTTCTTTGTCATCGGCTTTATTGTAAAACCTAAAAAAAGCAGTTTCCATTCCATAAGCCAGGAAAACGTTGAATATGGCAATCCAAGAAAATATTACCGTAACCCTACCATATCCAGCAGTTTGTAGTACACCAGTATATAATGGTAGTAACAAAACATTGAGTACACGAGGTAGCACAGTGGCCAAGCCATAAATGGCGGTTTGCTTAAAAAGTTTTTTAAGTGGATTCAAAAGTGCTTTTGTTTACGTTATCAAAAGTACCTAATTAGCGCCTGTTTTTAAACACTTGACCAAAAGATTCTATGTAGAATTAGTATTGACGAGTTTCTAAGTAGATATCAGAATCTAAGTCCATTTTCTTCATGGCAATTACTGCAAATACAAAAGCTACTAACAGGAATATCGATGCCAAGGCATATGGAGCACCCGGAAAATAAATAGTTCCTTCCGGTCGAATAAAATAATAAAACACTGCTGAAAACGCCAATTGACCAATAATTGCAGTTACACTTACCAATCCTGTAATAGCACCTTGTAGGTTTCCTTGTTCTTTTTCTGATACTTGGTTCGAAATAACTCCTTGAATGGTTGGCCCTGCCACACCACCGAAAGCATATGGAATTAGGAACGCATATAACATCCAAGGTTCTGAAGCTTGAGAAAATAAGAACATACCTATGGTCCAAAGCACAAATCCAGCGATTATGGTATTTTTCTTTCCAAATTTCTTCACTACTACACCAACTAGAAACCCTTGTGCAATTGCAACCAACAATCCAACAACCATAAGTGACACACCTATTTCTCTGGGACTCCAATCATATCGTTCAATACCATAATATGACCAGGTTGATGGCAAAGCTTGTCCTGCCAAATTCGCTAAGAAAAACGCAAAAATCAATAGTAAAACTCCTTTATAATTTCGCAAACTTACTAGTGACACTCCAGGTATCATTTTCGCTGGAATTATTTGGCGCCTATTTTCAAGCGTTAAGGATTCGGGCACAAAGAAATATCCAAAAACAAAATTCGCAAATGTGAGACCGGCTGCAATGTAGAAAGGTAATCTAATATCAATATCACCAAAAAACCCTCCTATTCCAGGTCCAATGATAAAGCCTAGGCCAAAAGCAGCACCAATAAGCCCAAAATTCTTCGCCTTATTTTCCTTAGTACTAATATCAGCAATATATGCTGATGCCACTGTAAAACTAGCTCCTGTAATCCCCGCTAAAAACCGCCCTACAAATAACCACATAATGGTCGGCGCCCATGCATGGATTAAATAATCAATACTCAACCCAAAAAGTGCTAATAATAAAATAGGACGTCTTCCGTATCGGTCTGAAATTTCGCCTAAAACAGGTGAAAACAAAAATTGCATACCGGAATATGCAGTCATCAACCACATACCATAAATTACGGCTTGTGCTGTTCCTTCGCCAGTTAACTCCATAATTAAATCGGGAATGATAGGTATAATTATTCCGATACCAATTACATCAACGAGAATGGTAATAAATATAAATAGTAAAGCCTTTTTGTTTGATTGCATTGTGGCAGCAAAAGTCGTGTAAAAAATCGAATATAAATATTCGTGCAAAAAGAAACCCCACATTGCTGTGAGGTTGTATTATTTTTAAATCCTTTTCAGGATTTAAGTTTAATTGTTCAATGCTTCCGCACCTCCTACAATCTCAAGGATTTCGTTGGTAATAGCAGCTTGTCTCGCTTTGTTATATGTCAATTTCAATTGATCTCTAAGCTCAGTAGCATTATCTGTTGCTTTATGCATCGCCGTCATACGTGCACCGTGCTCACTTGCAAAAGAATCTCGAATACCTTTATACAATTGTGTTTTTAAAGATTTAGGAATCAGTTGCTCTACAATTTCTGGCTTTGATGGCTCAAAAATATAATCTTTACTTGAAACCTCACCACCCTCAGTTGGTACAATTGGTAAGAACTGCTCAGTCATTATTATTTGAGTAGCAGCATTTTTAAACTTGTTGTAAACAATATCAATTTTATCGTAAGAGCCATCAGTAAATTGATCCATAAGCCCTTCAGCAATAGTGGCAACATTATCGAAAGTTAAGTCATCATAAACCTCACTATGATTGGCAACAACATTAAAGTTTTTACCTAAAATATCGTTTGCTTTTTTACCTATAGCTACTATATCTACCTGCTTTCCAGCATACGTATCTTCAACTAATAAAGTACTCTGCTTAATAATATTAGTGTTAAAAGCACCACATAAACCTCTATTTGATGTAATTGCCACTACTAATACCTTTTTTACCTCACGCTGATCAGAAAACTTATTCCCAGCTTCAAGACTACTACTTAGGTTCTGTAATAACTCTGTCAATTTATTGGCATAAGGACGCATTGCCGTAATAGCATCTTGGGCCTTTTTTAATTTGGCCGCAGATACCATTTTCATAGCACTGGTAATCTGCATGGTTGATGAAACCGATGCTATCCTATTCCTTATTTCCTTTAAGTTTGCCATACTATATAGTATTAAGTATCTAGTAAAAAGCATCAAGTTATAACACTCAATACTTTTTACTAGTTACTATCTTTTACCCTTTATACTTCGCTGAAAGATCCTTTGCTACTACTGTTAATGTATCAATTACCTCATCAGTCAATTTTCCTGATTTCAAAGTATCTAATACACCTCTATGCTTAGCATTCAAGAATTCGATATAATCACGTTCAAATTCTTTTACTTTTTCAACGGGCACATCACGTAACAAGTTTTTAGAACCTGCATAAATAATTGCAACCTGATCTTCTACAGTAAACGGATCGTTTTGTGCTTGCTTTAAGATTTCAACGTTTCTTCGTCCTTTTTCAATAACGTTTAATGTTGCCGCATCTAAATCTGAACCGAACTTAGCAAATGCTTCTAACTCACGGAACTGTGCCTGATCCAGTTTCAATGTACCAGCAACTTTCTTCATTGATTTAATCTGAGCGTTACCACCAACACGAGATACAGAAATACCCACGTTAATCGCTGGTCTTACACCTTGGTTGAATAAATCTTGTTCTAAGAAAATTTGACCATCTGTAATCGAAATTACGTTGGTAGGAATATAAGCAGAAACGTCACCCGCTTGTGTTTCAATAATTGGAAGTGCTGTTAACGAACCACCACCTTTTACCATTGGTTTTAAAACTTCTGGCAAATCGTTCATGTTCTTTGCAATTTCATCATCATTGATAACTTTTGCAGCACGCTCTAATAATCTAGAGTGAAGGTAGAATACATCACCAGGATATGCTTCACGACCCGGTGGTCTTCTTAATAAAAGTGATACTTCACGATAAGCTACCGCTTGCTTTGATAAATCATCATAAATAATTAATGCTGGACGACCAGTATCACGGAAATACTCACCAATAGAAGCACCTGCCATTGGAGCATATACCTGCATTGGAGCAGGATCAGATGCGTTGGCAGCAACTATAGTTGTGTAAGCTAATGCCCCTTTATCTTCTAATACTTTTGCAATACCTGCAACAGTAGAAGCTTTTTGACCAATAGCTACATATATACAATAAACAGGCTCACCTGCATCGTAAAATTCTTTTTGATTTAAGATGGTATCAATACAAACCGTTGTTTTACCAGTTTGACGGTCACCAATAACAAGTTCACGTTGACCTCTACCTACTGGAATCATGGCATCAATTGCCTTAATACCACTCTGTAATGGCTCGGTAACTGGCTCACGGAAAATTACACCTGGCGCTTTACGCTCTAGTGGCATTTCATATGTATCACCAGCAATAGGACCTTTACCATCGATAGGATTACCTAGTGTATCAACAACACGACCAACAATACCTTCACCAACTTTAAGTGAAGCTATACGTTGTGTACGTTTTACTACAGCACCCTCGCTAACTCCTCGAGAAGGACCTAATAGTACAACACCAACGTTATCTTCTTCCAAGTTAAGTACAATACCTTCTAGGCCACCTTCGAATTCAACTAATTCACCATATTGCACATTAGATAGTCCGTATACACGGGCAATACCATCACCAACTTGCAATACTGTACCCACCTCGTCTAAAGAGGCTTCAGCCTTGAAACCTGATAATTGTTTTTTTAAGATTGCTGATACCTCAGCGGCTTTTACTCCTGCCATTTTTCTAGATATAAGTCTTAGGCGTCTTTGCCTTAATTATTATAAACTCGTTGCGAATTCTCGCTTTAAACTACTTAATTTATTTGCTATACTAGCATCATATTGTAAATCGCCTACTCTAAGAATAAAACCACCAACAATACTCTCGTCAATTTTGTTTTCAAGCACCACTTTATTACCAGTCATACTTTCAACTTTATTTAAAATTTTCTTTTCCATTTCAGCAGTTAACGGAACAGCGGTAGTAACGTGCGCTACACCTTCGCCTTTTAACTGCTCATTTAGAATGATAAACTTTTCCGCGACTTCATTTAATAAAGACACTCTTTTGTTGTCTACTAACATCGTAATTAAGCCTTCCGATATGGCATGACTTCCTTTAAAAACTTCTGAAAGCACTTGCTTTTTATCTGAACCTTTAATTACAGGACTTGCTAACATCTCACGTAATTCAGAACTATCAGCAATGGTTGCAACAATTGAACGCATATCATTTTCAATAGCGCTTGTTGCTTTATTATCAACTGCTAAATCTAAAATCGCTTTTGCGTAACGTATGGCTGCTCTTGAATTACCCATTCTTAGTTCAATTTGATATCACCCAACATTTCATCAACCAATTTCAATTGCTTGTCTTTGTTAGAAAGTTGTTCTTTAATCACTTTTTCAGCTATCTCCACAGAAAGGTTAGCTACCTGACTTTTAATATCAGCCACTGCAGCTTTCTTTTCACTTTCAATTGTCGCTTGGGCCTGCTTAATCATTTTATCAGCTTCCACATTAGCTGCTTCTTTGGCGTCTTCAACAATTTTGTTTTTCATGTCGCGGGCATCTTTCATCATAGCTTCACGCTCAGCTCTTGCTTCTTTTAACAGCTTCTCGCTATCAGCAGTAACATTTTGCATTTCTTTTTTAGCCTCTTCAGCTGCAGCTAATGCATCTTTGATACCATCTTCTCGCTCGTTAACAGCTCCTAAAATTGGCTTCCATGCGAATTTCCACAATAAAAAAAGTAGTAAGCCAAACAACAATGTTTGCCAAAAAAATAGTCCAAAAGAAAACTCTTCTATTAATTTTTCCATTTCTAATTACTTTATAAAACTCTTAATTTTTAAAATAAAGTAACAGCTACAACCAACCGTTGCAACTGTTACTTAAGAACATAGAATTATACTGCAAATAATGCAGCAAATCCAATACCTTCAATAAGTGCAGCAGCAATTAACATCGCTGTCTGAATCTTTCCGTAAGCTTCTGGCTGACGTGCAATAGCGTCCATTGCTGAACCACCAATTTTACCGATACCGATACCAACACCGATTACAACTAAACCTGCACCTACCATTACTGGAATCTCCATAATATATATAGTTTAAAAATTAAAAATTCAATCTTACAATTGACACTTTAATGTCAATAAAATTAATATTATAAATGTTGTACTTCGCCTTCATGCTCTTCTGCATGCTCATGCGTTTCACTCGCAAATCCAAAATACAACGCTGATAACATTGTGAAAATATATGCCTGCAATAAGGCTACTAAAACCTCTATTAAAGATATAGCAAAAGCCAAACCGAACGATAACGAACTTCCTAACCAACTTTTAAAAATAAACATCAACCCAATTAAGCTCATCAATACTATATGTCCCGCCTGCATGTTTGCATACAATCGAATTAGCAATGAGAATGGCTTAATAAAAATCCCCAATACTTCAATTGGGATTAATATCGGATATAAAAGAAGTTTACCATACCAAGGAAGTGTATTTCCTAATGGATCAAAAATATGCTTCCAATAATCTTTTGTTCCAGTAAAATTGGTAAATAGAAAAGTTAGCAGTGCCAATGCAAAGGTTATGGCAATGTTTCCAGTAACATTTACACCTAATGGCGTTAACCCAAAAATGTTTAAGAACCATATGAAGAAAAATATGGATAATAAGTACGGCATGTATTTCTTATACTTTTCCTCACCAATGTTAGGTCTTGCAATGTCATCTCTTATATAAAGAATAATAGGCTCAAAAAATCGACCAGCACCAGTAGGTATCCCTCCGTTTTTCCCATAAGACTTAGCTAAACCACTAAACAAGAAAAACATCAATAAACACGTGACAAAAATCATCACTACACTTTTTGTAATTGAAAAATCTATAGGCTTTTCGTTTATTGGGTGATGCGCCTCATCATAATTGATAGTACCTTCTGCATCCGTCTTGTAAATTTTACTATGGTATAACTTATAGTAATTACCATCTACCTCAGCAATCTCCTCACCGTGATGAAACTTTGAAGATGAAAATACTTTTAAACCATTATCCCACAATATGACTGGAAGCGGAAAGCCTACATAAACATGCTCGTGTTGTTCATTAGTATATGAATACAATGAAAAATCATGCGAGTCTTTAAGGTGATGCTGAACATACTCCTTAATTTCAGTTTTGAGGTCTTTTTTTGGGTCGTCAGAAGTGCTTACTTCTTTAGCAAATGAACTAGCACTTAAGAGGAGTGCTGCTACCAAAAGGAATTTCGTAAAGTTTATGCGCATATTGCTCAAAAATATCGGTCTCTAAAAATCGCTGCAAATGTACGGCATTCTTCTAGAAAGAAAAAAGCATTTTAAATCTTTATTTTTAAGCCCTTAGAAGCATCAACAATACGAGGAATTATTTTAGATTTCGAAGCATTTTAGCCATATAAATAGTTTCATAAAAAAGACAAATAACATAGGGTATAAAGAATGCAGCGAATTCCAACCTACTCATTTCTCCATCCATTTTATATGCAGGATAAAAAAGAATGAAAAAGAAAATGAACTTTATAAAACTACCAGCCATAAAAAGAAACCCGATATAGTCCTTAAGTTTAAATCTAAAATAATATAGCGAAAGGTAAATAATAAGAGCTAGTGAAGCATTCACAATATATGATAGTTGTATTTTGTTTCCGAAAACAGGTAGGCCCATATTTTCTAAACAATACGTGTGTATAACAAAAACAACGATTAACGTAAATAATAAGAGAAGAACAAATTGTACTACTGGATTTATTTTTAGCATCAATACTTAATTCGTTTTAACTGACGCAAAACTACCCAAATAGCAATTGCCACACCAATTAGTGTGGCAATTGCTGTAAAAATTCTTTTTTCAGTTTGATAATGCGAATCGAGCCAAAGACCTCCTTTAGCTGCTAAAAATATTATCGCACCCATTTCAATGCCAATGCCCGAAAGCAATGCCACATTTTTCAGATTACTTTTTTTCTTAAGAGGCTTTTGCTTTTTCACTTCCTGAGTTTGAACTACCAAAAGAAGATTTAAAGCCACTTGAAGATGATGTGGCACTAGAAGATGCTGTTGACCCTCCTCTTCCTTTCATTGAACAAGATGCATTAAAAGCTGCTCCTGGTTCTACTGCTAATTTAGTTACGGTAACCGTACCCTCAATTACAGCTGAAGATTTTAATGATAATAAATCAGACACAATTAACTCGCCATTAAAGCTACCATCGATATCTGCATTTACACACTCTACTTTACCTTTTATTAGCCCGTCTTTTCCTATCACTACTTTACCAGTAGTTTTTAAATTTCCGTCTAATTTTCCGTCTATTCTGAAATCTGCTTCAGAAACGATATCACCTTTAATTCTAGTGTTTTTTTCTATTCTATTGGGTTGTCCGCCGATCTCATTCATATTTCTAGGTTTTTGTTTATCTGAAAACATTATTTATGGTTTTGGGGTTAACATGTAGTCCTTATATTCTTGTAAGTTTTTATGTACTTGTATTATTTTGTAGTGCGATGATAAAATAACAAAATTCTTCTCATTAATCTTGTATTTCTTGTTAATTTTTAACAACTCATCAAAGCCTAATGCATAATCTTTAGACTTAAAACCATGCACTACTATAAATTGGTTTTCTAAATCGTAAATATCTTTCGAAACAAGGTTTTTGTAATTTAAATCTTCAATTGCCAACTCTAGCTTTTCTTTCAAAGCCAAAGCACTCTCGTTATCAGATCTTTTATACGGATACATCACCTTCCAATTACCAGCTCCTTTTACCACTGCGCTCGAAGGAAAGTCTTTTTCAGCTAGTTTAGGCAATTGCTCAGAAATCATTTTTTCAGCCTTTTTACCTTCTGGATTATTAGGATAAGTCAATGCTACATAATTCAAAGCTTCCTTAAATGCCTCAAATCCATTTAACCTGCCCAACGCATTTGCCTTCAACATCTCAAATTTTGGCACAATTGGATCTCCCGTATATTTATTAATGTTTTCTTCTGCACCTGTAATAGTTTCTAAAAACTGTTGGTCTCTATATTTTTTATACAAAGCCTCATATCTAGCATCTGGACTGTCGCCACTATTGGCTAAAACAGCTTGTGGATTTAAGAGTATTTCAGCATAACGAGAATCGGAATGATTGGTAATAATATTATTCTTCATTTCGGCCGCTAAAGGACTGCCTTGTTCTTCATATATTTTATAAAGATTATATTTTGAAGGAAGTATCAATCGTTCTTCTGGCTTAGAGTCTAAAACATCTTCTAATTTTCCAGCAGCTAATACATTCTCTTTAAATTTCTCCTTATATATTAATCCCAATTGATAATTAGCAAAGTTTCTACCTGTATTTAAACTATCTATAATCTTACCATCCATTGGTATTTGATTTAAATAGTATTCCACAGAATAAATTTCTTCATTTGTTGGCCCTGCATTTAAGCTATCATTTGCTGTAACAGCATTTCCTTCTGTTGCTTTTGGGGCAATTTTGGTTTTGTTAGACCAACGCCAATCATCTTCCAACTCACGATCACCCCATCTTGTTCTAAAATCGGTTTGACCGTATCCAAGACTTGTTATATTGTAGAAATAAAATTTACCTTTATTTTCCTTACCACCTTTAGTTTCTCCAAATGCCGCAAAACCTGCATTTCTAATCTTTTCTTCCTTTTTAGCAGCTTCTTCTTCAATTCGCTTTAATTCTGCTATATGCTTTTCAAAATAAGCAACTTGATCTCCGTCAGACATATTATACAAACCTATAACACTGTCAGCATACTGCACAATGTCTTCGTACTTTATAACATCTTCTAAATTGTCAAATTTCTTTTTTGTGGCCCGAAATTTTTTGGTGTTCTCCCTTAAATTGGTAAGTACACTATCATAATATGCACCAGCAGTTTTATATTCATTTTCGTCAAAATTATATTCCGCTAAATTTTCATAATTAAGCGCATTTAACTTTGGCTCATTTTGTGTTGCTCGCAACGACTTATTAAAATAAGCTATAGCCATACTATCATTCTCTTTTTCTAAATGATACTCGGCAATTTGACGGTAAATTTTATCTAAAAATGGTCTATTCTCGCGATTTTCTTCAAGATCCGTTAAATACTCCAATAACTCTAACTCGTTTTCTGGAGTTACTTCGGTATTCATTATTTTTTGAAGGTGCGCATTAATCATATATACCCTAGGGGACCTTCTGTTTAAATCTATAACCTTATCAAAAGCATAGTTGGCACTATCTTTATGCCCCATTTGATTATACAACTGCCCGATGATATAATAATATCTCCCTTTCTCTGGATTCTTTTTAGTGTAGTACGATGCAATTTTTAGGTTCTGTACAGCGGTATCAATCTCTTTAATATTTATATATGCTTGAGCCATCATTGCTCTAGCATCTGCATACTCTTGATCTTTTAAGGTTTCAAACTTAAATAACCTTTTAAAGTTCTTTATTGCAAGTTCTTCATTCTCAAGTCGGATATTCACTTTTTCACGCCATATATGAGCTTCATTAAGTTTATCGCTATACGTGTATTTGTTTAGGATGTAATTAAAAGATTCTAGTGCTGGAATATATCTTTGGTCGAAATAACGTGCTTTACCAAGTAAAAGGAAAGCTTCATCGGTTTGTGGATTTCGCTCTTCATCTTTAATATCCATACTATGTTTTTGTATGGCCTTCGTTGCCTTTTCTTCAGCAATTATAAAATTAGGATTGTTGTCTTCAGAATCAAGTTTAATTTCTTCAGTAACTTCTAGTCGTTCTACAGGTAGCACTTCCCAGTAATCATCTTTGTAATCTAAATGCAATTGTTCTCTACCTTCATCAAAAGCAATATTACCATTGTATAGTACATTATACTTAGTATTAAGTGCATGCCAATTTCGATTAACAAATGCATCTTTTTTAGTAGAGCAAGCATTAAAAGCTAATCCTGCAAAAATGCACAGTAACAATAATTTATTTCGAAGGTTCAATATTCTATTATTTCGTATAATAGGTAAACTTAAAAACAACAGGAATATTATGTATTTGGTCGATTAAATGTTGAACTGTTTGGCACGGGAAGCATTCAACCTCAAAGAAGTAACGGGCTTTTTACCGACTTAGCGGTTTGTTACTTGCTAAATTGAAGAAATAAATTCAAGCAAATGAACCTTTCATTCTCAGTTTTTTGCCTTTTATCGAAGTTCTCTCAGTATTACCTCAACGTTGGTAATACTAAACAGACTATAGGGTCCGAACATAGCTTGGTACGAGTTTTTCAATTAGCTCTTTCCAATTAATACTATTGTCAACTAAAATGTTGAAAATGTATTGTATTTATCCACTTATACCACACGTAAAAACAACTACTTTTTTTTTAAATACTAATTAGGAAGGACCTTTTGACCCAAGTGACTCACTCCAAACACCTGTTCAGCAATATATTTTTTTAAGCTACCAAAGTTCTTTCTAGGCTCCATTTTTGATTTGTTACCCTTATAATTATATATTCTGAGTGGGTTTTTTAAAAAATGAAAAAAATAATTTCTTTTTTTTACCTAGGTATTTACAAAATATTTTAGGAACATAATTCACTCTACATATACCTGCTTTTTTCTAACAAGTTGATCTTCAATTTGTTTCTTCCTTTAGAAATACGTCTCATAAAAATCCCATTTATTTTTCTTATATAAAAATTACACAATCTTTCAGTAAGGGCACTGCTATAGAAAGATATTTCCTACAATAAGCGTATAGAACTTGCGTTATCAACCAAACCAATAAACAAAACAAAATGATAAACAAAAAAACAAGTATTACTTTTTCGATTTTAACTTCCTTACTCATGGGAGCATCTATTACAAGTTGTAGCCCTGAAGATGGCATTAACGGAATAAATGGTATTGACGGAATAAATGGCATTGACGGAGTTGATGGTGCAGACGGAGCTGATGGTGCTGATGGTGCAGACGGCGAGGATGGTGCAGACGGCGAGGATGGCGTAGATAATTCAGGGAAGACGTATTTAATATTAACGGGCGACATTACCGATGCCGAAGCAGCTGAAAAAATATTGAATGATGTAGGGAGTGATACCCAATACATTCGAGTAGAAGAAACAACCGAACTAACTACATTAGATTTTAGTGCGATAACCGAGGATTTGCAATTAATAGATTTAATCATTGAAGATAATGATGCGCTTACCAGCGTTATGCTACCATCTGTAACTAGTGTGAGCGAAGACTTATATATTGGAGACAACATATTGTTGACTACGCTTTCACTTGACAATATTACTCGAGTTTACGAGTATATTGAAATTTATGATAATTTAGCCTTAACGAGTATCGATTTTCCCATGCTAAAATTAATTGGTTCTGACATGTACCTCGAATATAACGATGCCTTAACAAGCATTAATTTTCCCTTGTTAGAATCCGTAAGAGGTGATATTCAAATTAACGATAATCCCCTTTTAACGAGCATCAGTTTACCTTTGTTAAACTCAATAGGGGATGATTTATATTTTTCGGATAACGATGCCTTGACAAGTATTGCTATTCCGTTACTAGAATCAGTGAACGATAGATTAGAAATCAGCAATAATAGCTCATTAGAAGCACTTACAACACCAGCATTAGCAACAATTGGTGGTAATAATATTGAACTTGATGAAAATAAACTTAATCTAAGCAGTGTTAATGGTCTCCTAGTTCATTTGGCAGGCATTAGCCCTATGTTAACAGGTAAAACCATAGATTTAAGACAAACACCCGATACGGTACCAACAGGCGACGGCCAAACTGCGATAAGCACCTTGGAGGGTAATTCAAATACGGTAAATGTGGATCAGGACCTATAAGTCTGCGTATAATATACAACTCACCAAAAAAGAGGCAATTTAATAATTGCCTCTTTTTTTATATTAAGTATTTTTCATTCCCTTAATACCACTATTTTGTACTTCTTTAGCCATAAACAATCTCATGGCCTGACTTAACAACTTCTTTAAAAAAACAATTATGTAATTGACAAGTAAATAAAATGAGTACTTTCTTCAAATCATTAAGCAGTAATAAAATTACTCCTGCTCAGAGGTGATAATTTCATCTTTTGGTGCAATCGAACTGCCAAAGAAGACTTCGAGCTCTTGCAAAGTTTCTGCTGAAGTCTCTATATCCTTAACAATTTCGCCTTTATTTAAAACTACAATCCGCTCGCAAACTTCGGTAACATGAATTAAATCGTGACTAGAAACCAAAACGGTAACCCCTTTTTTATCCGCTAAATCTTTAATAATAGCTTTTAACCTAATTTGAGTAGTTGGATCAAGATTAGCAAAAGGTTCATCTAAAATTACAACTTCAGGATTACCAATAAATGAGGCAACAATACCTGCTTTCTTCTGATTACCTTTAGATAAATCCCGTAAATATTTTTTCTGATTCAGAATTTCACCATGAAAAAAATCCTCAAAATTGGCTAGTAATGCATTAACATCAGCTTTATTACAACCTCTTAATTCACCGATAAAATAAAAGTATTCTTCTGGAGTGAGGTAACTAATAAGAAAAGATTCATCAATAAAAGATGAAGTAAAGGCTTTCCAATCCTCGCTTTCACTAACTAAAATTTCATTATTCTCTATGCTACCCGATGTGGGTTGAATTAAATCTAAGAGCAAGCTAAAAAAAGTGGTTTTACCTGCACCATTATTACCTACAAGTCCGAAACTTTGCCCTTTAGGAATTTCCAATAGCTCTAGGTTTAAAACTATAGTACTTCCGTATTTCTTTGTTAAATTCTGTACTGTTATCATAAAAGTTAAAGTGTCAAATTCAAAATTTCTACTGAATAAATGCTTTTAATTTTTCTCGCTAAACCCAGCAATCATTCCATACTTTTTGGTTCTATAAATGGTGGTAATTTTATCCATTAATTTATTTCTTAGAGCAAAGCCTACTATTCCTAATAGTGCCAAAACAGCAATGGCCACTTCAAAAGAAACAAAGTACTTAATCACAAAATAAGTGACGCATGGCATAAGCATTAATGGAATAATTATTAAAAACTGCGTCGCACTTGCGCCTTGCATATTTCCTAAAGCACTCTTTTGTAAATCGATTCGTTTTTTATTCTTCGATCCAAAAAACAAGACCACCGGAACATTTATACCCAAATTATAAAGGGCACATGCAAAATTGATAACCAATATTTCCCAACCAAAATAAACATAGGGTATTGAGAGTAAGAACATGCAAACAATGCTTACATACATAAGACCTGCTTTTGAATCTAAATAGTTGCGCATTGGTATATTCTGAGCCATTAACATATTGTAATAAGCGCTATCCCAAGCTGGAATAAATTGCCCAAAATTCACCATAAATATGCCGGTTATAAATATACCAGCAAAGGCAAACATTGCTGATGTACTTCCGTAAGAATCTTGGGTGTAAAAAAACAACCCATAAAATACGATTAACAACGACATAAATACCTGCGTTTTAGTTCGTTTATTTCGCCATATCAACTTTAAATCGAGCTGTAAAAAAGGTGCAATCCTTCCAAATCGTTTCGTCCAACCCAATTCTGCAGCGTTTGCTTCTTTCACAACTTCTTTAACAGCAGCATCTAGATAAATCTTATTACGTAGATATCGGTAATTTATATAGTAGGTTAAAATTGCAATTGCTAAAGGCACTATTACCCAAATTGGATTTTCATATAATTGGTAAAAAAGCTTTCCAAATTGTTCTTTAATAGGGTACAGTTGAAAATAATCGACCCCGTAAAATAGCGCTAACACTAGCACTAAGCCAATTAAGACTTTATCGCTTTTATTAATGATGAAATTTAAAAAATTAATCGACTGCGAAATACAAGCTATTGCTACCAACCAAACCAAAACATTTAATGGCGGATATCCCTGCACCATTAACACGATACCAAACGGTACAAATAAAAATAAAGCTAGAAAATTAAAGAATGAAAAAGCCGAACGCCCCAATACATAATGTACAATAGCATCTTTTTTTACTGGTACTATTAAAAACGGCTTAATATCTATTACGGGTAGTTTTTGCATGAAATATCGAAAAACAAGCTCACCAATTATCCAGTATAAAAAAAACGAACTCACTTTAAGCATAGGGTCTTCACCTGGAAAGGCTTCTTTTAAAATAAAGAATAATCCAATACCCATTAATACTAAACAGGCCAACATATAAATTCCAAAAAATACCATTAGAATTTTAATGGCGAGACTTTTACCTAGCGAAGAGGATCTAAAAAAAGCTTTCCATTGTAGACTGGCAAAACGTTTAAACATGGTTGGTGGTTTTTCTGTTAGATTAGTATCAATAGACACCAAATTGTTACACGCTTACAAAAATTTATATTCTGGGTAGGTTTCGGCTGCTACCATCTAAATAAATTTTTGTTTTACTTCTTTTCGTTTTTCAAAAAAGAGCACTAAAAAGGCCGCATTGGCACAAAGAAAGAAACTAATTAAAAGCATTGGTACTATTAGCCAACGACTTAAATAAATGGAATCTGTATTCGAGAAATTAAAACAAAGATTAGCAAAATGAGCACCAAGTCCTATTGGAAAAACCAACATTTCTAAACTTGAAATGCGATATTTTCGTTTAGGTAACGTGCCAAGCAAATAAAATAACAATGAAAATATTAGCGAACCCCAAATCACATAAGAATAAGGAAAAGTAACCTCGAAAAATTGACTCCAATAATAGAGCAGTACAAACAATGTAATAAACAAAGCCAAAAATGGTGGTGTTAGCATTTTTCTGCCTAAAATGCCAAATGATTTCTTTTGTAGGTCTTTCCTAAGGCGCTCGTAATCTTTCTCTAATTGCTTTTTGTTATACACCATATACTCTTTAAAGGCAACATAAAAAGAACGGTTATTTTCATGCATATCATTTTCAATTGCAGTGGCGATATGGTCTAGCATTTCCATTCGCACATCTATATATTGAATGTCTGTATTCTTTA
Source organism: Aurantibacter sp. (assembly GCF_039941195.1). Classification (GTDB taxonomy): domain Bacteria; phylum Bacteroidota; class Bacteroidia; order Flavobacteriales; family Flavobacteriaceae; genus Aurantibacter_A. The sequence goes on along the minus strand of NZ_JBDVFA010000085.1, from coordinate 68,223 downwards.
GATAATTATCAATGAATTGTATATCTGCCGTGGTTATTTTCATGCAACTATATATTTCTGAGTTTCAAAATGTGATTTATATAAATCATAAAAGTTGTATGCATTTGAAATCAATAATGAATGAAAAAACAGCAATAAAATAAAATCCGATTGTTCCGCTGAAATAAAAATGGAGCCTACAATAAGTGGATTAAAGCCAAGGTACATAAATGCAAAACCTACCGCATGTGTTTTGTATAAGAATCTAAAAGAAGTATGATACCCTGAACTCCTTATTCTAAAATGAAAAAACAAAATAACTCCTAAGAAAACGGCGTATAAAGAACCTATTACTAGTCGCAATACTTCATATACCATAGACAGGTTAGACAAAGAAAGAATATATAGTAAACCCATTATCACGACGGCTACTAATATTGTTCTTAAGTACATATTTTTAATTTTCTGAACCGCTTTCTGTATCATTAACTTTGGGCCAACCCAAGCAACACCCAACCAAAAACTAGAATAACCGCCTAGCTCATTTTTCCATTTACCAATAACAGTATCGAAAGCACCATTGAAATCTAAACTGGTTTCTTCCATCGATTTTTCAATATCAGTTGCCATATGATCTATGACCTCATTTCTTACATCTAAATGAGTTAACCCTGTAAAGTTTAAATGGCTTTCTATTTTTTGTAATTGGTGATTAGTTAGTTTCATGTCATTGAAGATTTTAAAAATTCATACTCCTTTAGACCTCTTTTACGTTTTGTTTTAACTTCGATTAATGCAGCGATATTAACGATTAAAGCAATTGTAAAGTACAATGTTGCGTAATGCGAATGGGTCTGAAATATTGGTTCTAAAATTCCAACAACACCAATAAATATATTTGGTAGACTATAAATATTAATTAATGTAGAAACCGAAAACATCTTACTTTCATTTTTTGACCGTATGCCCCAATAAATCATATCAACATATTGGAATATTATAACGCCTATAAAAACCCAGAACATACTATTGTTCATTAGTACAGAACCATATTCTGCTTTAATAGAAATGAGAATTGAAAGCCATACAAATAACACCCCATAAAAGAGAGGCGTTTTAAAAAAAGACAAGACCCTTCTTAATAATGACTTCTGATAACCCCAATGAATTGATTTTGCTCTTTTTTCTGCAATTATTCTACACCATGCTGTTCTTTTTCTAAGAAAAGATTCAAGGTCAGGGTAATTTTCAATGGCTTCATATTCGGTAACCAAATGATCAATTAATTCATAACGTATATCGATATACTTGATTCCTTTTTTAATCAAATACTTATCAATATTTACTATGTCTTCTTTGGTTAATTTCATATAATTTATTGAATACTCCAATTCGGATTTACCAATTGCTGCATGCTTCTAATAAACTCTTCAAGCTCTGCTAAACGGTTTACGGTTTCTTTTTCTCCTTTTTCTGTTAGCTTATAATATTTGCGTAAACGATTATCAACCTTTGCAACCTCAACATCTAACAAACCTTCTGCTTCCAACTTATGTAATGCTGGGTATAATGCTCCTTCGGTAATTTGTAATTCGCCTTTGGTAAGGTCTTTTACTTTTTGAGTAATCTCGTAGCCATACATCTTCCCCTTTTCTTCTAAAAGTTTTAGAATAATGGTATTGAGACTTCCTTTATATAATTTTGAGTTTGCCATTCAAATATTCTTGTTTTAATCCCGCAAAAGCGAAAACACTGATACCAACACTTTGTTTTTGGCAGCATTTGCCTTGGCAATTGAACAATATGATAAACTAAATATATGCATAATTTTCTTATGCATAAGAATTTTAGGTATAATTTTTTAATTTGTAGTTCCTAAAAAGTCCATTTTCTTTTTCAGATAAGCTTTTTCCAAAGTATTTGATGTATTGGCAATTGCCTTTTCATAACAAGAAATCGCAGTAAGTTTATCGCCTTTTTTTGAATAGTATTCTGCCCAACATCCAAAATATAAATATTGCCTTTGACCAAGTTTGTCGCATTTTATGGCTTCTAATATTTCTTTCGCTGCTTGTAGTTTATTCAATTGTATGTTAACAATGGCTTTATTTAAAAGCGTAAAATCATTTGGCTGTATTTCATAGAGCTTATCATAATAATGTAAGATAATATTCCAATTGGTATCACTGAAAGTACTAGCTTTTACGTGCTCTAACGCAATTGCCGCCTCAAAATGATAAATTGATATATCATCAAATTCTGTAGCCTTGGTTAGTGCATTTTTAGCCAATTCAATCATTGGTGCATGCCATTTACTTCGATCTTGATGTCTAATATCTACAATTTCATTTATATTATTTGTTTTGCTTTCTAATCGTGATGCATGAAAACACATCAGCGCAAATAGGGCATACATACTACCAGACCTAAATTTTTCCTTTCTTAACAGCAATTTACTCAACCGAATTGCTTCACCACACAAATCTTCGCGAATTAAATTAGCTGTATTTGTTGAGTGAAACCCTTCATTAAAGGTTAGATAAATAACTTCCATAACCCGTATAAGTCGACCCTGTAGTTCGTGTGGTTCTGGAAATTCAAATTGAATATTGTTTGCAACAATTGACTTTCTAGCTCTTTGAAGTCTTTTTGTAATTGCATCTTCACGTGTTAATAGAGCTGCAGCAATTTCTTTGGTGCTAAATCCTGAAATTGTTTTTAAGGCAAATGCTATTTGTTCTTGTGGTTTTAAATTTGGGTGACATGCGACAAATATCATACGCAACTGACTATCCTCTATTTCGTGATCTAAAAATAAATCACTAATTGGAATAGAAATTGTGCCAGCACTTATCTGTTGATGTCTATTTTTTTCTGATTTAAGACTCCGCAATAAATCGATTGTTCGATTCTTAGCTACCTTAGTTAACCATGCTTCAGGATTATCTGGAAGTTTATTACGCCATTGTAAAGTTGCTTTTATAAACGAATCTTGAACGGCGTCTTCAATAGTTTGAATATGAGCGAGTCCGAAAAATCTAGTTAAAATAGCGACCATCTTTCCATAATGATGCCTGAAAAGATGGTCGATAATTTTATGCTCCATAAATTACTGGTTAAAAACCATTACTTCACGAATTTCTACTGTGCCTCCTAAATCATAATCTGGATAATCTTGTGCAATTTCAACAACCGCGTCAGCATTTTCGGCGGTAACTATATAGTAACCACCTATTAATTCTTTGCTGTCTGCAAAAGGACCATCACTTACAGTTCTGTCTTTACCAATAACTCGTTTTACCGTTGGCACCAATGCATCTCCTGCTTTAACTATGCCTTGAGCCGCCATTTTCTCATTCCAGCCAAACCATTTACCCATTCGTTCTTGCAATTGCTCTGGAGACAATCCTAATTCTTGATAGTCGGCTCCAATAAAAATCATCATAAAGTCTTTCATGTTTTAAATTTTTTAAAAGTTATTAATTATTTACCCTATGACGATGCCAAAACTTATAAAAGGACATTTTAAGGTTATTTTTCACAAAAATGAAGAAATAGCACTAAAACTGGTACATTTTAGCGGTTTGAATATATTATTTTTTCCTTTCAAATTTTAATTCGTGTTTCCAATGCCTATTTTTGCAATCCGTTTTTAAATAATAGTAATGGCACAATTTCATTCGCTTAACGTAAAGCATGTAAAACCTTTGACTTCTAGTTCTGTGGCAATCACATTTGAGGTTCCTAAAGATTTGTTGCAAACGTTCGATTTTATTCCAGGACAATATATCACCATAAAAAAGGAGATTAAAGGCAAAGAATTACGAAGAGCATATTCTATTAGTTCTGATCCTAAAAAGGACTGTTTTACAATTGGTGTTAAAAAAGTAGACAATGGCGGTTTTTCTGATTATGCAAATACTAAATTAGCTGTTGGTGATAGTTTGGAAATAATGCCTCCGGAAGGACGCTTTATTTTTAAGCGAAAAGCGTATCAAACTAATATTGCTGCTTTTGCCGCTGGTAGTGGTATTACTCCAATTATGAGTATCGCAAAAAGTGTTTTAGCAAGCAACCCTAAAAACACATTTGTTCTGGTTTACGGTAACAAATCCAGTAAAGACACCATGTTTTATACGGATTTGGTGAAATTACAATTAGAATATTCCAATCGGTTTTTTATCTATTTTACCAATAGCCAATCGCACGAAGATAATTCTCTCTTTGGTCGTATTGATGTTTCTACAGTTAATTATGCTTTAAAGAATAAACATAAGGACATCGATTTTGATGGTTATTATCTTTGTGGTCCTGAGGCTATGATAAACTTGGTTTCCAATACTTTAAAGGAAAATGAAATAAGTGAAGACAAAATTCATTACGAATTATTTACTAGTACTGAGATTTTAGAAGAACTACCTGAAAACGTTTCCGGTAAAACTGATGTTACCATTGTTCTGGATGATGAGGAGTTTAATTTCTCCATGGATAAAAAAGAAATTGTTCTTGATGCTGTACTTAAAGAAAATATAGATGCGCCCTATTCTTGTCAGGGTGGTGTATGTAGTAGTTGTATTGCTAGAGTAACTGAAGGGAAAGTAGAGATGGTTAAAAATCAAATTTTAACGGATAGTGAAATTGCTGAGGGCTTAATTTTAACTTGCCAAGCACATGCAACGACGCCATCTGTAAAGATTGACTATGATGATGTTTAACTTTTAATGCTTTCATTTAAAATATTCATAGCATGGTCGTAACCAATAGTAAAGGCGCGCTCAATACCTTTTTTATCTAATATTCCAAAGGTTTCTAATTGTTCCGGTTCAAAGATTAAATTGCAATGCTGCAACTTTGCCTTATATGTTGCATAAATCATTAACGATGTTACCCTATTCGCCAATTTTAATGATGAATTTATTGCCTTTTTTGGAATTTGCTCTATAGTACCTACATTACTCCCGATTATAAATTCACAATCATCTATCAATGGTTCTACGGGAAAATTATTCATTATTCCGCCATCTGCATACAATTGCCCTTCTATCTCAATAGGACTAAAAACTGGTGGAAGTGCAGCGGATGCTAACAATGTATTAATTAGTTCTCCGCGATAAAACTGCCTTTGCGTACCTTCCTGCAAATTTGTTGCGGTTACGAACAGTTTTTTATTCAATGCTTGAAAAGAATCTTCGTTAAATCGTTTTAGAAAAAGATTATAATATTTAACGGTGTCTATTAAACCTGGTTTAGCAAAAGTTAAAAAGTTGTATTTAACCAAAGGTGTTTCTTTAAAAAAAGACAACATTTGCTCAACACTACTGCCATTAGCATAGAGTGCTCCTACCAAAGCTCCTGCGCTAGAACCAGATATTACATCCACATTTATATCGAATTCATTTAAAGCCTTTATTAAGCCAATATGAGCAATGCCTTTTACTCCTCCGCCCGATAGTACTAGACCAATTTTTTTTGATTGAAGATCTTCTAAGCGCATACCTATTTTTTCAAATACTAATTTAATGTCTTTAGTTTTTAAACGCGAATGTGCACCATTAAATAACGACTAAATATTCTTACATCTAATTTATATTTGATTTCCATTTTAAATATGATTAATTTCCGTTTTAATCATTAACTAACTGGCCTTAAGTAAGTTTACGCACCAATTTTGTAGTAATAATTGTTAAAATATTGTAAGGTTTGGTCAATATTTCATTACCTATTAAACATTTTATGTCGTATTTTTAGCACAACAACAATCTAATGAGTAAGAATTCTTCGCAATCAATAGCCATTTTGATTTTTACACGCTCGGCCATTACGGACGCTGAGCACAAGTCAATTTCAGATGGGGAAAAACTTTTTGATGCTTTAAATGATCATTTTTTGGAAGTGGTAGAAAATACCGGTCTCCCTTATATCATAATTGATGATAAACATCAAAAAGGAGATTCTTTTGGTGAGCGCTATAGTAAAGCTATTGAAAGTGTTTTTAACCAAGGTTTTGAAAATATTATCTCTATAGGAAACGATAGTCCTCGCTTATCAACAGAAATTATTTTGGATGCAGTTAGAACTTTACAGGAAGGCAATGCAACAATAGGACCATCAGTTGATGGTGGCTTTTATCTTTTAGGCATGCATCGTTCTAATTTTAATAGAGAGCGATTTGAGAAATTATCTTGGCAAACGCAGACAATTACTCGTGAAGTACAAAAAATTCTGGAAGAAAAAGGTAGAAAGTATATCTTACTTCCAACCTTATTTGACATTGACTGCCTTTATGATCTTAAACTTTTTATCAGCCAAGAGGATGACTGCTCAAAAAACCTGTACAATATTGCTAAAGACATTTTTGACACCACTGTTAGCAAATATTTATTTGTTGATGTTATTGATGAAAGACTACCAATGTTAGCTAGTGAAGAAAAAGAATACCTAAAACAGAAAAAGTGATACTTCTATATTTACTCGGATACTATTAAATATCTGTCGTGTACTGTCCAATCGATTTAATTTTATTTAATAGTAACGTCATTAAGTAAAGAAAGCTACTGAGGCGATTTAATAGTACAAATTTGTTCATCAACTATTCTACCGTTACATTTCTCAATTATTATAATTTCTATTTTCACCAACCTATAAAGGTGACCTAAAATCCAATACAGCATATTAACTATCACTTGCTAGAGCGCAAATACTAATTTTGGCACCCTTAAAACAAACTTATTGAGCTTTTTGAATGCGATAACTTCCGAGAATTTAATACAATGAGATAGCATTAATAAGGCGTTTTGCATTTGAACGATAACTTTGACCGACTCGTCGGTTTGTAACATTTCGAGTCTACCACTATTATTCCAATTTCTTACCTTTCAACGACTATTTTAACCGCACATCTATCTAGCAACAAAACAGCAACAATTTAAAGGTTTTATATATGACTCATCGGTCGGTTTAACCTTAAATATTAAATGATGCAGAAAAATTTAAAACGCATGGCAACCATGCAAAGAATGCAAGTAACAGGACTTGAACTTTTTTATAAAAATGGATACTACAATACTAGTATAGACGATATATTAAAGAAATTAGAATTATCTAAAGGTGCTTTTTATTACCATTATGAATCAAAGGAAGACTTCTTTATTCAAATTATAGAAAACCTATTAGTTAGAAAAGTATACAGCATGTTGATTGAACCTGTAGAGGGTCATGAAAATACCTCCGATCTAATTATGCAGTGTTATGATAATGCCTTGGAAACTGCCGTGCATAACGAAATGGATTTTGGCTTTGTACTTGGCAACTTCATCTCTGAGTTTAATGGTAGAAATCCTAAAATAATGAAACACCTAAATGACATTATAAGAATTTGGGAAGTAAATCTCGTTTCTGTAATTCAACGTGGTAAATTCGAAGGTCATATTGATCGTCACGCAGATGCTGAAGGTGTAGCTCTATTTATAATGAGTTCTTTTATGGGTGTTCGTACGTTAATGGTAGAAACCGCGCCAAGTGCTCGTAAATACAGATTTATGTCACAATTGAGAATGTTTTTAAAATCAATAGAAAATAAACAACCAGCGCTATAAATTATATTCTAATTCGACAGTAATATTTTTTCGATATTTCGAAGAATCTCAGCAGGTGATATAGTTGTCATTGCGTTTTCATAACCCTCAGGAAACTTATTACCATAAATTGAAGTCGGAATTAATGGGTAAACAGACCGATCGGCCATTAGCATTTCATTTTTACCAAAATTAAAAGGAGAAAAACCAGCATAGGGGTGGGTAACACCCCATAAAGTAAGTATTGGAACCCCATAATTGGCAGCTAAATGAGCATTTCCACTATCCATGGCAACCATTATATCTAGTTTTGAAATTAGCTGAAGTTCTTCCTGAAAAGTGAGTAAACCAGCACAATTAACCGCATTTTTATATGTTGTATCAAAATTTTGAAGCACTTTAATTTCCGTAGCTCCACCTCCAAAGAAAAAAATCTGGTAAGCTTTGCTTTTATTAAGCTCGCAAATTACATCTTCCATAAATTCCAATGGATACATTTTACTTTTATAGGCTGCAAAAGGTGCAATTCCAATTTTCTTTTTACTAACACCACTTACTAGTTCTTTAACTTTATTCGAAGTAATCAAAACATCGATTGGTTTTGCATGAGACAAATCAAAAGAAAATCCCAAATTGCTGAACACATCAACATAGCGCTGATGTGTTGATTTTAATGAATTTTTAAGTTCCCCACCCTTTAAAGCTGTTAGCACTTTTTTTTCCAATCGCCCCTTATCTATTTGCTCAAAAGGAATACTTGTGAAAGCAAAAAAGCTTTTTAAAATGTTGCTTCGCAATACATTGTGTAAATCGGCTACTACATCAATATTTAAACTTTTTAGTTCTCGGAATAAACGCCATAAGCCTAAAAAACCCTGATGCCTTCCTTTAACCTCGGCTTCAAAAACACTAACATTAGGAAATGGCTCAAAAACTGGTGCAAGAAACTTACGGGTTAATACTGTAATCTTAACATTTGGATATTTCTCGAAAAAAGCAGCAAGCACTGGTACCGTCATTGCAACGTCACCCATAGCAGAAAGCCGTATAACTAAAATATGTGAGGAATTATTTTTCACTTTGTACCACGAAGTACTGGGTTTAGTTCTTCATCATTATACATTTTCATCTGCTTATAGACTTTCATATATTTATCACCCGATTCTATATCAGATATAAGTTGATCTATGGCTGTTGAGAGATCTTTCTTTTGTTCCAATAGTACACTCAATTTTTGGCTACACAAATCCTTGTGTGCTTCATCAGCGTCTGGTCGTTCAGCTTCTTCTCGCATATGGTAAATTTTTAATGCAAGAATGGACAAGCGATCTATAGCCCAGGCCGGACTTTCAGTATTAATAGTTGCTCCTTCTTTGATTTCTACTGATTGGTATTTTTTTAAAAAATAACTATCAACATACTCCACCAAATCCGTACGATCCTGATTGCTAGCGTCAATTTTTCGTTTTAAAGCTAAAGCTGCCACAGGGTCGATATTAGGATCACGGATAATATCTTCATAATGCCATTGTACCGTGTCAATCCAATTTTTGCGATAAAGCAAATGATCTATACCCGTATCTTTATAAGGATTTTCAAAATCTTGACTTACATCATCAATCTCATGATATTTTGATATACTCTCTTCGAAAATTGAAAATGCGTGTTCGCTAAACATAATTGAAATCTTTTGACAAATATACCCTTATTTAAGAATAAATAAATCCGTTATAAATACCATAAATGGTAATAAAATAGAAGCCATTAAAACTATTTCCTTAATGTTTTCTTTAGTAATAGATTCAACATAATTCGTTAGAAAAACTACAGCTGGAAAAAACGTAAGCATTAAGGGGTGTTTTTCAGAACCTGATAACAACACTTCAATTACAAGCCCAATTACAAATGCCAGTGCCACCAATCTTAAGGTAACTATTTTTCCAACACCCACGTTGGATAGTTTTAAAAATGATAGTAACCCTGTAATACAAATTAACAGTATATAAATAACTCGTTTTGCACTCTTCACCCAATCCATAAAGCGTGAAGACTGAAAATCTAACTCAAAATTATAATATTCCCATAGAAATTCCTTGTTTCCATTTAAAATTGTAATGGCGTAGACTATCATAAAATATGTAAAAATACTAGCGAAAGGCACTAACCAGTTTTTAATATTCTTAGGCTCATAAATATAAATCGCAATTAAAACTAGAATTAAATACAAAACCGCCCAATCATAACACAAACTAGCAATCATAATCCAAAAAGTTGCATCGAAAATTTTTAGCTTAATATTTTTTAATGACCGAATACTAATTAACCTTCTTAATGCTAAAAGAACACAAAAACTACTTCCGATGGCATAATAATCTACCAAAGTTTCTGGAAAGACTACCATTAACAACACATAAAACAATATAGCAAAGGAGTTTAAGCCGGTCATTTTATTTCTTTTCACTATAAAATTCACTAAAATAAAACTGACCATAAGCACCACTAAAACCGCCAAACGAACTGCGATTTGTCCTATTTCATAGGCCTCACCAAACATGTAGAATAACACTAACCAATAAAAACAGAAGAGAAACGTTAAAACAATAATGAAGTTTATTGGCTTAGTTTTCCCAAAAATGCTTTGAATCATCTGAGGATTTTATACTTTTGTGTTCAAATATAGCAATAGACTGGGCTTCTAAAAAAGCTCAATTTCAAATAAAAAATATATGTGGCGTTCTTTTTTCGAAGGTATTAATGATTTATTCGTAAATGTTCTGTTTGCTCCTTTTGATTTTTTCAGATTTATGGATAATTGGTGGGCAGCAAATACAATTAACTGGATTTTGGCTGTTGTAGGTATGGTTGCGTTTGTTTACTGGATGCTTCAATTAAAAGAATATGCAGCAAACGACGAAGAAGATAAGAGTATTAGCTCTCATTCTTACTTATAAATCGAAGCCAATATCTTTACGATAGTTAATCCTATCAAAATGTAGTTTTTCTATATTTTGATAGGATTTTTTTAGCGCCTTTTTAAAATCATCTCCATAAGATGTAACCGCTAATACGCGACCACCATTGGTCAGTACTTTATCGTTTTCAAGCTTTGTACCAGCATGAAAAACAATAGAATCCGCTATGTTTTCAAAACCTGTAATTTCCATTCCCTTTTCATATGTACCGGGATATCCACCAGAAACAGCCATTACCGTAGTAGCTGTTCTAGGATCAATTTTTAAATTGATTTCATCCAACTTTTGGTGAGCCACAGCTTGAAACACTTCTACCAAATCATTTTCTATTCTTGGTATTACAACTTCAGTCTCAGGATCGCCCAAACGAACGTTATATTCTATTACAAAAGGATCATCCCCAACTTTTATCAATCCTATAAAAATAAAACCTTTGTATGGCAACTGATCCGTTTTAAGACCCTCTACGGTCGGTTTAACGACCCTCTCGTGGATTTTATCCATAAATTCTGGGGTAGAGAAAGGAACGGGAGAAATAGCCCCCATACCCCCTGTATTTAAGCCTGTATCGCCTTCACCTATTCTTTTATAATCTTTTGCTGTTGGCAACACTTTGTATCCCTCTCCATCCGTTAAAACAAAAACACTTAACTCTATTCCATCTAAAAACTCTTCTATTACAACGGTTTTACTAGCATTTCCAAATTTTGAATTTGCTAACATCGCATGTAATTCCTGTTTTGCTTCTTCTAAATCATTTAAAATTAAAACACCTTTACCTGCAGCCAAACCATCAGCTTTTAGCACATAAGGTGCTGCAATACTTTCTAAGAACTTATATCCGTTCTCAAGTGTGTCCACTGTAAAACTTTCGTATGCTGCCGTTGGAATACTATGCTTTATCATAAATTCTTTTGCAAATTCCTTACTTCCCTCTAGTTCTGCAGCAGCCTTTTGAGGACCTATTACCGGAATATTTTTCAAATTAGAATTGCTTAGAAAATAGTCATGAACTCCGTTAACCAAAGGATCTTCAGGCCCAACCACGACCAAATCAATATCATTTTCTAAAACCGCTTCTTCAATCTTTTGAAAATCATTTACACCAATCGGGATATTTTTGGCTATTGCCGCCGTACCAGCATTACCTGGAGCGACATAAAGATTTTTACATTTTGGACTTTGATTGAGTTTCCAAGCAAGAGCATGCTCGCGACCACCTGAACCTAAAATAAGAATATTCATTTGTAGAAAATTTGCCCAAAAATAATCCTATTCCAAACAACTGCGTAGAAGCTACTCTTATATTTTTTTAATCCTCTAAAAATAAAAGTAAGAAACACCCAATTTTACATTATATGCTCTCTAATTTACATAAACGCTCTTTGGGACGTTTCTAATGGTAAAACAAAAGCTAAAACCATCAATAACACCTGTTAATTCGACGTTTTACTGGGTTTTATATAAATCGTATACGATTTATTTAGCCCCTGTTAAACGGCCATTTTTAATAAAATCGTCACAGGATAATAGTAAACACCATAAAAAAGAGGTTTTGGAATTCTTTATCCAAAACCTCTTAAATTTTTTAGTTTTTATTCTCTTAATTCTTATTTCTATCCTTAAAATCTCGGTGTTCCGTTTTCTCTAAATCTTCTTTTGATAAAGATTTAAAATAATCGAAAGTTTTCTTCATTCCTTCAGCTCTACCAACTTTTGGTTCCCAGTCTAAAATTCTTTTGGCTTTAGAAATATCAGGTTGGCGTTGCATAGGATCATCTTGTGGTAAATCTTTATAAATTACTTTTTGATCAGTACCTGTTAATTTGATAATTTCTTCTGCAAAATCTTTGATTGTAATTTCATGAGGATTACCAATATTAACTGGATTACTATAATCACTTAGTAATAATCTATAAATACCTTCAACCTCATCGTCTACGTAGCAAAAAGAACGTGTTTGTGAACCGTCTCCAAATACAGTTAAATCTTCACCCCGTAAGGCTTGGCCCATAAATGCTGGAATTACACGACCATCATTTAAGCGCATTCTCGGACCGTATGTATTAAAAATACGTACGATACGTGTTTCCACACCATGAAAACGATGATATGCCATTGTAATTGATTCTTGGAAACGTTTAGCTTCATCATAAACTCCCCTTGGTCCAATGGTGTTTACATTACCATAATACTCTTCGGTTTGTGGGTGTACTAATGGATCACCATAGATTTCAGAAGTTGATGCTATTAATATTCTAGCATTTTTCTCTTTAGCCAAACCTAATAGGTTATGCGTGCCTAAAGCCCCTACTTTCAACGTTTGAATAGGAATTTTTAAATAATCTATTGGACTTGCTGGTGATGCAAAATGCAATATATAATCTAAATCACCGGGCACATGTACAAATTTTGTTACATCATGATGGTAATACTCGAAATTTTCAAGTTTAAACAGATGCTCTATGTTCTTTAAGTCTCCGGTAATAAGGTTATCCATTGCAATTACATGGAATCCCTCTTCTATAAATCGGTCGCAAAGATGAGACCCTAAAAATCCGGCTGCGCCAGTAATCAAAACTTTTTTCATAGTGTAATTAAGCTATAATGGTTTCTTATTATGTTGGGGTAGCAAATGTATGTTCGAAATAAAATCCTACAAAAAATTATGGTTTAAAAACATAGATATTGGGCAACATGTAAGCAAACGAGCTTAATAAGTTCTTTCATTTTCCGATTCCGCCTTATCCTCATAAGAATCTACATTATCTCTTTTCTTAGCTCGCACTTGACCATTCTTACCCGAATCACCACTTTTTGTCTTGTTTTTTATCTTATCTACTCTTCTTCTAAGCAATATCTTCTGCTTCATAGTAGTAAAATTATAGTTATACTTAAAAAAGATGTAACCCAATAAAATCACCACGGACACCAACATAATTGCTAATCCGAAGTTTTTCGCAGTGCTTCCTAGCACAATAAATAGCATTACGAACATCAAATTAAAACATCCTATGATAAAACTAGCTTGTTTATGACTTAACCCCCAATAATCTATTAACACATGATGCGTATGATTGCGATCTGGTGAAAATGGCGCTCTTTTATTTGCAATACGAATAGCAAATACTCTGGCCGTGTCAAAAAGTGGCACTATTAAAATACTTATAGCTATTAAGGGAGCATTTTCTAATAAAAATGGAATCTCCGTATAATCTTGAGGTTTTAAAGCCAAAAATTTTAAAGTAAGAATACTTATTACAAAGCCTACCATTAAAGACCCAGTATCTCCCATAAATATTTTTTTATCTGAAGACAAGTTAAACCCTAAAAATGCCATTAAACTTGCATTCATGGTTATTGCTAATAACGCAAAGAAATATTCCTCGCTTAAATAAAAAATTGTAGTATAGATAACCATAATTACCATTCCTACAACCGAAGCTAAACCGTCTATACCATCTATTAAGTTGTATGAATTAATGATGGTCAACATCATAAACCCAGCTATAAATAAGTACAGGTAATAAGGTATTTCATTAATATTTAAAAAACCATTTAAAGAACCAATAACAAAACCTGGATTTACTAAGATAAAAGCAACGGCAAATACTTGAGCAACTAGTTTTGCACCAGGTGATATTACCACCAAATCATCTTTAAGACCAACAATAAATAAAATAGTAAGACCGGGAATAATATACATAGCTTCATCAAAAACATCGCGGTCTTTAATAAAAAAAAGTGCAAAAATTAAGGTATAATAAAAAGAAACGCCTCCTAATGTTGGAGTTCTTTTTGCGTGTGAACTACGGCCATTTGGGTCATCAGTAAGCCTTCTAAACTCAACTACATTTATAATCTTTGGTATAGTTAAGTAGGTCAGCATAAAAGCGCCTAATGATATTAAAATGGCTGTTTCTAGAAAAAACACTTTATATAACTATTTATTATGAATATTCTGACAGAAAATTCAAGATACACCAAAGTTATGGAAAAGCGATTCAATTTCAATCTTTTAACCCCATAGAAAACTAATTCTAACTATTATTTGAATTTAGAATTAATTCGTTAGGAAATTAAAACATGCCTATTTTACTTTATATAAATTAAACCGCCTTTGCGCTGAAAAGTGCACTATATTTTTGGCTTATTATTTTCCAAGTATATCGCTCAGAAGCCACGCTTTTCATTTCTTTAGCAATCTCTAATAACTGAGTCTCATTTTTTTCTACACTTCTAAGCATTACAATCATTTCTTCAACATCTTTAAAATACAAAGCCCGATTATCGGTTGTAAAACGATTATAGTTGACGTCAAAAGCAATAATTGGCAACCCAAGAAACATCGCCTCTACTAATGAAGGGTTTGTTCCACCGGCACTATGACCATGTATATATAAGTGGCAATTACTACGTAATTCATTTAACTTTTGCTGGTCATAAATTGGGTCCAACAAAAATATATTATGAAATGAATTATATTCATTTTTTAATTTTTTACCATAATCGCTATTTCCCCAATTACCAACAATAACTATGTTTACATCAGACTTACTAAATGCCTCTAATATTATATGAATGTTGTTCTCGGGCTCTATTCGGCAAACTTTAAAAGCATATTTTCTAGGAATTTTTAGAGCTTCTCTCGAGGCTTCATTAACTTGCTCATGGAAGACATGATCGGCACCATATGCTATTAAAACTGAGTCTTTACCATAGGCGTTCTTTACATGGTCGGCAATACCCTGATTATCTACCACAGTAAAATGACTTGAGCGTACTGCTATTTTCTCTTGATATTTTAAATACTTTTTCGCAAAACCATTCCATTTATCTCGTTTCCATTCAAGTCCATCAATATTTGTGATAATTTTCTTCTTAGAAAAAAAACGAACGAAAGGTATCATAAAGGCTCCGCTAACTCCTAAAATCAGCAGAATATCCGCATAAAAAAAAGAATGTATTATTGACCATACATCATAAAGGATACTTGAACTTCCATTCGCGCTAAGAGGCAGGTATTTGAGTTTTGCTCCTAAGTATGTATTCTTTTTCTCATTAGCATATTGTGATGCACTACAATAAACCGTAAAATCGCAATTCTCATTGAGTTCTTTTACTAAATACTCAGCCAAAGTCTCAAATCCACCGTACTTAGCTGGTATTCCTACGGTTCCTATTATTGCAATTTTCAATTTATATGTTTTTTATTGCGACCACATAAAACTTAAACTCACTAGAGGGAAAGGTTATATATATCTTAGCAGTCACATAATATTAGGTCGATTCATACTGGTAGACTACCAGTATTTATAATAATTCTTTAATTTCACACGCAAATTATTCAGCTATGTGGCTAGAAAGGCTAAAAAATGTTTCTTTATTATTTCTAGTTATCACCATTCCTTTTGCACGACTTTATAACATCAACTCTTACGCAATAGCCTTATTCGTTATTACTGTTTTGTGTTCAGCAAAAAAAAAGAATTTTAAACTTTCTTTTTCGTGGTTATTAATACTCTATTACCTACTTATTTGTTTTAATGTTGTATTTATTGATCAAACTGAATCTTATATTAATATCACAAAAAACATTCCTCTAATTTTAATACCGGTTATTCTATTTTTTGTTAACTTTAAAAAATCAACTCTTATAGTATTTGTATATAGTATTGCTATTGCCAGTCTTATATCACTTATTTATACTTACATTAAAAGCAAAGGCTATATATTCTATTTTCATAATCCAACCGAGATTATTGATCTTCAAATAAACTACCTAAGCATCTTTATTTGCTTTTCACTCGCTATATTATACAATGAAATATTGCAAACAAATATAGCCAAATTGCAACACTACATTTTAATTCCTTTTTTCTTTTTTATCCTTGCAATTTTATTCAATCGTACCGGTATAATTATTAGTATTTTAATCACAATATATTTTGTTTTGATTTATTTCAAAAAACAAGGCAATATAAAATTCCTTGTCGGTTTTATTGTTTTATTTAGCCTTTTAATGGGCTATATATTTACTAGACCCATTGTAGCACAAAAATTTAAGGAATTAGTCAATCAAGACTTTGTTGATGAAACTAATTACTCTAACGGCATTAGCAGTAGATTACTTTCTTGGCAATGCAGTCTGGAAAATATAAAAAGTGCTGGATTTTTTGGATTTGGAGTAGATAAATCTACTATGCTTTTAAAAGACTGTTATAAGTCTGAACTAAGTGCCAATTCAATTCAATTTATTAACGAATATAATTCTCACAATCAATTTCTACAGACAATTATGAATTTAGGGATTATTGGATTTTTACTCTTAATTTCTATTTATGGATGTATTCTTTATATGGGAATAAAAAATAAAGATCCTTTACTAATATTCTATTTTATAATCTTACTAATATTTGGCATGACTGAATCATTTCTAATACGGCAATGGGGTTTGGTGTTCTATTCATTTTTTACATCATATCTGTTTTTAAAACATACATTGAAAACCAATTCAAATGAGTTTTCTAATTAAACTTGTGCTCTTTGAATTCATAAATATTTCAACATTATAATTATAACCCATTAATAAACAATGGTTTTTAGCTCTACCGTTTTCATTTTTCTATATCTACCTTTTGTACTTGGCATCTATTTTTTATTAGACAAAAAGCTTCGTAACCTTTTCTTGTTGATAGCTAGTTTGTTCTTTTACGCGTGGGGTGAAGGCATTCTTGTACTATTAATGATGAGCTCTATTGGAGTAAATTACATTGCAGGCCTATTAATAGATATAAGCAACAAAAAACTAAAAACTCGAAGGTCTAACGCTTTTCTAATCATAGGAGTCACCCTAAACCTTATGGTTTTAGTATATTATAAATACATTCATTTCATTTTTGAAAACCTTCAATTTTTAGAGCTAAAATTAAATTTCGACACTTCGAATGTAACTTTACCCATTGGTATTTCATTCTTTACTTTTCAAAGCATATCTTATTTAATTGATGTACATAGAGGATCCGTTGAAGGTCAACGAAGTATTATTAATCTCGGAATGTATATTGCACTTTTTCCACAGCTAATCGCTGGACCTATTGTTCGATATATTGATATTTCTAAAGAAATAGAAAGCCGGAAAGTGACCTCATCGCTTTTTAAATCGGGAATTAGTAGGTTTTTAATTGGTTTTGCTAAAAAGGTAATCATAGCTAACAATGTTGGCTTTATTGCTGATAAAATTTTTGGGGTACCTGTAGGTGATTTATCTACATCAATGACATGGATTGGCGCTATATGCTATTCTTTACAAATTTATTACGATTTCTCTGGATACTCAGATATGGCTATAGGCTTAGGTAAAATGTTTGGGTTCAATTTTAAAGAAAATTTTGAACATCCATATATTTCCAAATCAATAAAAGAATTTTGGCGCAGATGGCATATTTCCCTTTCTTCTTGGTTTAGAGATTATCTCTATATTCCATTAGGTGGGAATAAAAAAGGAAAATACCGCACTTATGTAAATTTATTTATCGTTTTCCTTTTAACTGGCTTATGGCATGGTGCTAGTTGGAATTTTATAATTTGGGGATTGTTTCATGGGTTTTTTCTTATATTAGAAAGAATTGAACCCTTTACACTATCTTCAAAATTTAATATCCTTAAAAGAATATACTTATTGCTAGTTGTTATCATAGGCTGGGTAATATTTAGAGCCGAAGACTTAGGATATGCAGTTGATTATATTTCTCGTATGTTCGCCTTTAAAGATAGTGTTTATACCTATCCGTATTTATTTTTAAATACTTATGTTCTTACTATTATTTCACTTGGAATATTATTTGCCACGCCGCTTAGAGCACTGTTGGTTGAAAAATTAAAGATTATTTTGCCTAATAAATTTGGGGCATTAGCTATAGAGCGTGGTGTTTATATTATGTTATTTTTATTTGCACTTATGGAACTAGCCCAAACTACTTATAATCCATTCATTTATTTTAGATTCTGATATGATTAAACGATATAGCTTGCCTTTACTATTAGCAATTCTGGTGTTTTTTACCATTAAGGTTCTTATAGGAACTCTTAAGTCAAAACCGGAAGAATTAGCAATACAAGTGAATGCCAAAGTTTTAGCAGATGACACTTTTCAAGTTTTTTATTTAAATGAAAAAGCAAAAGTTTTTAACGAAGAGCAAAGTGTAATTAGTGAGGTAAAAGGTGATTCTATTCTTCAAACAATTCGTTTTAAAATTCCATTGGACACCTCCATTAACAAACTTAGATTAGATATTGGCAAAAACAGAAAACAAAAACCTATTGAAATAACATCATTTATTTTAGCTAATGAATTTGATTCATTGACTTACGACATTTCAAAAGACTTCAATAAAAATATTTGTATTGGAGAAGAAAATGGAAAGTTTATAACCAAAACTATATCTAATAGTTATGACCCTTTCTTTATTTCAAAATTTAATGCGAAAGCCGCCATTTTAAATTTAACTAATGATAAACCACTTGTACATAATTTTGTCGCTTATCTAATTTCTTTTGTTTTTGCTTTAGCCTTCCTTCTCTCGGCAACCTTGAATAATTTTAGCCTAAATCGATTATCTCCCAATGCATATACTCTATTTTTCATATTAATAATTCTTGCTCCCCAATGTGCAAAATTATTAGACTCCACAGCTGAAACAAGCAACGAAAAAAGAAAACTAGCAAAAAAACCGGAGTGGAATTTCAAAGAAAGTTATCCAAAAGCATTTGAGGCATACTATAATGATAATTTTGGATTGCGTCCTCTTTTAATTAGTTGGTCTAGTAAATTTAAAATAAAGTTTTTTAAAGATTCTCCGAAACCAGAATTAGCTCAGTTTGGCAAAGACGGATATATCTTTTTTAATGAATATGAAGAAAAAAGTGGAGGAATATATTCTAGTTATTCTAATACCAACTTAGCTAGTGAAAAAGAGTTAAATAATGCACTACAAAAGCATAAGCGAATTAAAAATGAATTAGCTCATAAAAACATTGAATATGTATTTGGGTCTTGGCCCAACAAACACACTATTTATAACGATTTACTCCCATATACAATGAAATTGCAGTTAGCTAATAAAACATCGTTAGCTGATCAAACAGTTTCTTATTTCGAAAAGGCAAAATTACCCATGTTTGATGTTCGAAAGGACTTATTAAACAACAAAAATAAAAAGCAATTATATTACAAATTTGACACCCATTGGAATGCAAACGGAGCATATGAGGGATACCATGCTTTTTGCAAACAAACTTTTGATCAACTTGGTCTAAAGCCGTTTCCATTAGAAGAATTTGAAGTTAGCACTACACCCATAAGAAAGGGAGATTTAACTAAACTAATGGGTATCGATAGCATATCCAGCCACTATGATGTAAAACCTTTATATGAACTAAAAAACGACAATAAAAACTTTCATTTTATATATCCAGGAGGAATATACAAAAATGGCTTTGTTACTATAAATGATAATTGTGGAAATAATAAAACTGCTTTGGTTTTTAGAGACTCCTACGGCTCTGCCTTAATACAGTTTTTATCCCTTCATTACGCGAAAGTCATTTATGTCGCCAGAAGTCAGGTGGATATGTATTGGGTTAACAAAACCAACCCCGACGTAGTAATATTAGGCGTAGTAGAGCGACGTTTACCTTATTTGCTAGATATCGTTGAATAATATAACTTATATAATCAATTTGTATCCTTCTAAAGTCTTTTTCGCTGTTTCCTCCCACACGTATTCTTTAACAATTTTGTCTTTTAACTTATGATTGAAGGGTTTTGAATATGCCGTATCAATTGCGCTTCTTATGGACTCTACGTCATCTGGCTCACAATAATAAGCGTAATCTTCAAAATAGTCTCTTGTATCACCTTTCTCGGTAATTACAATATTTGTTTCCATTGCGGCTGCCTCTAATGAAGATAACCCAGGGGTTTCCATCCAGGAAATTAGCGCATGTACCTTGGCCAATTTATAATAAATAGGTAATTTATCGTGTGGTATAGGTCCAGTAAAATAAACGTTATCTCCTGCAGTCTCATGCACTGCATTGGTAAAAGCAGGGTCGTTTTTAGTTTCATTTCCAATTAATACCAATGGGTATTTATCACCCACGGCTTTTATTAGGTTAAGTGTAGATTTCCTTCCTTCAATTCTAGCAACTGAAAGAATACAATCTTTATATTTTAGCATATCCTCTTCAATACTATCATCGGTAACTGTATCAGGATTAAAAAGTTTGGTGTCGACCGCATTTGGCACTACTACATAATTATAATTTTCTAATTTATATTCGCTTGCCACCCTCTTCATTTCTGACAAAGAATTGGGTAGAAAAACATCGACATCTTCGGTAACCTTTTTTGCTAAACGATAATACCCACGAAAAAGCATATAATAAACTCCCTTATTCATGCGGCCATCTTTTAGATGTCTTAGGAATGTTTTTATATAATTAATAGTGTATGGAGAAAGTACATTAGCAACCTTTTGAGCAAAACCACCTCTTGCCTTTCTTTCAAATTCTGTATACAACCCGTAAATAGTGGATAATGCTACCTTTTTATTATGTTTTTTTGCATGCTTTATTTGCATATAAAGTTCCTGTGGGTCCATTAAATTAAAAAGATGCACTAGGTCGTACCCTGTTAAGTCTGGTTCTAATTCGATACTTATATCAACCTCAACACCCTGTTTCGCTAAATATTCTTTAGTTTTTTCTATTTGTGTTGTGTCGCCACCTGGGGCAGAATATAAATTACTTCTGGACTGGAATAATACTTTCATATTCAAATTTTCAATTTAGCAACAAAAATAAATGCTGCACAAATAATTAATTGTGGTAATAGGAAAAACAAACCGGGTGCCACGATACCACCAACGGCCAAACGCGAGAAATTTAAACTAAATAATATTAGTATTACAAACCAACTTATTTTTCCACTTCGAATAATTAATTCATAGAAAAAACCTGCTACTGCGCCTAAAAAAGAAGCGTGCAAAATTATACCTATCCAGCCTAAATTCATGTAAGCCTCACCTGGCGAAGTTATAGTCATTCCTTCACCTTCAAAGGCCATATCGTATTTTGTCTTTAAAATTACTCCTGTAAAGCCATTGTCATGTAGCCCTAATGCTACTCCTAAATCACTTAAAACCGTATACCCATAATACAAGTCATTATACGTATCAGTATTAAATACTATTGCTTCTAGGTTACTTACATTTACAGCTGTTGTCCACGCTGTAGATCCTATTGCCATAATTGAAAACTCACCTGTATGGCGGTAATAACCAACAAGGGATAAAAACATAATGAACAACACTCCCCATATTATGTATCGATACGAAATTCCTTGCTTTTCTAAATACTTTTTGGTAAAAATAGAATATGCCAAAAAACAAGTGACAACTAAATACGCAGCAGGACCACGAAACCCAATGCCCATTACTAGAAAAACACCAATAATTAAATATAGTACCGAAACTAACTTAATTTTATTTAGTACAAATTTCTCAATAGCAAAACGGTAAACTAAACTAACACTTATAAGCGCATTTGCAATTAAAATATACTTGCCTAACCCTGCTTTAGCACCTATACGTGCACTTTCTACATTATCCAAAAAAATGGGTATGGTACCCATCATAAATAGATAAACAAAAAGATACAATCCAACCCCAGATAGAAAAAAAAGATAAAAAGCCCTTTTCCAATGTTTTAAATCCATTCTAACTAATGGCACTACATCCTTTAGTTTAGGAAATGTCTTAACCAATAAATAATGAGGAACCAAATGTGCTGCAATTATAAAAACCAACAAATAGGTAATTAGAAGAGCCTTTGTTTTAAAAGTGGTTTCAAAAAAAGGAAAGTAATATTCTAAAGCAAAGGGATATAAGCACAAGAAAAATACGAATGCAACCAAAAAGAAAATGGCCGGATGTAAAACATTAAATATTCTAATTTTTCTCAAAAGACTTTAATTTGTAGCTGAACTAATTTCTTGAGAATCAGGATTACTAATTCTCTCAATTCCATTTAAAAGTGTCGTACTCATAACATTGTCTAATATTCGAAAATGATTAATTATAGTCGCCTTTTCAAGATTAGGATCCAAATTTTCACAAGGCGTAATAAAGGTAAGGTCGTTAATTACATTTAATTGCAACCACGCATTCACTTTCGCATAACGCATTTTAATGTAAAGTGCAATTAACCCAAAATCACTCCATAGTATTTCATTATTCAGATAGTAACCACCATAATAAATATTCCTAATTTTATTGTCATGAATTAGTTTAATGAAGCCACTTGGTGATACTTCTTTTTCATCAATAAACATTTTATCTTTTTCGACAACCGCATAAAACACTTTACTTTTATCTAATGAATTTTCAAAATTTTCTATTGCTGTTTGTTCTTTTCCATTTTTAAACATTACAATAATGTTGCTTCCCTTATTAATTTTATCCTCGGTTTTTGCAGTTAATCCTGTTACTGTTTTTCTAGGAAATACCAGTTCGGGCCCTTGCTCATATGAATGAACATAACCAACTCCATTTTTTTTCAGTAATTCTGCGGCTACTGCTTTCATTTCTTTGGTAAAAGAAAAAGAACCTTTATCAACAACAAATGCTTTAACACTTTCATTTCTTGATAAAAAAGAATAAATACCGTTTGGTTTATCTAAAAGACAATAAAAATTATCCGCACCAACATAAAACAAGTTTTCAATTTTATTTTTTAAAACAAATTGATCAATCATATCTTGGTTGTAAAAAAACACCCCTTCTTCCAAAATATTCAGATTTTTGTTTTGTGGCAAATGTGATGGAGCATACACTATTTTCATCCCTAAATCAGACAGCTCTTCAACAATTGGATTAATATTTTTAATAGTAATACTGTCTAAAAAACTATCTTCCCAAACGTCGATAAGTACCAAAGCACTGCGTTCTGGGTTTATTTCAATTTCTTTTTTTACGTCTACATAAAGATCTTTTTCTTTATTGTATTCGCTAAGTAAATATTCAATAGTTATTCCTTTACTTAAAATATTCTTCTGATATGCTAGTTGTTTGTCACTGTCCATTTTACAACCAAAAAAAACTATGCAGCAGATTAGAATTAGAAAAGAAAGAATGTTTATTTTAAAGTTTATTTTCCGAAGGTATATCATTATAATTTCTGAATATCTAAGCCCACTTTCAAAGGTACTGTTTTTTAGTTCTCATAAAAACTTAGGTAAGCGCCAACTACTTTAAAAATTCTAATCGAGACCTGCTATAAACGATGAAATTTTCTCGCTACTATTAGGTGTATTAAAACCATTAGAATTATACGTATTAGTCAACGAATCTATATTTAGTAAATACCCTATTAATTCATCTTTGTTATGTGCAATAGTAATCCCTATTTCATCGAACGAAAAATATAAGCCGCCTGATGCTTTGACATATGCCGAATAGTCAAAAACATATGCAATTATAGGTTTCTTAGTTATCATAAAATCGAATAAAATAGATGAATAATCAGTTATTAAAACGTCACTTATACAAAGTAACTCTTGAGTATCTTCCGAGGACACATTAATAACGTTTTGCAACTGCTCAAAAAATCCTGAATCAAAGATTGCTTTATCTAACGGATGTGGTTTGAACAACAAAATATGTTCTTGTTTTTCTTGAAACATACTATTTAAACTCACCAGCGAATCCTTAATATGATTTGTGCTTTGCATATTATTTCGAAATGTAGGCGTATATAAGATTAACTTCCTGTCTTCAAAATTCTTTAAAAAGTGTGCTCTATTTTTTAACTTATCAGTTAGTTCTTTATCAGCATAAGTATCATAAATAAATTGATTTCTAGGTTGTCCTAGTGCTTTGAGCTTTGAATCGTTTAAATGCATTGCTCCCTTGAATATAAAATTTGCGTTCTCTGAAGCTGTAATAAAATAATTCCACCTTTCGTATGGCAACTTTCTGCCAGACTTCAATATATTATCAATCCATTCGCGCTCTTTTAAGGAATCGTATCCAATTTTTTTGATAGGAGTTCCATGCCAAAGATTAATAATAACAGTTCGTTTAGGTGTAAATGGAAATACATCTGCTCCTTTATGAGAGATAATCCATTTAGATGCTCTAACTACAACCCATAAAGCCTGAAAACTCCATTTGTAAACACACTTAAACCCGCATTTTCTCATTTCTTTAACTTCGGACCGATTAGAAGAAATCCATATTGAGGTATACAAGTGTTTTTTTTGAAAATGAAAGAATAGAAACTTGGGGTTATCACTAAATTTATTAAATCCTGAACCAAACAATATCAGATTTTTGCGTACAGGAACAATAGCACAAATAATAGAAAAGAATATCTTTTCAATCAAAAAAAACAGGAATCTTTTCATTGCAAATTTTCAACACCTTTCGTTATAACACGAAAATAACTAAATCTGACCTTTCTCTTGTTTAATCTCTTTTCTCAATTTAATTGAACCTAATAGACGTATTGAAAAAACTATCGTTTGCGTAATTATCAATAAAAAAACAATTCTATTCATCGTTAAATATTTAAAGAAAACTATTAACAATAACACATGTAAAAGTGAAGCAAAAACAACGCTGTAATTAGCATATTTTTCCTTACCTAGTGCTCCTAAATAGGGGTAGCCAATCATAACTGTAGGCACAAAAATTAAAGCTAAAAAACAAAATAATCGCAACACATTTGCACTTAATTCAAAATCGGGACCAAATACCAAAGCCACTAAAAAGTCACTAAATATATATGCCAATGCAACAATAATTGTGTTTGCCACAATAACATAAAACAGTATTTTTTTAAAAAGTTTTAAGTTTCTATTTTTTGCCATATAGGGATATAATGCATCACCCAATGGAGCATATACTGCCACCATAGCCATAAATAACTTTTCCGCAGCACCAAATATTCCAGCAAAATAGTTGCCCAAAGCAATACCCGCGACAAATGTATTACTAGAAGTGTATAATGCGGCAGCTGAACGTGAAAAAAAGTATTGGGTACTATTCGAAATAAGTCTTTTGACTTCTGGTAAATCTGGCTTAACCCATTTTATTCTAAAATGCTTAAAAGCATAATACATTGAAAATATTCCACCAATAATAAAACCTATGGAATATAACATAGGTACTTTATAATAATCTGCTTCTACCGTAATAAAAACAAATATCAAGGCTGTAAATAGACCCTTCGCAATTACATTAACACGAGTCATGTATTTCATATTTTCCATGCCTTGAAACAACCAAATTGGATTTAAAACTTGCCCAATTACTATCCCAAACCCCAACAAATATGGTAATTTATGTTCTCCTAATTCTGAAATGGTCAATAAACAAACGTATAGCACGATAAAAGCAAGTATTGCCAATACTAGTTTTATAGAATATATATTACTAAAAATCCTATTAATCTTTTGTTTATCATCCCGAAAAATTGAAATGTCTTTAGTTGCTGATAAGTTAAACCCATAATCGCACAAAACAAAGAGATATTGCATAACTGCATAGACCATAAGTACCACTCCGTACTTTTCAGCACCAAGAACTCTACCTAAATATGGAAGGGTAAGAAAAGGCAAAAACAAGTTTACACCTTGTAAAGAGAAAAGCGATACAAAATTTTTAAATAGTTGGTTCTTGAAGAGCCTTTGGTATTTGCCGCTAGTGTCTATCAATATTATTCTTCAAAATTAAATTTGATTTTTAAGAAACTCTATAATACGATAACATGCTTTTCCATCACCATATGGATTATGCCTTTGGCTCATTTGCTGGTAAGCATTATCATTATTTATCAATTTATTGGCCTCATCCACTATTACCTCAGTATTAGTTCCGGTTAAAATTACAGTACCTGCATCTACTGCCTCTGGTCTTTCCGTAGTATCACGCATTACCAGTACTGGCTTCCCTAAACTAGGTGCTTCTTCCTGAACACCCCCACTATCTGTAATAATTAAATATGCCCTATTCATTAGCCATACAAATCCTGGATATGACAAAGGATTGATAAGGCTAATACTGTCAATACCATCTAATATTTGGTAAACTGGTTTTTGAACATTAGGATTTAAATGAACTGGATATATAATTTGAACATTATCGTTCTCTTTTGCCAATTGCGCAAGTGCATTGCAAATATTTATAAAACCTTGACCATGATTCTCCCTACGGTGCCCTGTAACAAGAAGCAATTTCTTTGATGGATTCCATAATTTATTTAATTCCTCTATTTCTTTGTCGGTGTAGCTTGATTCTGTAACTCTTTTAACACTTAACTCTAAAGCATCAATTACTGTATTTCCTGTTACTTCAATAGTATTAGAAGCAATATTTTCATTCAAAAGATTTTCTTTAGCTGTATCTGTTGGTGCAAAATGAAAATCAGCTATTCGACCGGTTATTGATCTATTCATTTCTTCAGGAAATGGAGATCTATTGTTAAATGTTCTTAGCCCTGCTTCTATATGACACACTTTCGAACCAGAATAGAATGCTGCAATCCCGGCTGCCATTGTAGTTGTGGTATCTCCATGAACAAAAACATAATGAGGTCTAAAATCTTCTAAAATAGGTTTTAAACCGATAATAATATCAGAGGTTAATGAATACAAGTTTTGGTTTTGCTTCATTAAATCCATATCAAAATGTGGTGAAATTTCAAAAAATTCCAGTACTTGATCCAACATTTCTCTATGCTGAGCGGTAATGCATACTTTAGTTTCAAAAATATCAGAATTCTTGTTAAATTCTTTAACCAATGGCGCCATTTTAATGGCTTCTGGCCTAGTGCCAAATACTATAAGATTTTTAATTTTCATGTAGTGTTAATTTGGCTTTCAATTATTCTCTTAACCTCTTTAAAGTCTCATTTATTAAAGTAGAAGATGTTCCTTTAGTATATGGAAAATAGATAATCTTAACACCTACTTCTTTAAATTTTTCATCCAGCTCTTGCCATTTATCAGTTTCAAACCAATCATCACCAACAAACATTATATCAAACTTCAATCGCTGCCACATTTTAAACTTGTCCATGTCATTTTGAGGCACTACTGAATCTACCTGTCGAATATTGCGTACTATTTCCATACGCTCTAAATGTGGTATAACTGCTTTTTTGTTTTTATAAGAAACCAGTTCATCACTTGTTACCCCTACAATAAGCTTATCGCAAAGTCCTTTAGCATTCTTTATTAAATTTAAATGACCAATATGAAATAAATCATATACACCCGAAGTATACCCAATTACGGACTTTTCATCTCCTCTTTTATACATTTTATATATTTTTATTTACCATTGCCAATCCTTATTAAAATATTGCTTCTTAAATAATTCAATATTAAGAAACATCCATAGTACTTGACCTGCTCTTGATTCCGTTTTACTTTTTTCTATTAATTGTTCCAACACGCCTTGTTTTAACCATGAACACTCAGTCAATAAGTTACGTGCCATTTCTTCTAAATTCTCGAACCACTCGGTTAAAGGGACCGGAAAGCCTACTTTTTTGCGTTCTATAATCTCCTTTGGTAAGTAATTGTACGATACTTTTCGAAGTAAATACTTTGGTATATCTAAGGTCTCACTGTATTCACTAGCGCTTTTATGTCTTGCTTCATTTTCAGATTTTTCATCTACCCATTTCAATTTTAAATCATATGGTATCTCATTATAACTAAACTCTATAAGATTGTGATCTAAAAAAGGTACCCGCGCTTCCACCGAAGTTTGCATTGTTGTCATGTCAACGCGTTGCAATAGACCTTTAACATGATAAGTGTGAAAGAAACGAAAAACATTCTCTTCATTACTACCCTTATCAAATAGAGTATTTAGCTTATCATCGAACTCTTTTCTATATATTTTTGGGGTTACAATCAAAGCATCTCTCATTTCCCTAGATACATACTCATATTTGTCTATCAAATAATCGTAGAAGCTCTTATCAGAACTACTATTTTCATAATCATAGGGAGCTCTAAAAATTCGTCCATAACCTCCCATTAATTCATCTGCACCCTCACCTGAAAGTACTACAGTAATTTTTTCTTTTAACTTGGATGACATTATTGCTAATGGAATTTCATTTGGCACTCCTAAAGGTGAATCTTTGTATGATATAAGTCGTTCCCAGTTTTGAATATAATCCTCCTTATTCATGATAATTTCATGATGCTTGGTGTTATATTTATCTGCAATTACTCTTGCGTATTCAAACTCATTAAGCTCAGGAAATCCTATCGTATAAGTGTTTACTTTGTCTTTCTTGGCTTCGGCAGTTATCGCCGTAATAAGACTTGAATCTACACCCCCACTTAAATACGTTCCTAGCGGAACATCTGCTATTAATCGATATTCAATTGCTTTTTTAAGCTCATTCTCAAACTTTGCTTCAATTTCATTCTCCGAATATCCAGTAACTTTATTAAATGATGTTGGCAGACTCCAATAGTTATGTTCTCCTAAATAAAAATCTTCGTCAATTTTTAAATAACTGCCAGGAAGCACTTGGTAGATACCTTTAAAAAAAGAGTAAGGTGCCCTTACATATCTGTTTGCTAGGTATTCATCAACCGCAGCTTCGTTGAAACCCGCTGGAACTAAACCACTTGCTAAAATTGCCTTTATTTCTGAAGAAAAGACAAGTTGTTCCCCGTCATTAAAATAATATAGTGGTTTAATACCCATTCGGTCTCTCGCAAGTATTAATTCTTTTGTAGTTGAATTAAACAAGGCAATAGCAAACATTCCGTTAGCCTGATTCAAAAACCAATCAATACCTTTTTGCTGAACTGCTGCGAGAATTACTTCAGTATCCGAATCGCTATTAAAATCATAATTCAGCTGTTTTGAAATTTCCTGAAAATTGTAAATTTCCCCATTAAAAACAATATGCCACTCCTTATTGTTGGAGTGCATTGGTTGATTTGCAATTTCTCGCAAATCAATAATACTTAACCGTCTATGGCCTAAAGCCAAATTATCCTTAAAAGTATAAAATGCCCCTGAGTCAGGACCTCGATGAACAATGGAATCGTTCATTTTAATGATTCTATCTTTAAGTCGATTTACTGAATCTTTGCCAAAAATACCTGCAATTCCACACATAAATACTAATCGTTATTTTTTAGATTGCCTAAACATTTTTTTAAACTATCTCTCCAATACGGAATTTCTATGTCTAACGTATCTTTAATTTTTGATTTATCCATAACACTATATGGCGGCCTCTTCGCTGGTGTAGGATAGGCCTCCGTTCTTATCGGTACCACTTTGCAATCGGTATGGCTTTCGCTTATAATAGCAACTGCAAAATCATACCAACTGGCAACCCCTTCATTACTATAATGATACAAACCGTATTCTGACCTATTTTCACGAATTAATTTCACAATTAATTGAGCCAAATCACCAGCATAAGTTGGTGTGCCAATTTGATCCCCGACAACATTGAGGATTTCTCGGTCCATACCTAATCTCAACAAAGTCTTTAAAAAATTATTCCCATATTCGGAATACAACCAAGAAGTTCTAAGAATAAAATGCTCATCAACTTCATTAACTACTTCTTTTTCGCCTTTTAACTTTGTTTCGCCATAAACACTAATTGGTTTTGGCTCATCTTCTTCAGTACAAATTGTCCCTTTTAAACCATCAAAAACAAAGTCTGTTGAGATTTGAATAAACTTAGTTCCCATTTTTCGAGACGCACGAGCCAAATATTTCGCTCCAATTGTATTTACATTGGTTGCGTTTATAACTTCTCCTTCAGCCTTATCCACAGCTGTATATGCAGCACAATTTATGCACCATTCGGGTTTGGTTAATTCAAAAAAAACATCGACTCCATTTTCGTTGGTGATATCTAAATCTTCAATATCAATAAAATGAAAGTTATGATTTTTAACATTATTGATATTGTCTTTTATGCAACTCGCCAATTGACCTTTACCTCCTGTAATTAATACATTCTTCATAACCTAGCTTGGTCTAAAGTTGGTAATTCCCAATCTTTTTCAGAAACAATAAGTTCTTGATGAGGTACTTTCCAATCGATGTTCAATGTTGGATCATTAAATATTATTCCTCCTTCAGATTCTTTGTTATAGTAATTATCACATTTATAGAAGAATTCGGCTGTGTCGCTTAAGACTACAAAACCATGAGCAAAACCTTTTGGTATAAAAAGTTGTTTTTTATTATCGGCGCTTAATTCAAATGCAACATGCTCTTTATAAGTTGGAGAATTTTTTCGTAAGTCTACAGCAATGTCCAGCACTTTTCCACTTAAAACTCGAACTAGTTTTGCTTGTGCATGGTCACCAATTTGATAATGTAAAGCTCGAATAACTCCCTTTGAAGAATACGATTGATTGTCTTGTACAAAATTAATATTTCCACCAATAGCATCATTAAAACGAAGTGTGTTAAACGACTCTAGAAAATATCCCCGTTCATCTTCAAAAACTGTAGGCTCCATAACAAAACAACCGCTAAGTTTCGTTTCTTTTACAATCATTGATGTTTGTTTAAAATACCCAATAAATTCTTTCCATACCCGCTTTTCATTAGCCGTTCTGCTAATGCTTTGAATTCAGCTTTAGTAATAAAACCCATTTCATAAGCTGCAGCTTCTATTGCACCTATCTTAAGACCTTGTCGCTCTTCAATAACCTCAACAAACTGAGAAGCCTGCATTAAAGATTGAAATGTACCAGTATCTAACCAAGCTGTCCCTCTATCTAAAATGCTTACACTTAATTTACCTCTTTCAAGATATTCCCTATTTACATCCGTAATTTCTAACTCACCTCTAGGACTTGGAGGAATTGTTTTAGCTATTTCAATTACATCATTGTCATAAAAATAAATCCCAGGTACAGCATAATTAGATTTCGGTTCAACTGGTTTTTCTTCTATACTTATAGCTTTTCCATCTTGATTAAACTCAACCACTCCATAGCGTTCTGGGTCGTGTACTCGATATGCATATATAATTCCTCCATCTGGGTCATTATTAGATTGTAATAATTTTGCAAGACCAGATCCATAAAAAATATTATCCCCTAAAACTAAAGCCACTTTATCTTTACCAATAAAGTCAGCTCCTATAATAAAGGCCTCTGCCAAACCATTTGGCGCTTCTTGCACGGCATACGAAAACTTACATCCATACTTTTTTCCATCGCCCAACAAATCACGAAATAATGGCAAGTCTTTAGGAGTTGATATAATTAATATTTCCTGAATACCTGCATACATCAAAGTTGACAACGGATAGTAAATCATTGGCTTATCGTAAATAGGCATTAATTGCTTACTTACTGATAACGTCAACGGATGTAAACGTGTACCAGAACCCCCTGCAAGTATTATTCCCTTCATCTTATGATTTTTTCTTTACCTTCTACAGTAATAATAGCAAGGTAATATCTACATTAATTATACATTTTTTGATAATATTCTTTATAAGACCCTGAGGTAACACTATTTAACCATTCTTCATTTTTGAGATACCATTCAATAGTTCTCTCCAGTCCTTGTTCAAAAGTTACTGAAGGCTCCCAACCCAATTCTTTATTAATCTTCGTAGCATCAATAGCATATCGTAAATCATGTCCAGGCCTATCTTTTACATAAGTTATTAGTTTTTCAGATGTTCCATTTTTCCTACCCAACTTTGTGTCCATTTGCTTACACAACAACTTGACTAAATCTATATTTTGCCATTCATTAAAACCACCAATATTATATGTCTCATGATTTCGGCCTTTATGAAAAACTAAATCAATAGCTCTAGCATGATCTTCAACAAAAAGCCAATCACGTGTATATTTGCCATCGCCATAAACTGGTAATGGTTGATTTTCAATAATATTATTAATAAACAATGGAATTAACTTTTCTGGAAAATGATTGGGCCCATAATTGTTCGAACAATTCGTAATTACAAACGGTAAACCGTAAGTTTCTCCATATGCTCTAACGAAATGGTCAGAACTTGCCTTGGACGCAGAATAAGGTGAATTAGGGTCGTATGCAGTTGATTCTACGAAAAGGCCATCTGTACCTAATGAACCATAAACCTCATCTGTACTAACATGGTAAAAACGTTTCTCTGAAAAATCATCCTTCCAGGTTGCTTTTGCCGCGTTCAAAAGGTTAACTGTACCAAAAACATTGGTTTTTACGAAAGCTAAGGGATCAGTAATTGATCGATCTACATGCGATTCTGCTGCTAAATGAATAACACCATCAAATTTATATTTACTAAATATTTCATTGATATAATTTTCATCAACAATATCTCCTTTTAAAAAATTATAATTTGGCGCATTTTCAATATCTCTTAAATTTTCCAAATTACCCGCATATGTTAAAGCGTCTAAATTGAAAATGTTATTCTTTGGATAATGGTTTACAAACCTTCTAACCACGTGCGAACCAATAAAACCTGCTCCTCCTGTTATTAAAATATTCATTTTATAATTAATTACACGCTATTTTAATTCCTTTGATTTTCTATTTAAATAAGCAATGAATGAAATCAAAAAGAATAGGCCAATTAACAATAATGGTATCAACACAAAGTTCTTATTTAATAGTTGTTTTTTAACCACGTGGGTTTTACCTAGGCTCAATATGCTAATTGGTTTTTTCTGTTCAATTAACTCTACTTGTTTAACTTCATTTTCCTTTATCAAACGGTTTTTAAACATCAGTAAACTTGGCACATTTAATCCACTTTCACTTTCTAATAACACCATACTCTGACCAGTTGTGTTTTGATTGTTTTTTAAACTCGCTGAAAAATTTAATACCATTTCATCAATCTGTTTAATTAACCCATCATTTTGCTTAATTCTAAGCTGCGCATTTTTAGTATGTGCTTCTTGTAGCTGAATAAAATAAGGATTGTTATTGATGTAGTCTAAAATTTTAGCGACATACTCTTCACCCTTTTTAGGATTTTTATGTGTAAAGGTTATTCGATGGGTTCGAATGCTTTTCTTCAATATTTCAGATTTGACAATATCAAGAACAAAATCGTTGTCTTTGTAGTTTTGCAAAATCTCCAAATACTTATTATCATCCTCTGCATTAGTCTTCTCTAAATTAGATTGGTCTTCAATAGGTTCAATGTCGATTTCAAACTTTCTAAAATAATTTACATCTATATCCAAATTCTTAAAAAAAGCAGTGTCTTTAGCTGTTACCTTGGATTTTAATTCCTCTACAACATCATATAAATAATCTTTACTTTCAAAATTTGGCTTAACTATTGCCTCTGTTTGTAATTTATCTTCTACCAATGAATTTAAAACAAAACCTATAACTACTCCAATAATAATGAGCCCTAAAAGCTTAAACGCATTTCTTTTTAGATAAAGAAAAACACGGAGAATTCCAGAAAAAATACTATTTAGTATTTTACGTGTTAACTTTAATAACTGCCCTAAATCTATTTCGTCTGAAGAAGAAGGTGAATTGTTTGGTTGCATTTGGTATATAAGGTTAAGAGTTGAAAATTTGAGTTAATATTTTATCTGTTATCAAATACGTTGGTTTTACACCTGTTGTTCCCAATCCACCGGATGCCAGAGTGCTTCCCGTTTCTAAAGGATTGTCTGAAGCATAATAAGCATATCTTACGGTAACATCTTCACGAATACTTTTTCTTATTTTAGAAGCGGATTGAATTGCTTTCTGGTAATGAACTCCTTCCATTTCAAGTCCGATAACATTCCATGTGGACTTATGAAAAAACTTTAAAATATCTTTATTCTGTAAAGATGTGCCTAAAACTGTAATCATGGCGCCTTCAAATACATTTAATCCATAGCCTTCAAAGTCTTTCGCACACAATTCATTTTTAAAAGGATAATTATCTGCTGTGCCTTCAAATACATGAGCAGAAGGTATCATAATATCACCCTTTCCTCCTTCTAATATACCCGCTTTCCCCATTATTGATATTGATGCTATATTTAAAAAAACAGTTTCTTTATTAACTTTATGCGGTTTAAGCAATTCATCAATAGTTTCAAAGGCCTGTTCGCCAAATGCGTAATCCATTACAAATATAACAGGTTTTTCTTCATCTAGAATTTCTCCATTAAGTTGATAACAACAAGCATCATTTCCCAATTTTGCTAAATCAAAAATTTGAACATCTATATTGGTGCCTGATTTATCGTCAATACTAATCATTCCATTCTTCTGTGCCGTCTTTAATACCTTTTCTTGTAACATCTTATTTTTTGAAGAACTTAGGGCTTCAAAAATCTCAAGTGAACCACCATTAGGAAACTCATTTGTAAGTGCTTTACCTGCATATAATGAATTCATTACACTGTGCATATTAGCACTTATAATATGAATCGGCCTTTTAAGTAAATTGTATTTTGCTAATGATTCCTTTATAGTATTTGCCCATTTCTCTCCATGTATATGATGACCTAAACGTTCTCTTAAAAGTGAACTAAACGCAATAGTTCTTTTATCACCATTTACTTCTTCCTCAATAGTTAACTTACCTAACCAATAAATAATTTTAAGAAATCGCTCCGGATTATCAGCCGTAGCAAATTGCTCATGAACCGCCAAAATTTCAACAAAAGACCTGCCTAATATATTAGCTGTGTGTATCAGCGCAACTTCACGTTCTGCCTGATTTAATTCCTTTTTGTTTACGGCGCCTTCTAATTTTTCCCAATCTCGTATTGTCTTTTTCGTATCTTCAACAAGTACTCTTTTACAAATCTTTTCAGATTCAATAAACAAAAAAGTCAGGTGTGTTAGAATATCATAAATATCGGATCGCCCACGCGTAATCTCAATATTCATCTGCTCATCATCTATTCGATAACAATTCCGTCTTCTTTTTGGTGGAACAATAGGTTTAAAATGCGAATCACTATACCCCTCATCTGAGGTTAAATTAATAAATCGGCATTGTTCAATTCCTTCAGGCAATCTTTCTAGAACATATATTAAACCTTTTAATTCGGCTTTTTCTTCTGCTATAGAACCATATATTTCAGGCCTTAGTAATAACAATGCATTTTTAATAGCCTCGCCAGAAACCCCATTAGGCTTATAAAACCCGCGATTAAATAAGTGACGCATGGTTATATATAGCCTTTCGATGGCATTTGTAGATTCTTGGGCTCGCGTAGTAGTTGATTCTTTCGCCATTAAAGAGTTTCGGTTAAAATTACGATTAAAATTATGGAATTTGGAATTTACGTAGTGCATCAGCTACTTTTCTATCATTACCCAAACGTTGCACCTTATTTTGTCCACCCAACTTTCCAATGGATTTCATATACGCTTGAAATCCCCCTTTTTTTATTTTAGTTATTTTCAAAGTTTGCAGAATTTTCCCATCAATTAAATCAAAATAATAACTATTCTGATGCTGTAATGAAGTGTCAATTAATGCTATAAACTTCGTTAAATCTTCAGGTATTTCTTCAAACTCAACTAACCATTCATGATAAGGTAATTCTTGTTCAATAGGCGTAATTTGAGGTGCAACGGTAAACTCGTTTACTTTTAATCCTGTAGCAGCAATTGCCACTTGCATAGCCTCTTCAACTTCTTTAGCAATAACATGTTCGCCAAAGGCCGAAATAAAATGCTTAATTCTACCTGAGACGATTACTTTAAATGGAGTTAATGAAACAAACCGAATGGTATCCCCTAAATTATAAGCCCAAAGACCTGCATTAGTTGAAATTATCATTGCATAATCTACATTCAATTCAACATCCTTAATAGTTATTCTATTTTTTTTGCCTTCTAGAAAATCATTAACCTTTACAA
This sequence comes from Aurantibacter sp., assembly GCF_039941195.1. Lineage (GTDB taxonomy): Bacteria > Bacteroidota > Bacteroidia > Flavobacteriales > Flavobacteriaceae > Aurantibacter_A. The sequence goes on along the minus strand of NZ_JBDVFA010000085.1, from coordinate 31,761 downwards.
ATTCATAAAAAATACCTGAATTAAGTAGTAAAAGCATCCCTTTATCAACTTGAGAATTTTGATACGCAAAAAAGCCTTCACTAGCTGGAAACAATTCTATACTATCAACGCTTCTCCCAATTAATTCCTCAAACTTGGCACGATAAGGTTCGTAATTAACACCACCATAAATAAAAAGTTGAAAATTCTTGAAAAGCTCTCCAACTTTTTTACCTTTTTTGGTATTTAACTTTTCAAAATACATTTGAACCCATGAAGGAATACCCGCAATTACGGTCATATTCTCATTAATGGTTTCATCTACAATTACATTTACTTTAGTTTCCCAATCTTCAATACAATTGGCTTCCCAGCTTGGCAATCTATTTTTTTGCAAATAATTAGGAACGTAATGTGCAGAGATTCCTGACAAACGACCAATTTTAATACCGTTCTTTTCACTCATTTCAGGACTACCCTGAAGAAAAATCATTTTACCATCAACAAATCCAGCATTTCCTGTTTCATGGATATAATTTAATATAGCATTTCTAGAAGCTTCTACCTGATATTTAATAGATTCTTTAGTAATTGGTATATACTTTACTCCAGAAGTAGTGCCAGATGTTTTAGCAAAATATTCTGGTTTCCCAGGCCATAAAACATCCTCATTACCGGCAACAACTTGATCCACATAGGACTTTAATTCTTCATAGTCACGAATTGCAACCTTACCGACAAAATCTGCATGCGACTTAATTTTTTCAAAATCATGATCGACACCAAATTTGGTGTTTTTAGCAGTACTAATTAATTCTTGAAATAATTTTTCCTGCGTATTTACTGGGTCATTAACCCATTGTTCCGTTTTCCTAGCGATTATTTTGGCGAAAATTTTAGCGGCAAGCGATTTTATAGACATCTGGCTTAATTAAAATCAATAAAATCTTGAGGATTAACAGGTGCTCCATTATTCCATATTTCGAAATGCAAATGAGGACCTGTAGTCAACTCACCCGTATTACCAATCGATGCTATTACCTCACCTGAACGCACCAATTCGCCTTGAGTCTTACTCAAAGAACCATTATGTTTATAAACACTTAACAATCCTCTATCATGCTCCAATATAATAACATATCCTGTTTCCGCAGTCCATTCTGAAAATACAACTATTCCGTCTGCTACTGCTTTTACCGGAGTATCGCGTTTAGCAACAATATCAACTGCATAATGACGCTCTTCCGAATTAAACCCTTGCGATATTGTTCCACTAACAGGGGTAAATAAAACAAGATTTTCACTTTGACTATTAGTATCAAAAAGGTTGTATTTATCTTCCAATGCAACCTCAACCCTCAACAATGAATCTTCTCTAATAGGTGTTAAATCAACAGAAGCTGGATCCAACTTAAACTTTTCATATAGCGAATCTCTATTAAACTCCGTATTCTCTATATCTCCTTTTAACACCATACGAATATTATCCAAATACTTATTGGTATAATTTAATGCCCTAACAAGAGAGTCTGTTTTATAGGTTAATTCGGTCGCCTCACGCTTTAATTTTGTTGAAGAATAACCAGGAATATATTCCCGTAAAGGAGTAAACGCAATTAACAATGTTGTTAAGCCAATTAACCCAATAATACAAAGAGAGCCGGTAACAAATACATTCAATCGGCTTAATTTAAAAGAAATTTTCTCTTCAAAAGTGCTTTCATTAAGTATCACTAGACGATACTTATGCAGCAGCTTTCGTTTAATTTCTTTTCTCTTTTTCCTCTTTTTTGCCATACCTAACAAAGATAATGTATGTATTGAATATCAAGTATAATCCAATCAAATTTATGATTATGCTATAAAAGCTCCTTTTCCTAGAATATTTCAACTCCAATAAAATACGCTAATACCACCTTATTATCAATATTAACAAGATATCAATAGTACCATTGTTGACTTTTTTGTACATTTGGTTTTCAATTAATACTATTGTTATGACAGCATTATACACTTTCTTAGCTATTGGAGCGCCGCAAATTATTTTAGTTGTGGTAGTGGTACTTCTTCTTTTTGGAGGGAAAAAAATTCCAGAATTAATGCGCGGCCTTGGAAGCGGTATTAAAGAATTTAAAGACGCATCTAAAGAAGATGAGAAATTAGAAGAAAAAAAGGATTAAACTTTTTTAAATACTATATGAAAAACGCCCTAAATAAGGGCGTTTTTTTATGCTCGTAATTTCTGTAATCCTATACTATTTTCTTTAAAAAACACCTCATCAATAACATTCAGAACCTAAGATTAAGGTTCAAATTTTCATCTGCATTTACGGTCGTATAATCTGTCAAAAAACACCTGAGCACATTTTTTTGGGAAAGCCCATTTTAATTGACCTTTAGACTCAAATAATTTATACGAAACAGTAAAAAAACACGTTACTAATAAACGGCTATAATTTTTGTTCACAACAAGATTTAAACAAAATCTATTAAAAACATTTAAGAGCCCACTAAAAAAACAATTAGAACTAAATAAAACAAAAGCACTTATTAATAATATAATAAGAGCTAATAGAAATTCTAAGAAACTACAAATTCTTGGCTTTTTAAATAACCCAAATCATGAAAAAGCTATTTTCAGCCTACCTACTTTTTTCAGCGATTATGCTTTCTGCTCAATTTGAGCAAAGCAATTTGTACGCTGCAAATTCACTCACTTCAAATCTCTCAATTGATGATGATAGTCAACCAGACTCATACGCTTCAATATTTAAACCTGTTGAGGAAACATTTGAAGAGGCAGCAGCTAAAAACAACGTGACCTACCGCACTTTTATTGACCTACCCTCTACTCCAAACGGATATTATGTAATTTCTGGAACATATAGCAAAGACAGCAAAAGAGATCAAGCTCTTAAGAAATTAAAGAAAAAAGGATTCGCTCCGGGTTCTGTAAAAAACTTATCAAATAACCTTAACTATGTTTATTTAGAGTATTATGTAGATTGGAAAAAAGCTATTGAAGTTTGCACAAATAAATTTGATGGTCGCTATAAAAATGATGTTTGGGTAATGCAAGTAAAAAATAGCGATCAACCTATAAATCTTCCCCAAGCAAGCAAACCAAATGCTTCAGAAATCTATCAATTAAGCAACCCAATTAGTGATTTAGACCTCGATTACGATGAACCCACACCAACTAATACTTTAAAAGAAACAGTAAATAAAAGTAAGCTCATACAAAAAGCGGACTTGTATTTTGACAAAATGTGGTATGCAGAAGCAGCCAACCTATATGAAGAAGCACTCTTAAAAGGTGAAAAATATTATACCTCCGATATTATTCAAAAAGCAGCAGATTCCTATTATTACAACACTAATATGGAAAAAGCATACGAGTGGTATAACATTTTATATGAAAATTATGGCAAAGAATTATCTGCTGACAATATGTTTAAATATGCCCACACCTTAAAAGGCACAGGCAAATATGGTCGTTCAAAAAGATTAATGAAATTATACAATAAAAAAATAGCAAATAATGCTACTATTTCAAACGCTAGCAACATAGCTATACCTAATGAAGTGGTTTTAGACAACATATTGGCCGCTACAAATGACAAAATCGAGGTTAAAAACCTTGATATTAATTCGGAGTATTCTGACTTTTCTCCAATGTTTTTAGATTCTTCTCAAGTGGTTTTCGCATCTGCTCAAGATTCATCTTTCTTACATACTAGAAAATATAAGTGGAACGACCAACCATATTTAGATTTATACGTTGCTAAGTTGAATGAGGAATCTCATGATTTAAAAGACGCAATGAAATTTTCTAAAAAAATAAACACAAAGTACCATGAAGCTTCTGTTGCATTCTCTCCAGATAATTCCACCATGTACTTTACAAGAAATAATTACGGCAAAAAGCTTAAAAGAGATAAAAATGGTGTAAACAACCTTAAAATATATAAGTCTCACAAGATTGAAGATGAATGGTCTGAAGCCGTTGAATTGCCTTTCGCTAGTGATGATTATTCTATTGGTCATCCCGCATTAAGCCCTGATGGCAAACAACTATATTTCATATCTGATATGCCTGGAACAATGGGAGCAACTGATTTATTTGTTGTAGATGTATTAGAAAATAATAGCTTTTCTGAGCCTAGAAATTTAGGTCCAGAAATTAATACCGACAAGCGCGAAATGTTTCCTTATTTTAATGGGGAAAAACTCTACTTTTCATCAGATGGACATACTGGATTAGGTGGTTTAGATATTTTTGAAGCTTCCTATTCTGAAGATGAAGGTTTTGGAACTCCAACAAATATTGGACAACCTATTAATAGCAATAAAGATGACTTTTCTTATATCGTAGATGAGGAATCTCAAAAAGGCTTTTTCGCCTCTAACAGAGAAGGTGGTAAAGGTGATGACGACATATACTCTTTTGAAAACCTACTACTAGAAGAAGTGCCTGCTAACATAAACGCTATTGCAGGAGTCGTTACAGAATTAGTAACTGGCGATTTAATGCCTAAAGCATTAATAGAACTATTAGACGAAAACAATGTTAAACTAAAAGAAATTGAAACTACTGATGACGGTAGCTTTATATTTGAAGACTTAGACAGTAACACAAAATATAGTATTAGAGCAAACAAAAATCAGTATTTTGAAAATATTATAACAGCTAATACTAGAGAGAATGACACCATTAATTCCGATATTTCTTTAAAGCGATTAGAAGAGTTAATAGCTGTAGTAGATGGTGTTAAAAAGCTTAAAACTGAAATGATACATTTCGATTTTGATAAATCTTATATTCGTACAGATGCAGCCATAGAATTGGATAAAATGGTAGCAGTTATGAATGAATATCCTAATATGGTTATTAAAATTGAATCACATACCGATTCAAGAGGTTCTCGTGTTTATAACGAATACCTTTCTGATAAAAGAGCCAAATCTTCTCGAGACTACCTAATTAAACAAGGAATTGCTCCAGAAAGAATTGAAAGTGCAATTGGATATGGTGAAGCTCGATTAATTAACGAATGTAATGGCACGGTTAAATGTACTGAACAAGCACATTATTTAAACAGACGTTCTGAGTTTATCATTACAAAAATGTAATATTATCAACTTAAAATTATAAAATAAAAGACTGCTATAAAGCGGTCTTTTTTATGCCATCCAATGACTTTTATTAATCTTTTAATTTAGTTGGGCTTCTTTAAAAATGAATTACGCAACAATTTCAAACACCTACACAACAAAGCCAATGGAATATATACAGAAATCTTATTAATAGGAGTTATCATTTATAGAATACCCAATGTCTTATCATGAAGAATACCCTACTTAACAATGAAATTTATTTAGAAACCTTAAAGGATCTAAAAAACTCTTTATTAAGTTCTTATGTGAAAGCATTTTTCTGGTTCACACTACAAAATTCATAAAAACATTATGAAATTTACCTAACAGTAAAAAGTATTCGAATCAACCTAACCGAAAAAGCCCTGTCGATAAACGACAGGGCTTTTGGTTTTAACTTTGATGACAAACCTAATTGAACTTTGCTGAGCGAATTATTGCTTCTAACTCAAACATATAATCACGCTTGTTAGCTGAAGGAGCAAACGTAAAGCCCTCTATAACCAGCTTTCTATCCTTTTCTTTATCATTAACTATGTATGAAACAAAAGGCCCTGCCATTGGATAGTTTTTAATATCCCATATTCCTCTAACTTCTACTGCTTTTTTATCCCCTATCTCAGTAGCAAATACATGAGGAGAAAATGCTGGATCACCACGCATATGAGTAATTTTTCCAGTCACATCCGGTCCAGGAATATACACCGACCCTATGGAATCTCGTAACCGAACAATATCTTTTACAAAAGTTGAGTCATTGTTAAAACTATTACCTGGCAGTTCGTATGCAATAACATTCATTGTCCCTTTAGGTATTTGAGTTTCCATCCAAACAAAGTTATCTTCTTGTTTCACAACTTTAAATGCAGCAGGCATAGATAGGTTTACGCCAAACTTGTTCTTAAGAACTGTTTCTTTACTTAAAGAACCTTTAAAGCGCACTTGAGCTTCGTTAATTTCTAAATTCTTAAAGGACGCTATAATAGCATCAGCTTTCGCGTCTAAATTTGCAATAATTTCATCTTCAGTATGCCCTTTAATTACTCCTACTTTTTGTGGTTTAGCATATAAATCTGTCTTAATATGGCCTAAACTAAGGGTGTCTTTTTCCACATAAAGTATAGCTCTCATATTTCTAATTGTTCCCGTAAACACAGAAGGTGGCACGTGATTTATTGTGAAAATGGGCTCGTCTAATGTAAGTCCCACAGCTGGTGCTGCGAAATGTTCCCGAATTTTATCACCGACTTTACCTTGCCAAAGTTGATTGTCAATTACAACGGCTATGGTGTTTATGCCGCCAATTGATTGCGGTAAATAGGTTTGTTTTTTACCCTCTTTGCACGATATTATTATAGCAAATAATAAGATGAATACTCCAAGTTTTCTCATGTGTATTAAATTGGATGGTTTAGATTGATTTTTAAGATAATGAAATACTAAACGCTTTACCACAAAAATAGTTCCAAGATATAATTAAGCACAAAAATAATTTATGCCAACTTATTTTATGATGGACATTCACATAGTTTAAGCTTGGTGCCCGGCTTAAGATTACTGCTATTTAACCTATTCCACTTTTTTAGGTTATCAATAGAAACTCCTGGATACTTTCGAGAAATAGTCCAGAGCGAATCACCAGATCTAACTGTATGTGTTTTTGCCCCAGAAGGAATCTTAACTGAAGTAGTTGTTGTTTTCTTAGTATTTGTTGAAGCCCTAGCACCACTATTACGCGGATAAATCGTTAGTCGTTGACCAATACTTAAATTATTACTTCGCAGACCATTCCATTGTTTTAATTGACTTACTCTAACCCCATATCGCTCTGCAATTTTCCCTAAAAAATCACCACTTCTTACTCTGTAGCGTATGCGATTAGCCTCAGCTTGCTTAACTAATTTAGGTAATGGACTTTCCTTACTAGCTAACTCTTTTTTTACATGAGCATAAATTTGTTCCTCATTATTAACAAATTTTCCCATCGCTTTTTTAGGCAAACGCAAAGCATAATTTTTTCCTTCGATGTACGGAATCACCTTTAATTTGTATGAAGGATTAAGCACCTTTAACTCCTCTTCACTAACACCTACCAACTCAGAAATTTGCTCAAAAGTTATTAAACTTTTTACATGTATTGTGTCTGTTTCAAAATAAGGTCGCTCAGCTCTTTTGCCTTTAAGTTCATGCTCTTTAGCATATTCGAAAATATACATTGTAGCTAAAAAAGCAGGCACATAACCAGCTGTTTCTCTTGGCAAGTTCCGTCTGATGTTCCAATAGTTTCGATGACCACCAGACCTTCTAATTGCCTTATTTACATTACCTGGGCCAGAATTATAAGCTGCAAGTGCTAAATCCCAATCACCAAAAATTCGATATAATTTTGATAGAAATTGTGCTGAAGCTTTTGTAGATTTTATAGGGTCACTTCGTTCATCTACATAGCTCGTTACATCTAACTTATATTCTTTACCAGTTCCATACATAAATTGCCAAAGCCCTGTAGCCCCAACCCTTGACCTTGCCTTAGGATTTAAAGCAGACTCTACAATAGAAAGGTATTTCATTTCTAAGGGAATATCATGTCGATCAAATTCTTCTTCAAATAGAGGAAAGTAAAATTGGCTAATGGTAAGCATGCGCTCCATTAAACCTCGTTTACGCGTTAAAAAAGATTTGATGATACTTTCTAGTGATTTATTATAAACGACATTGAAAGGCGTTTTTTCGTTTAACTTTTGAAGTCTAGCCTTAAGTGAATCTGTAGGCAAGTCATAAACATAAAGCTCCTCTTCTGTAGCTACAGGGCTGCCATCTATCGTGGTTGTAGCACTAACATTTATTATTTCCTCTTGCATTTCATCAAAGAGTCCATTTGCCTCATACAATTCGCGCATCCAAAGACTATCATACAATGCTGCCAAAGCATTGTCCTTAAGGTCATATTTGCTCTTACTAGAGTCTTTAGCTAATACAAAAGGAGTTTCTTGGTCAGATTCGGCATCCATTAAATCCATTTGTTCAACATTCTGCATGTCGATAGCAAGTGTGTCTACAATGGTATCTTTTACTACTATCAACTTTTCAGACAAATCTGTTGATATAGTATCTTGTTCCTGAGCATAAATACCCGAGCACAATAAAAGAAAAGTAAATAGTACCAGTAAACCTTTTGTTTTTGAAACCATGAACTGTGAAATGTTTTTAGGAAGAACGGCGAAAATCGACTATTCTTTTCAAACCATAAAATTCTGCATTATTAGAAAACTATCTAGGTTTATAAATATAAACGTTCTAATTATTCAATAATTGCTGCTATTCCTGGTAGTGTTTTCCCTTCTAAACTTTCTAACATAGCTCCACCACCGGTAGAAACATAACTAACTTTATCCTGAAAACCAAATTGTTTTACAGCGGCAACAGAATCGCCTCCTCCTACTAAAGAAAAAGCTCCTGCAGCGGTAGCTTCCACAATATAGTCTCCAATAGAAATGGTGCCTTTAGCAAAATTTTCCATTTCAAAAACTCCAATAGGACCATTCCATAAAATAGTTTTTGATTTGGTAATAACCTCTTTAAATATAGCTAAAGTTTTTGGACCAGCATCCAAGCCTTGCCAGCCTTCTGGAATTTTATCTACTTCAACAACTTGAGTTTGCGCATCATTACTAAAATCATCTGCAGCAATGACATCGACAGGAATATGCACTTGTACACCTTTGGCTTCAGCCTGCTTAATTATATTCAAAGCAAGTTCCATTTTATCATCTTCGCAAATAGAATCGCCTACTTCTCCTCCTTTAGCTTTTACAAAAGTATATGTCATTCCACCACCTACAATTAGGTGATCCACCTTATCTAAAATGTTCTCAATAATCGTAATTTTTGAAGAAACTTTGGCGCCTCCTAAAATCGCTAAAACTGGTTTTTCTCCACTAGCCATAACTTTATCAATAGCATCTATCTCCTTAGCTAATAATTGTCCAAAACATTTATTTTCATCAAAAAATTGAGCTACAATTGTTGTTGAAGCGTGAGCGCGATGTGCTGTACCAAAAGCATCATTTACATATATATCTCCTAATTTTGAAAGCTGTTCTGCAAAGGCTTTATCTCCGGAAGTTTCTTCGACGTAATAACGAAGGTTTTCCAATAATAAAACCTCACCTGGCTTTAGATTGTTTACTGCGTTTTCAGCTACTTCACCAACACAATCTTCCACAAATTTTACCTGAACTCCAATTATCTCAGAAACCTTATCTGCTATGTGTTTAAGAGACATCTCCGGATTTCGCTCTCCTTTAGGTCTTCCTAAATGACTCATTAAAACAGCAGAACCACCATCTTCAAGTACTTTAATAATAGTTGGCTTTGCTGCCTCAATTCTATTCGTGTCAGTTACTTTGAATTCAGCATTTAAAGGCACGTTAAAATCAACTCTTATTAGTGCTTTCTTATTCTCGAAATTAAAATCATTTAAGGTCTTCATTGACAATCTTTTTTTTAGGATGCACAAATGTAAAGATTTATGCGCGTACATCGCTTTATGACAGGTTATTTTCTTTAATTCGGTTCAATTAATTCAACTATATTTGACCCATGCGCTTCTCAGAAATATTAGGCTTAAACCATATTAAAAATCACTTGTCATCTAGTGCAGATGCTGGGAGAATATCCCATGCTCAATTGTTTATTGGTCCAGAAGGTAGTGGTACGTTGCCAATGGCGCTAGCTTATGCCCAATATATCATTTGCGGTAATAGCAATGGTGAAAACTCTGAAGGTGATGAAAGTTGTAATCTTAAATGTGGTGCTTATACCCACCCCGACATGCACTTTGCGTTTCCTGTAACAAACTCAGACAAAGTTAAAAGTCATGCCGTAAGCGATCATTATATTTCAGAGTGGCGACAATTTATAAAAGAGCAACCTTATGGTAATCTTTTCGATTGGTATCGTTCAATTGGAATTGAAAAAAAACAGGGCCAAATTGGCGTGGATGAAGCACAAGATATTGTAAAAAAGTTGGCTTTAAAATCATATGAAGGTGGTTTTAAAGTAATGCTAATTTGGATGGCTGACAAAATGAACATAGCAGCAGCTAACAAATTATTAAAGCTAATTGAAGAACCTCCCGAAAAAACTGTTTTCATTTTAATTGCTGAAGATGAGGAACAAATAATTCAGACTATTAAATCTCGTTGTCAACTGCTTCATTTTCCACCACTTTCTGAAGAAGCTATTGCAAACGCACTAATCGAAAAAGGTCTTCAAAAACAAGAAGCTATGCGCTTCGCCCACGAAGCTAATGGCAATTACAACAAGGCTCTTGATTTGCTAAATAATGATTCTGAAGATTTAATTTTTGAAAAATGGTTTGTACAGTGGGTGCGCAGTGCTTTTAAAGCAAAAGGCAATAAAGCCGCCATTCACGATTTAATATCATGGAGTGAATCAGTGGCCAAACAAGGACGTGAAACACAAAAGAATTTTCTTAATTACTGCCTTTCGGTAATGCGACAAGCCTTATTAATTAATTATGGGGCACACGAGCTGGCATACATGAAAATTAATGTTGACAATTTTCATCTCGAAAAATTTGCACCTTTTGTTCATGAAAATAATATCTTAAATATAACTGAAGAGCTCGAAAGTGCTATTTACCATATTGAGCGTAATGGTAATGGCAAAATTATTCTAATGGACCTCTCAATTAAACTCACTCGCCTTCTCCACAAAGCACCAAACAAGATGAATGTGGCCTTAAAATCTTAAAACATGAAATTCTCCGCTGAACTAATTTTACTCATATTTGCTATCATTACTTTTCTACAAAGTGGAATAGATAAAATTTTAGATTGGCAAGGAAACCTTTCTTGGTTAAAAGGTCATTTTAGTAAAAGCCCATTTAAAAATATCGTGCCTATATTATTAATTATTATCACCTTCATTGAAATTGTAGCAGCCTCACTTTGTATTATAGGCTTTATTCAATTAATTGATAATGGAAGTAAAGAATTTGCGTTATACGGTGCAATAACTTCCTGTTTAACGCTACTTATGCTGTTGTTCGGCCAACGCATTGCTAAGGATTATGTGGGAGCACAAACTATTGTCATCTATTTAATACCTACGATTTTTCTTGTATTCCTTTTACAATCCTAATAATCTATAAATCCTGATTCCTTATAAAATAAAAAACCCTAACGCAATAGTTAGGGTTTAATATTATGAGAAGAACTTCTCTATTTTTTATACTTATCATTCAGCAGTTTAACGACTTCGTCTGTTACATCGTTAGCATCTGTACCATATAAAACGCTTCCGCCATCTCCTCCACCTAAGATATAGGTATAGCCTTTTGACTTACCATAGGATTTAATCTCAGCTTTAACAGTACTTATTATGCTATCAAGAATAGTTTGATTAGCTGCTTGTGCCTGTTGAGCCTCTTGTTGTAATTGTTGACCTAAAAACTGTCCCTTTTGTTGAAGAACACCATATTCTTCTTGCGCCTTTTTTTGCGACATTTTTTGAGAATTTGTCTGAAAGGCCTGCATTTCTAATTGATATGCTTGCGACATACTATCCCTTTTTTTGGTCAATACTTCTTCGTCAGCTTTAAATTTAGCATCAGCATCTATTTTTTCTTGATACTCATCCATCAACCGCACGTTATCTACATAAGCTATTTTATTTTGCTCGCAAGACGCAAACAAAACTAGAACTAGAATCAACACTACATTTTTCATATAATTAATTTAATTTGTCATTTCTAAATGAACAGAAATCTTTTGTTTTTATTAATACGCTAAATTTTAGCAGCGCTAAAATAGGAAAGCTTTTTGAATACATGTGAATCTTGATTGACTAATTTAATCCTGTCCAAATCTAGATAATTGTTAAAATAGATATTATCTATATATGTTAAGTTTGTACATTGATTTTAGCTATTACAAATAGCTTGCTAAAACTGCATTATTTTCAATAATTTCTTTAAAGAAATACAATTAATAGTCAGAATATCTAAAAAGGCCTTAAATCGTTTTAAAATAAGAATTACGCTTTTTTGACAATGTATATTAGTGAAGAATATTCCTTAGAGAATAAAGCAAAACAATTTGAGACTAAACCTCGAAAAATTCCTTTGAAAAAACCCAATTTACTTTCCTTGTACTTTTCAGACAATAATGAAACATAAAACGAATCGAAAAATAAAGGTTTAGTGCTAACTACTTCCATTTGATATTTTGAAAAAAGTCTTTGAATTGAAGCCTGAGAAAAATGCCACAAATGTCGTGGCACATCATAAGCAGCCCAGTACTCTTTATAATGCTTAGCGTCGTAAGATTTATAATTTGGTACTGCGATTACCATTGTACCATTATCCTCTAATAAAGAGCTCATTTTTAAAATTTGATTTTCTAAATCTGCTAAATGTTCTAAAACATGCCAAAGAGTAATCACCTCATATTTTCTATTCATTACTGACTCTAGTTCACTGCTTAAGTTTACCTCTTTTTCTGAAGCTTTTCCTCTCGCATGCCAATTAGGTTCTATCCCAAAAACAGTCCAACCTTTTTGTTTAGCAACTGCTAAAAAATCACCGGTCCCAGCCCCTACATCCAATAACGTTTTTTCCTCTTCCACGTATTTATTTATCAAACGTACCTTCAATAACAAAGAGATTCTTTTTACTATTTGATAAATTTTCTCGGTAACTGTGCGATTAGCATCAGTATGAGAAATATAATTTTCGCTTTTATAATATTGATCTAACTCCTTAGGTTGTGGTCGCGTTATTAGCATATCCAATTCCGCATCGTGATACAACTCAAACGCTTCGCCAGTAACGGCGTGGTCTTTAGTTTTTAAAAACAAGTTCATTATAGTTATTGGTAGTAAGGTATTCCTGTCTTAGAGTGCTAAGGTAATTTAAAACAGATTCTTTTGAAAGCGCTTCAGAAGAAAGACAATCTTTTTCAAAATCACTATATACCTCTATGGCAATATAAAAATTATCTTTTCTTAATTCCACCGGTTCCGCTGAATTTTCATCCTCAATATTTAAGGTAGCGTTGAAGGCTTGCTCAAAAAGAACTGGTAAAAAATTAACACTTTTATCGGGTATATCAATTTCATAAAAAGCAAAAAAATAATCTAAACCTCCAATTTGAAAAGGTATATCATCGTAAACATCTACATCGCCCAATTTATACTTTGCATTTACAAATTCATAAAATTCACCAGCTTGTTTAGAATCTTCGAAAATGAACATTTGTCGTTTTGGCAAGCCACGTTTAAACTTCTTACCTTTCGAAATTTTGTAAGTGTCGATATCTGGAGCTATTCTAAGCGGTATACAAGATTGGAACGCAAATACTATTACCGAACATACTAAAATTTTTCTCATTGTTTTGGCGTTTGAAGTTGTTAGCGTAAACAACAAAAACCAAGCCAACTATAAAATGTTCCACGTGGAACACAAATTTAACTTTCTAACTTTACCCGTAACAAATCAGAAAGTTCAGCAGCCTTGCCTTTAGCCTTTTTCAAGGAATTTGTTCGATATATAGTAAAGTGCTTCTTCCCAGCAAACAATTGAATAACCAAGCTATCTCCAGATTGCTCTTTGCCCATTGCCGCTACAGGACCCCATTCTGCACTTCTTTTATATTTTGCTGAAAAAACTGAGATATAATCCGGGAAAACTATGTTCAATTTACTTTTAAGCAACGTAAATCCAAACAATTTAAAATGACGGAAATTTACATACTCCTTTGTAATCTCATAAGAAACTGTGTAACCAAAAAGCAGAACAGCAAAGATTACTAGAACAAGTATTTTAGTATAATCTGTTTTTTCTCCGATAAAATCTATTAAGCAAATCAATATAAACATTGCACCTAAAATTGGCGCTATAATTGGCTTTTTCTGTCTGAAAAATAATGTATTTTTCATCGACCCATATACACTAATAAAACACTAATATCTGAAGGTGAGACTCCACTAATTCGAGAAGCTTGAGAAATAGTAACTGGCCGAATAGCTTCCAGTTTCTCTCTTGCTTCATAAGATAAAGACTTTAACTTTGTATAGTCGAAATCGTCAGGAATTTTTATGTTTTCTAATCTAGATAACTTATCAGCATTGTTTTTTTCTTTTGCTATATAACCCGAATACTTAACTTGTATTTCAGTTTGCTCTAGAACTTCTCTATCAAATGAATTATCCGTAACAAAATTAGAAACAGATTCTAATTCTAGCATATGATCCATTGTAACTTTTGGTCTTGAAAAAACTTTAAACATTTTATCTGACTGCTTAACAACTGCTGAATTTACTCGTTCTAAAATTGGATTTATGTCATCAGGCAATACACTAGTTTTCTTAAAAAAATCAACAAAACTTTCAGAGTTTTCCTTTTTCTTTTCCATTCTACGCAAACGATCTTCCGACGCCAAACCAATCTCATAACCCTTAGGAGTTAATCTTAAATCCGCATTATCCTGTCTTAATAACGTACGGTATTCCGCGCGAGAAGTAAACATTCTATACGGCTCTTCTGTTCCTTTGGTAATTAAATCATCTATTAAAACACCAATATATGCTTCATCTCTTGTTAATATAAAAGGATCCTTTTCTTGTAGTTTTAATGACGCATTTATTCCCGCCATTAAACCTTGTGAAGCTGCTTCTTCATATCCTGTAGTCCCGTTTATCTGACCAGCGAAGTACAAATTATCAACTAATTTAGTCTCTAAAGTATGTTTCAATTGTGTTGGTGGAAAATAATCATATTCAATCGCGTAACCAGGTCTAAAGAATTTTACGTTTTCAAAACCAACTACTGATTTTAGCGCCTTAAATTGAATATCTTCAGGTAATGATGTAGAAAATCCATTCACATAAACCTCTACCGTATTCCATCCTTCCGGTTCTATAAACATTTGATGGCTGTCTTTATCAGCAAATCTATTTATTTTATCTTCTATTGAAGGACAATACCTTGGCCCAATACTTTTAATTCTGCCATTAAACATAGGAGATCTATCAAAACCTTCACGTAATAAATCATGTACTAATTTACTAGTGTGCGTCATATGACAATCCCGTTGTTTATCTAGTATTTGTGTTTCCAGATAAGAAAACTTTTCAGGATTATTATCCCCCGGTTGCACTATCATTTTACTATAATCCAACGAGCGACCATCTACCCTAGGAGGTGTACCAGTTTTCATTCTACCACTTTCAAAACCAATTGCTGTTAATTCTTCTGTAATTCCTGTTGCCGCTTTTTCTCCTGCTCTACCACCTCCAAATTGTTTTTCACCGATATGGATTAATCCATTTAAAAATGTACCATTGGTTAATACAACAGCTCTACTTCTAATCTCAATTCCTAATGAAGTTTTAACACCTACAACCTTTTCATTTTCTATTATTAGTCCTTTTACCATTTCCTGATAAAAATCACAATTAGGCGTATTTTCCAAAGCCATTCTCCATTCTTCAGCAAAGCGCATACGATCACTTTGAGCTCTTGGACTCCACATTGCAGGACCCTTAGATTTGTTCAACATTTTAAACTGTATAGCAGATTTATCAGTAATAACACCGCTATATCCGCCTAGAGCATCTATCTCGCGTACAATTTGCCCTTTAGCTATTCCACCCATAGCCGGATTACAAGACATCTGCCCTATCGTTTGCAAATTCATCGTAACCAATAAGGTTTTTGAACCCATATTTGAGGCTGCTGCTGCCGCTTCTGCACCGGCATGACCACCTCCAACTACTATTACATCGTATTCTTCTCCAAACATAATTTATTGTTCCACGTGGAACATTTTTATCTTTTCCTCTTCCTTTTCACGCATTTGCTTAATATCTCCTTCTGACTTATCCTTATAACCTACGACATGTAAAACACCATGAGCCATAACCCGAAGTAGCTCATTATTAAAGTCAACATCGAAATCTAAGGCGTTATCCTTTACTCTTTCGATTGAAATAAAAATATCAGCAACTATATCACCATCAATCGAATAATCAAAGGTTAATATATCAGTTAACGTATTGTGATTCAAATGTTTAACGTTCAATTCTAATAAATAATTGTCATCACAAAAAATGTAGTTCAATTGATTAACAATTCGCTTCTCGCTTTTCAAAACCCTAAGAAGCCAATCAGTGTATCTAACTTCTTTATCTAAACTAAAATCAATTTCGTAATAATAATCAATCATTATGTTGGAAATACTGCTGTACTTTATTTTGGTAATTCTGCAACAAAGGTAGATCTTGTCTATTTAAAATCTCAATTTCATTTTTGTAATCATCCAAAATGGCTGGTTTTGATGTAATGGGATTTTTAAACAACTCTATATTAGACTTACTTTCTCTTTCTTCCTTTTTACCCTTTTTCATAGCAGCATTTTCTAATTTCAGCAACTCATGTTGTATATTGTTCATCTTATTCTGAGTACGTTGGGTAATACCATTTTCAATAAGATCATTTTCAAAATTTTCCATTTGTCTTAACAATTTTTTAGCCAACTCTTGATCATTTCTATAAATCATATCTTTGAGTTGATTTTCCAATTGTTCCCGAATTAATTGTTGTTCCTTATATATTTCGTACAACTCCTGTAACTCCTGTTCACTAGGTTGTCCTTGACCTGAGCTTCCTCCTTGTCCTTTGCCGCCACCCTTTCCTTTACCTTCTCCTGATTCGCCAGTCTTTTGCCCTTCACCACCTTCTCCTTTATCCCCATCCTGACCATTACTACCATCCTTTCCCTTGCCTGATTTACCCTTCTCACCAGGCTTTTTACCTTCGCCTTGTTGTCCTTCTTGTCCCTCGCCTTGTTTACCTTGACCAGATTGCCCCATTTGCTCCATTTTCTTTTGCAGCTCACCCTGACCCTTAATTATATCTGGAAGTTGAAAATCTTGACCATCACCTTGACCCTTACCCATTTGCATACTTTGTTGCATATTCTCAAGTATTTTAGCCAAGAAATCTGCTAAACTATTTGAAGCATTTAAAACATACTTCTGATAAGACGCTCCTTGAATCAATCGACTTTCCGCCATACTCTCCAAGGTTTTATCCATATTATAATATACTTCTGTAATATGTTCATTTACAAATTCAGAAAGTTCGGCGCGTCTTAAAGACAATGAGAACAAACTATCGTCAATATGCTCAAACAACCCTTTTAATTCTTGTTGTTTTCGAATACTACCTGAAAATTGAGAAACTGAACCATCTATCTCTTTTACTATATCATAAAGATTTTCTTGTTTAAATGAAAAAATAACCAAATTGTCTAAAATTTGACGTAACATCTCTGCATCTTCTGTTACTGCTGATTCGCCACCTGCCGCAGCAGAAGATTGCTGCAATTGTTCGGCCATTTCCCGCATTTTTTGTGCTGCAGACTTTTGCTTTTGAGAAGCATTTTTTTTCGCTTTTTCCTTTTCCTCAGATTCTGAACTTTGATCTATACGCTCATGCTTATTAACTTGTTCTAAAGCTTCCTTTTGATCATTTTTAACTCCAATTTTCTTTTTCTTATCAATATTGAGATCTACTGGCTTTTTTAAAGCCTCATTGTCTTTTTCTAATTCATTTAACTCGTCTGCAAGTTTATTAAACTGATTATTTAGTTTTTTTTGTTCTTTACTAGAAAATTCTTGTCCTATTTTTATTTCTGACAAATAAGCTTGCCTTTCACTCAATTTTTCAAGATCTTTAGCCAATTGAGCTGCTTTTTCAGTAACATAATACCGTTTGGTCAATTCTAACAACTGTTCTAGATTTCTCTCGCTATTTTGTTGCTTTTTACCAATATCTTCGAGTTTTTTCTTTAAATCGACTTTGTTGATTTTATCGGCTATTTTTTGTAATTCCTCCAATAACTTTTGATTCTTTTGTGCTTCTCTTTCTTGTCTTTCTAATCGTTCTTTTAACAACTCATTTAATTTATCATCCTTTTCCCCTTGATCTAAATTTTCTTTTAATTGTTTACTATATTTTTCCATTAAACTTTCTTGTCGTTCTTGTTTTTTTAGAAAGTCCTTTATTTGATTTTGATCATTAAAATTAAATTCGCTTTTTTCTTTTTGTTCTAGATTTATATCCTTTAAAACCTCTTTCTGTTCTTTCAAATCATCTAGGGATTGATCCATATTTTCTAATATAGATTCTTGAAACTTTAATTGTTTATTAAGTAATGCGTCTTGGTCTAATAAAATAGTTGAGAATACTTGACTTTTACTTGCTTTTCCTCCATGAATAGCATCATTATCTATAGCTTCGAAGTAAAAATCATACACCTCACCTTCATTTAATTGTAAACCAGAAGGAAACGTATAATAAAATTCACTAATCCCAGAATTACTCCTTTGAATATCTACTTTTTGTACGTTTTTTGGGTTAGACTTTGAATAACAAATCAACTTTATACTTTTTAGTTTATAATCATCTGAAGCTTTACCTACAAAATAAGAAACATTAGGTTTTAAAGAATCCAAAACTTTTTGAACGCGAATTTTTGGATACTCATCTTTTATCACCTCAAAAGAATACGTCAGATTTTCATAATTTTCTACATGTCTATTACTACTAGCTATTTGATAAGACATATCACTATAAATTCTTTTTGAATAATCAAACTGATTATTACTCCTTATGAAGCTTAAAATAGTATCATTGGTTGAGAAATGAATAACATCAACATATTCTCCAATAATTGTCCAGTTAACTTGAGTTCCTTCAGGAAAAACAGCGTTACCGGTTCCCTTTAAGACTTCTGGTTTTCTATTAATATAATTAGGGAAAGTTAATTTCATTTCGAAGCGCTGTAAAAGAGGAGTTTTTAAAGCGTTTAAACGATAATTTCTAGAACGTACTCCGTTTCCTTCAAAATAATAATCAAAAGAATCTAATGGTGGCGCAAAAGTATACTCAAAGCCACGTACACTCTTTTTCATTATAAACTTTTTACCGTCAACTATAATAAATACAACGTCTGGACGTACATCTCCCTCTGTTTCAACAAAAATCGTATACGATTTTGAATTCAAAACATCACGCCCTTCAGAAAGCATTTTAAAGCGAAATGGAGCTGGCGGATCGAATGCTAAGTCATAATTAACAACCCGCTTATAAGAGCCCACAAATGAGCTTAAATTACCCGAAAACAACACTATCACAAACAAAATAATTGGTGCCGTTAAATACTTGACATACTTAAAATTATCTCTAAAATTTACAGCATTGACAAACGGAACATTTTGCAATTTATTTGAGCGTTGATTTATGCTTGCAATCAATAATTCAGACTCCTCCTTATCACCAACTAAATCTAAAAGATTTATAAGACGATCATCAACTTCTGGAAAATGTTTTCCAATTAAAAGTGAAGCCTCCTTTTTAGATATTCCCCTTTTAACTTTTAACAAATAGAAAATAGGTGTAATTATATACTTATAAAGTAAATAACTACCTATGAGTATAAAAAGCAAAAACAACAATAACCTACCAGTAGAACTTAACCAAAGAAAATATTCTACTCCTAACACACTAAAAAGTAATAGAATTCCTAAACTTAAAAACAAGAGCACTCCCTTTACCAGCATATTTGTATAATAACGCTTGGTAAATTGATTTAACTTATCTAGTATCTTTTGATAACTACTCAAATTCTAGGGTTTTAGCACAATATAAACTAAGCAACAAAACTAGCTAAGAAAATTTTGTTAAAAAGCCTCATTTACATGTTTTGTGGTCCCTTTCAAAATGTATCTTTGCTTTTTAAATTATTATGATGAGTACAAACGTAAGAGTCCGTTTTGCCCCCAGTCCAACTGGCCCTTTACATATAGGCGGTGTAAGAACAGCTTTGTTTAATTATTTGTTTGCAAAAAAACACAGTGGAACTTTTATACTGCGTATAGAAGATACCGATCAAAATAGATATGTAGAAGGTGCTGAACAATATATTATCGACGCCTTAAATTGGTGCGGAATACCCTACGATGAAGGCGTGGAAAAAGAAGGTTCTTTTCCTCCTTATCGTCAAAGTGAACGCAAAGATTTATATAAGAAATATGCCGACCAATTAGTACAAAATGATAAAGCCTATTACGCCTTTGACACCTCAGAATCATTAGACAACTATAGAAAGGAACATGAAGCAAAAGGTAAAACTTTTATATACAATTGGCATAATAGACCTAAACTAACAAATTCATTGTCACTAAGCGATGCAGATACAAAAGCCAAACTTGCCTCAAATATTCCTTATGTTATACGGTTTAAAACTCCTCAAGATAAAAAGTTAATTCTTAATGACTTAATTCGAGGAAAAATTGAGATTGACACTAATATTCTTGATGATAAGGTTCTATTTAAATCAGATGGTATGCCGACCTATCATTTAGCCAATATTGTTGATGATCATTTAATGGAGATATCTCATGTTATTCGAGGTGAAGAATGGTTACCATCTTTAGCACTTCACAAGCAATTATATGATGCTTTTGGATGGCAAAGCCCAGAATTTGCTCATTTACCGCTAATAATGAAACCAGTAGGAAAAGGAAAACTAAGCAAGCGTGATGGAGATAAACTTGGCTTTCCTGTATTTCCTTTGTCTTGGAATGAATCAGTAGGTTATAAAGAAGCGGGATATTTTCCTGAAGCAGTAATCAACTTTTTAGCACTCTTAGGTTGGAACCCAGGCACAGAACAAGAAATTTTTAGTCTTAATGAACTGATTCAATCTTTTGATCTAAATCGTGTAAACAAATCTGGTGCACGATTTGATCCTGATAAAACCAAATGGTATAATCAACATTATTTACAGAACAAATCAAATAAGGAGTTAGCAAACTTATTTCTCCCAACTTTAGAAAAGAAACTAGGCACCGCTACTAATAAACTAAATATAGAAAATGTTGAACGAATAGTTTCTTTAATTAAAGAGCGGGCATCTTTTGTTACAGATTTCTGGGAACTCTCAGACTACTTTTTTATGACTCCAACTAGTTATGGAGAAAAAGCTGTAAAAAAACAATGGAAAGAGAATACACCGGAGCTCATGAGTGAAGTATTGACGCTAATTAGCAATATAGATAATTTTACATCCACTATTATTGAAAAAACGATTAAAGACTGGATCACTTTAAAAGAATTACCTTTTGGCAAAGTTATGGCTCCTCTACGGCTTGTTATTGTCGGAGACATGAAAGGTCCTCATTTATTTGACATCATTGAGTTGATTGGCAAAGACCAAAGTATATCTAGAATATCAAATGCCTTAAAAATGCTTAACTAATTGCTATTCTGTAAAATAAACACCCAAATACTGTAACATTATTATAAATAGTACTACAGATATTATAAACTCTTAGTATATTCATAATCATTAACTAAAACACACTTAATTATGGGAAGTTTTATTTGGGTTCCAATTTTATTTTTTATCGTTGTTGCTTTTATATCCACTGTTTTTATAGTCAAACAACAAACTGCTGTAATTATTGAAACCTTTGGACGTTTTACGAGCGTCAGAAACTCAGGTATTCAATTTAAAATACCGTTCGTTCAACGTATTGCCGCTCGCATTGGTTTAAAGATTCAACAACTTGACGTTATTATTGAAACAAAGACATTAGATGATGTATTCGTAAAGCTCAAAGTGTCTGTACAATATGTAGTCATTAAAGAAAAAGTATATGAAGCTTTTTATAAATTAGAATACCCACATGATCAAATCACCTCTTATGTATTCGACGTGGTACGTGCAGAAGTGCCTAAGATGAAATTAGACGATGTTTTTGTAAAAAAAGATGATATTGCTATTGCTGTAAAAGCAGAGCTACAAGATGCAATGTTAGACTATGGATATGATATTATA
Source organism: Aurantibacter sp. (assembly GCF_039941195.1). Lineage (GTDB taxonomy): Bacteria > Bacteroidota > Bacteroidia > Flavobacteriales > Flavobacteriaceae > Aurantibacter_A. Next base: position 9,691 of record NZ_JBDVFA010000085.1, on the reverse strand, counting down.
AAAACACTAGTAACCGATATTGATCCGGATGCTCAGGTTAAGGAAGCTATGAATCGGATAAATGCATCAGAAAGAGAAAAGATTGCAGCTCAGTTTGAAGGTGATGCAGCTAGAATTTTAATAGTAGAAAAAGCCAAAGCGGAAGCAGAAAGTAAAAGGTTGCAAGGACAAGGTATTGCCGATCAACGAAGAGAAATAGCCAGAGGATTAGAGGAGTCAGTAGAAGTTTTAAATAAAGTAGGTATAAATTCACAAGAGGCCTCTGCGCTTATCGTTGTTACACAGCATTATGATACTTTACAATCTATAGGTGAAGAAACAAACACCAATTTGATACTTCTTCCGAATTCACCACAGGCCGGTAGCGATATGTTAAACAACATGGTAGCCTCTTTTACTGCAAGCAATATGATTGGTGAATCTATGAAAAAGACAAATAAACCGAAGAAAGACACAAACAATTAGAAATATATAAAAACGAGTTTCAAAAGATAGACCTCTTTTGAAACTCGTTTATTTTACTAGTCATTTCTAAATAATCCCAATTGGTTTATTTATCGTATAATTAATCTTTCTGTTGTATTTTGGCCCAAGAATCTCGTAATCCTACAGTTCGGTTAAAAACCAATTTCTCAGGGGTAGTATCTTTATCAACACAGAAATAACCTAATCTTTGAAATTGAACACGATCTTGAGGTTTTGCATCTATCAGACTCGGCTCTAAATATCCAGTAATTGATTCTAAAGACTCTGGGTTAACAAAATCCATAAAATCTTTGTCTTTATGCGTGTCAGGACTTTCATCTGTGAATAAACGATCGTAAAGTCTAACTTCAGATTCTAGTGCATGAGCAATGGACACCCAATGCAAAGTTCCTTTTACTTTTCTAAGACTTTCTTCAGTTCCACTACCACTTTTACTTTTAGTATCATAAGTGCATTGAACCTCAATAACATTACCATTCTCGTCTTTTGTACAACTCTCTGCCTTTATGATATAGCCATTCTTTAATCGTACCTCTTTGCCTAATTTTAATCGGAAAAACTTCTTATTGGCTTCTTCTCTGAAATCCGCTTTTTCAATATATATTTCTCTTGAAAATGGCACCTCTCTAGTCCCAGCAGAATCATCTTCTGGGTTATTTTCAGCAGTTAACCATTCTACCTCTCCTTCAGGATAATTAGTAATCACCACTTTTAATGGATCCAAAACAGCCATAACTCTAGGAGCCACTTTATTTAAATGTTCGCGGACATGAAATTCCAATAAGGATACATCTATTAAATTATCACGCTTGGCAATTCCAATAGTATCCGCAAAATTACGAATAGACTCTGGCGTATAACCTCTTCTTCTCAACCCTGAAATGGTTGGCATTCGAGGGTCATCCCATCCTTGTACAACATCTTCTTCTACTAATTTTAATAACTTTCTTTTGCTAACAACGGTATGACTTAAGTTTCTCCGTGCAAATTCTCGTTGTTTAGGCCTCACCTTACTTTCATCAATAATTTGATCTAAAAACCAATTATACAACTCGCGGTGTGGAAGAAATTCAAGCGTACATAGCGAATGTGAAACTTGTTCAATATAATCACTCTCACCATGTGTCCAGTCGTACATTGGGTAAATACACCAATCGGTATTAGTGCGATGATGTGCACTATGTAAAACGCGATATATGATAGGGTCTCGCATCAACATATTTGTTGACGCCATATCTATCTTCGCACGTAATACATGTTCTCCTTCTTGAAACTTACCATCCTTCATGTCCTGAAACAATTCCAAATTTTCGGAAACTGTGCGATTTCTAAATGGACCATTTACCCCTGGTTCAGTTGGTGTACCTTTTTGGATAGCCATTTCTTCAGAACTTTGACTATCAACATATGCTTTATCTGCTTTAATTAAATCTACTGCCCATTCATAGAGTTGTTGAAAATAATCAGATGAATACCGCTCGGTATCCCAGTGATAACCAAGCCAATGAACATCACGCTTTATAGCATCTACATACTCTTGTTCTTCTTTTGCAGGATTGGTATCATCAAAACGCAAATTTACAGGAGCATTATACTTTTCTCCAAGCCCAAAATTTAAACAAATAGAACTCGCATGCCCTATATGTAAATATCCGTTTGGTTCTGGCGGAAAACGAAATCGTAAAGCCTCTTTAGAAAAGCCATTTTCTATGTCTTCCTCAATTATGTGCTCTATAAAATTCAATGATTTTGGACTATCACTCATACCCGAATTTTTAGGAAACACAAAGGTAGCTAAAATGCAACTATGTGTAAGATAAAAAGTGCCAAGCATACAAATTCGTCTGTTTCACAACGTTTTTGGGGTACGCCACAACATTAACTTCTACAGCCTATAATTATATAACATATTTGTTGTTGAATACAAGGGCTAGAGAATTAACTATCAATTCTCAAATTAAAAACAAACACAAAGTTTTATCAACGATCCCCATCGAAGACTAAACTGGTAGTATTTAAACTACGACTACTTATGAGACCAAAAAAACATTACAGCCTTCAAATAGTTTTGATAGCGTTTATGCTTTTCGGTGCATTTCAAGCTTCTGCTCAACTTATAGCAAATCTTGAAGTTGTTCCTGCAGATAATCCCGATACTGGCGGATCAGCATGGAATAAAATATGTGCCGGAAACAATGGAAATTTTAATCAATACTTTGCATGGGCTGCATTCGATGGTGCATCAAACTCAGGTAATGAATGGATATTAGAACTTTCTGATGCATCTGGAGATTTTTCAAACCCAATAGAATTAGCAAAAGAAACTAGCGATGCAGTTGTTAAGTCACCCGGTCGTGGTTTTGAATTTTCAATTCCAACTGATACAAGAGGTGCTGGTTATAAGCTTAGAGTAAGAAGTACTGACCCCGTTGCCTCTGCAGAAAGCACATTGAGTTATAGCATGTATTACATGGATCACGTATCGAACCTTACGATAACACATGACGGTAGTACATCTCCTCAAGCTACCATAATTAGTACGGACCCAATTACATTATCTGTAGTAAATTTAACAGACGTAAATACCTATCAGTATCAATGGTACAAAGACCTTACTTTATTAGTGGGTGAGACAGGACCAACTTTAAATGTCACTGAAGGAGGAATGTACTTTGCACAAATTGATTATGGCGACTGTTCAGATAATGGTACAACTCAGTCTAACATGCCAGATATTTGCATTGGTGCTGTAGGAGGAAGTACAAGTATAGATACTCCAAGTAAAACAGCATTATGTTCAAGTGATACAGAAGTCTTAACAGTGACTACATCTTTTGGCTCTCCAGATTACCAATGGTTAAAAGATGGTACTGAAATACCTGGTGCTACTGCAGCTACTTACACTGTAGACGGATCAAGTTCTTCATTTGAAGGAGATTATCAAGTAAGTGTTTCTGAAAGTGGTAACTGCCCTGAGGTTTCTGCTGCAATTACATTTACAAACTCAGACAATTTTACAGTAACATCTGTAAACGATGCAAACATTGTACTATTACCAGGAGACACTGAAACATTAAGCGTTACAACTAATGCAACGACCCCGACATTTCAATGGTATAGAAATGGAAGTGCAATATCTGGAGCTACAAGCATTAATTATAATGCAACTCAAGAAGGAACTTATTATGTAGCTGTAACCCAGCCAGCAGGATCTTGTCCTAATCCAACAACAATAAATTCTGATAATACAGAGGTAATTTCACCTTCTTCATTTGAAATAATTATAGATTATGGCACAAGTTATACTGTATGTACAGACACTAGTGCTTCTGTAGATGTTACCACCATTAATGCCGTACTTTCTGATGGAAGTACAATAGACGTTACTACTGATGTTGTATCCAGTTTCTCCTATCAATGGCAACTAGATGGTACAAATGTTAGTGGTTCTACTGATACGAGCATTTATCTTACTGATGTAGCGGAAAATGGAGATTATACTGTAGATGGCACATTAAATACATTTAATGCTACCTCGAACAGCTTACCGATACAGTTATTAACAAACGAAACACTAGCTATTACGAGCACAAGTACTATTTACTGTAGCGCTTCGGACATCGTTACAATAAATACTTCAACAGATTTAACTGGAGAATCTTATCAATGGCAACTTGATGGAACTTCAATTAACACAACAGATACGGCACTAGATGTTACACAACCTGGCACCTATCGTTTGGTAATAGACAAAAACGGTTGCGATTTAATTTCAAATGAAATAGCTATTACTCCATTAGACCCAGAACTTATAACACTAGACCCTGAGGGAACTTTAGTTTTTCCTGAAGGAACGACAAGAACAGTAACTGCAAGTGGTGGTACAGCTTATCACTGGTACGATATCAATAATGTAGAACTAAGTAATACTAGTACTGTTGATATCGATACGGAAGGAGATTACATCTTAATTGCCAATATTGATAATTGTGAAATTACAAAGCAATTTTCAGCTGAATATTTAGACACATTCAAAGTTCCAAATGTAATTACCCCAAATGCCGACGGATATAATGATCAATGGATACTACCAAATTCTTATTCCAACAAAGCTGATGTATCCGTAATTATCTATTCCGAAAACGGAGAAGAGGTTTTAAACATTCAGGATTACAAAAACGATTGGCCTACTTCGGCAAGTTCATTCCCAGCTCAAAACATGGTTTTTTACTATGTGATTAAGAATGCAACAGAAACATTAAAACAAGGTACCATTACAGTTATACGATAACCTATCATGAAACAAATAAAAAACATATTTCTTTTTTTGATAACGGCTTTGGTGTTTGCAAATGTAAATGCTCAAGAAGATGAGCCGCTATTACCCTATAAAGTGGCTCCACAAAATTTATTAAAATTTAATCGATTTTTAATAAATCCTACTTTTTCAACTGTTCAAGAAGACAAATCATACATTAACTTCTTCCACAGAAACCAATCAGTACAATTCAATAATAACGATCAAACATATTTTGTAAGTTATAGTGGTAGAATAGGGGATAGGAATGGATTAGGTCTTAGTCTCTATAGCCAGAAAAAAGGGCTTGTATCTAACATTGGTGTTTTAGCCAACTATGCTTATGGGCTTAAATTAAGCGATAAAAGTAATTTCACATTCGGTGCAAATCTAGCTTATTATAATACAGGTTATAATCAAAATTCAGCTAACCCAATTGATATTAATGACCCTTTATTAAGCGGTACGGATGACAGTAATGTTCTTTCTTTTCAACCTGGTTTTAATCTTTCTTATGGCCAATTCGATTTTGGTGCTTTTGCAGAAAACCTTTTAGATTATAATTTAAAAACAAATGAACAATTAACCAGTTTTGCTGATAAAACATATTCCGCTCATTTACAATATACTCATCCATTTAAAAATGGAGATGGAATTATGGAAGGAGCAAGATTAATGCCTTTGGCTAGAGTACGTTTAAATGCGCAAAACGGCCAAACTACAGAAAACTCACAAGACTTATCCTATGGCGGTGGAATGATTTTAGATCTTCCTAAGCTTGGTTGGTTACAAGGTGGATATGATAGTTTTTATGGAGCATCAGCAGGAGCTGGTTTCAATTTAAACAAGCGCCTTTCCTTAGGATACAATATGGAAAAAGGCTTTGGAACTGACTTCAACAATCTAGGTGTAACTCATGAAATATCATTTGCCTATTCATTTACACCAAATTTAACGGAGGACCGTGTAATGCTTGAGGATAATGAAGAAGAATTGGTTGAAGAAGAATTAACAACTGATGATCTAGCTACTAATGAAGAAATAGAAAAGCTAAAAAAGAAGCTTGAAGAAAACGATGAGATTATTGCTGAACTAATGTTTAGACAAGATTCTTTGGAAGCGAATCGTCAAAAAGATTTAGAAAGACGTTTTAACATGGTTATGAAGATGGTTCGTAATGAAACCAAGGGTGAAAGACCTGACCTTGAAAAAAGAGCACAAGATATGTTCTTAACAGGTCAAGACAATGCGACGCTAGTCCATAACAGTACAGGCAACGATGGGTATATACCAAATAGTACGAACAACTCAAAGAAAAATAATTCCGGACCGAATTACGCAAATGATGTAACACAAAAAAGGGATGCAGTAGCCACTACAAATAGTGTTGTAGGACAAGATGGTAAAATTGTTAAAAGTAGAAAATTTAGAGACCTTGATGGTGTAACAGATGGATACTATGTTGTTGCCAATGTTTATAAAGGAGGACAATACATGGATAAGTTTATGGATAACTTATCCAGTAAAGGTCTTAATCCAGATTATATAGACAACCCAAATAATGGACTAAAATATGTTTACCTCGAAAGATATGACACATGGGATGATGCCTTAGCTGCGCACCAAAGTCAAATGAATGGCGAATATAATGGTGACTTATGGATTATGAATGTTGACAATAAATATTCAAATGAAGCCTACGCGGCAAACGTTGATAAAATAAATGAGAAAGCAGATAAATATGGCAATGACGTTTTACAACAAAATGTAATTGTACAAGACAAATTATCTGGGGTTGAACCTGAAGCACAATCTTATGATTTAGATGGTGTAGGATCAGGTTATTACATTATTGCAAATGTGTTTTCTAGTCCAAAAAACGCCAAACGTTTTGTAAAAATTCTCAACTCATATGGTTTAAGTGCCGGATACTTTATAAATCCTGAAAATAATTGGAGATATGTTTATTTAAAGAAGCACGAATCTTGGAACAATGCCTTGATATCGTACTACTCAAAAATAAATGATTCATATGACGATAAGATGTGGATTATGCGCGTTACTCCAAACTTAATAACCTAACAAGTTCACCCACTAGATGACCAAATTAAATACCAAAAACCTATTCTTTCTTCTTTTGTTGTTTCTGTCTTGTGCGGGAATGGCTCAAGAATATAACAACTTTGAAATTCGTTATCAAAACAACATCAAAGGTGACCTAACTTTTATTAGCAATAACATTGTAAATAGAGACAACGGTAATGGCCAACGACCAGAAGATGCCTATAACAATACTGGAAACTCTTCAACATACAATGACTGGTTAGACATGCAGTATATTGATGTTGATTCAGATGGTTCAACATTTAGCTCAAGTAGCGCAACCTTTAGTTTTCCAGACCCAACCTGTAACCTTGTTCGTTATGCAGGTCTTTATTGGTCTGCAACCTATCCCAGCCAACAAGCAGGACAAACTATTGGCACTAATAGACAAAACGACTTTAATCAAGTACGCCTTAGAGTACCGGGTTCCGCCAGTTATACAAATATTACGGCAGATGAAATTTTGTATGATGGTTTTACAAGCGGAGATGCTACCGTTCGGTTAAACAGTCCATACGCCTGTTATGCAGATATAACATCAATAATCACAGGTTTAGCAAACCCAACTGGTGAATATACTGTAGCAAATGTTAGGTCTGTAGTAGGTTCTTTATCCCCTGGTGGTGGTGCAGCCGGAGGGTGGACCTTAGTAGTGGTATATGAAAACCCTAATCTAACAGGTAAATTAATTACAACTTTTGATGGTTTTGCAAGGGTAAGAAATGAAAACCCTATTGTTAATATCAATTATAGTGGATTCAATACTATTCCTGTTGGTCCAGTTCGTGCAAACATAGGAGTAGCTGCATTAGAAGGTGATAATAGAATTACTGGAGACAGAATGCGAATTCGGGAAACTGCGGCGGAACCATATACTCAAATAAGTAATGGTGCAAACCCGGGAAACAACTTTTTCAATAGTAATATTACCCTTAATGGTGCTGTTACCACAAATAGAAACCCTAATAGTGTAAACACTTTAGGTTACGACACAGATATTCTAGTTCTCAACAACCCAGCTAATTCGGTGATTGATAACGATGCAACCCAAGCAACATTTCAATTTAGAAGTACTGGTGATCAATATTATCCCTTTTTTAATTCTTTTAATGTAGAAATCATTGAGCCTGATATTGTTTTAGAAAAACGAGTAGAAGATATTGCAGGGAACGATATTACTGGCTTGGGTGTAAATTTAGGTCAAATTCTAGATTACGTATTAACCTTTGAAAATATTGGAAATGATGATGCTGAAAATTATGTAATACGAGATGTTCTACCACTTAATGTAACTTTAGATGAGCTGAACATTATTATGCCTACTGGCGTAACGTATGTTTACACACCAGGAGATAGGACAATCACATTTTCAATACCGGATAACATTGTTGAAGAAGGTGATACTTCTCGTTCCATACGTATGCGCGTGCAAGTAGCAGAAAACTGTTTTGACTTTATTGATGCTTGTTCTGATTTGATTCAAAACTTGGCATATTCAACCTACCAAGGAGAAATAAACAACAATGTAATTTCAGATGACCCAAGTGTAACTGATTTTAATTCTTGTGGCTTTATTGTTCCAGGAGCTACTAACTTCTTGTTAGATGATTTGTCTGATTGTAACTTTAGAAGAACAGTTCAATTGTGTGGAGACAGTATTGTATTAGATGCTGGAGACAACTTTGATGATTATGTTTGGGTTAGCGATGATAATAACAATGGAATTTTAGATGCTTCGGATACTGTATTAAATGATGGTAATCCGGATGGCGATGAGAGCACATTAGTTATTAGTGCAACTGGCACATACATCGTAGACAAAATTGTTGCTGACCCCTGTAAAGGATTTAAAGAAATATTTGATGTAGAACTTTTTGGTTCTACGCAATCCAACCCAATTGTAGATTGGTTTAACACCACAAATTCTGATGCAGATCCAACAAATGATATACAGGGACAAATTGTAACTTGTAGTGTTGATGGTGATTTATTACCTGAAATATTTCTATGTGGAACCACCGATTCTCAGCTAATTAATATTAATATCAGTGATGCACAAAGAATAGATTGGGAACGTTTGGATGAAGGAAGTTGTTCTGCAGCTCCTGGAGGTTGTGCCAATAAGAACCAAACTTGTGATTGGGATCTTGTTACATCAGGTAGTGACTTTGATGTAAATACCGCTGGAAAATACCGATTGGTAATTAATTATCAAAACGGTTGTTTTAGTCGTTTTTACTTTGATGTTTATCAAAATAATTTAAACATTGAATATAATACTAATGATATCATTTGTACCACAGATGGAAATATTACCATTACTAATTTAGGAGCTAATTACGGTTACCAATTAGTTGATATAACCAATAACAGTATTGTAGTTCCGTTTAGCTCAAACAATGGCCCTAGCTTCGACTTTGGAACCGGTGATAGTGGTTCTTATAGAGTGGACGTTGTACAATTAGATGGTTCTGGAAATCCAATAGATGGAGCGTGTATTTTTAGTACCCCAGAAATAGGTATTATCGAACGAGATTTTCAAGTAGAAATTGAAACCACTCCAGCAAATTGTAATAACCAAGGTACTATAAAAATTGACGTTTTAAATGTTGAACCTAATTATTCCTATACGCTTAAACTCGCTGATGGCACCTTAGTTGATGATGAAACTGCTCAACCTGACAACACTTATACTTTTAATGTAAATGCTGGGGATTATATTGTTGAAGTTGCAACTGACGAAGGTTGTTTTGACACCCAGAACATTACAGTTGACCGTACTCCTGATCCTACTTTAACCGCGGT
>NZ_JBDVFA010000084.1:0-22706 GCF_039941195.1 Aurantibacter sp. | reverse complement strand
GAATAGGTAGCGTACTGGCTTTAAAGACGTCATACACGGTTGATAAATTTTCATTTACAAATATTGGTTTAGGACTTAATCTTCAAGCTGGTCCTGTAAATTTTTATGTTTTGGCAGATAATCTACTAGGATATCAGAATTTGGCCAGTAGCCATTATCAATCTTTTCAAATTGGATTAAATATTATATCTTGGGGGAAGAAATAGATATTCTTCAACCTATATTTTTGGTATGTCTTTTGCTGATATAGTAGTAAGATAGCAACAGGTTTTGCAGATTACTGCTGTGATTGTGTTGCGAAGTTTAATTAAAATAGATAGATGTTTAAATCCACAAAATCAGTTTACATAGTACTAGCCATTATTCTTTTTGGAGGTAGTAATATTGCAACGGCTCAAACAAATTTGAATAAGTATAAATACATTGTTGTACCCAAAAAATTCGAGGAATTTAAAAAAGAAAATCAGTATTCAACAAATACCTTAGTAAAACATCTTTTTGCAAAGAAAGGATTTAACACGGTTTGGGAAGATGCAATGCCAGAAGATTTAGCTAACAATCAATGTAAAGCCTTATTTGCGAATCTAATTGAAAATTCGTCCTTATTTAGCACTAAAACCAAGATTGTTTTAAAGGATTGTAATAAACAGGAAGTATTTGTATCGCAAGAAGGGAAAAGTAAAAGTAAACAGTACAAGGAAGCTTATTCCGAGTCGATTACATATGCGATGAAATCTTTTGATTTACTTAATTATAAGTTTGAAGGTGATACTAACGAACCGATTACAGTTAGTTTTAAGAACGACGTAAAAGAACTTAAGGAGCCTAAAAAGCCAAAAGTAGATGCTAAAAAACAAGATGGAGTTCTTATTGAGGAGGCTACTAGAACAAAGCAGACCTATAAAAGTGTTGCTCCAGTTGAATCTGACGTAAAAATGGCGAAAGCTCCTAAAGCATCTCCTCCCGCAATAGCAAAAGAACAGAAAACCGATGTGTTGTATGCACAGGAAATTACGAATGGTTATCAGTTGGTAGATAGCACGCCTAAAATTCTGATGAAAATTTTAAAAACCTCTAAAACTGATTTTTACATAGCAAACGGTGATGTAGGAAGTGGTGTAGTTTATGCTGAAAATGGGAAATGGTTTTTTGAGCGATATGATGGGGGTAACCTAATACAAGAAGAGTTGAATATTAAGTTTTAAGTATCATACTTTTCTTTCCATCTGTTCTTGAGGAATTCTTTAATTGCATTCTCGCGCTGGTTTTTACCAGGGTTATAAAATGATGTTCCCGTTATTTCGTCTGGTAAAAACTCACTGACAACAAAATTGTTGTCGTAATCGTGTGCATATTGGTATTCTTTACCATAACCTAGGTCCTTCATTAGCTTAGTTGGTGCATTTCTAAGGTGTAAGGGAACTGATAAGTCTCCTGTTTGTTTAACGATTTGTTGAGCTTTTCCAACAGCCATGTAGCTAGCATTGCTTTTTGCTGAAGTTGCTAAATATATAGCACACTGACTAAGAATAATTCGTGCTTCAGGGTAGCCAATTGTACTTACTGCTTGAAATGTTGTATTTGCCATAATTAGTGCAGTAGGGTTAGCCAGACCAATATCCTCAGAAGCTGAAATTAACATTCTGCGAGCTATAAATTTTACGTCTTCGCCACCTTCAATCATTCGTGCTAACCAATAAACAGCTCCATTCGGATCGCTACCTCGTATTGACTTTATAAACGCCGAAATAATGTCGTAATGTTGTTCGCCAGTTTTATCATAAAGTACAGTATTCTGTTGTACTTTACTTAATACCAATTTATCGGTAATCTCAATTTTTTCATGATCTTCAGAAGAAACAACAAGTTCAAAAATATTGAGTAGTTTTCTACCATCACCACCGGAAAGTCTTAAAAGAGCTTCGGTTTCTTTTAAATTAATCTCTTTTGACTTTAGAAAATCATCCTTGGCAATGGCTCTATGAATTAGGGCTTCTAAATCTTCTTTTCCAAATGGATTTAAAATATAGACCTGACAGCGTGATAGAAGAGCGGGTATAACTTCGAAACTTGGATTCTCCGTTGTAGCGCCAATCAGCGTAACCCAGCCTTTTTCAACAGCTCCTAAAAGTGAATCTTGCTGCGATTTGCTAAATCTATGAATTTCATCAATAAATAATATTGGATTTTTTGTAGTGAAAAGGCCACCGCTTTGTTTGGCTTTCTCAATAACTTCTCTAACATCTTTAACTCCGCTACTTATGGCGCTTAAAATATAGAAAGGACGATCACTTTCATTCGCGATGATGTTTGCTAGTGTTGTTTTGCCAGTTCCGGGTGGTCCCCATAAAATTAAAGAAGGAATCAATCCTTTTTTAATTTGTGTTGTTAACGAGCCTTTTTCACCTACTAGGTGATTTTGACTTATATATTCTTCTAAATTTTTGGGTCTGACCCGCTCTGCTAACGGTTGATTCATTTGATAAAAATAAGATAATTGCAGAAAAAGACGTTCTAGGTTAAAGGGAAACTTAATCGAATAGTTTTTAAATTCGAAAAAATGACAATTTATCAGTTTCAATAAAAATGGCCGACTTATTGTTAATAATCATTTATGTCTGAACACCATTATTTTAAATATACAAATTCCGTAATCGTGGTGCCAATGTTGGCAGTATTGGCAATTTGGTTTGTTTATTGGGTTGAGATACGGTTCCAGATTAATCTCAATAATCATGGTATTTATCCTAGAAAGGCAAGTGGTTTGCAAGGTGTATTATTTAGTCCATTTATTCACGGGTCAATAAAACATTTGTACAATAATACTATTCCATTAGCTGTATTATTAGCATCACTATTTTATTTTTATCATGAACACGCTAGTAAAGTTTTGCTGTTAGGTATCCTAATCTCGGGTTTGTTTACTTGGATTATTGGTAGGCCTTCATATCATATAGGAGTTAGTGGTGTAATTTATTTATTAGTAAGTTTTATTTTTTTTAAAGGGATTTTTACGAAATATTATCGTTTGGTAGCACTTTCTTTAGTGGTAGTCTTTATTTATGGCAGTTTGTTATGGTATATTTTCCCAATAAAAGAAGGGATTTCATGGGAAGGTCACTTAGGAGGTTTTTTAACGGGACTGTTGTTCGCTGTTGTTATAAAAACTAAAATTCCTTCAGTAAAAAAATACGCATGGGAAAAGGAGGATTATAATGAAGAAGAAGATATTTTTCTACAACATTTTGATGAAGACGGAAATTTTATTGAAAAAGTTCCAGAGGAAAATACTAGTGATGAAACCACAGCAATTAAAATTACATATCATCTAAAAAAAGATGTTAGCAATAAAAGGCAGGAATAAATATTATACGCAAAGTATATTTTGTTGGCTACTATAGTTGTCTCTGCCGTACTACTTCATAAAGAAAAACTGCACAAGCAACCGAAACATTTAAAGATTCTATTTCACCAAGTAGCGGTAATTTCCCTTTTTCATCAACTGCTTTTAAGGTTGAAGGAGAAATGCCTTTTCCTTCGGCTCCCATAACAATAGCACAAGCCTCTTTCAAACGCAATTCGTAAATAGTTTTGTTAGTTTTTTCTGTTGCTGCAATTACTTTAATGCCTGTTGCTTGTAAATAAAAAACAGCATCTTTAATGTGATCAACTTTAGTAATTGGAACTTTAAAAACAGCGCCGGCCGATGTTTTAACAGTATCTGCTGTAACCGGAGCTGCACCATGCTTCGGTATTATAATAGCATCAACACCAGTACATTCTGCGGTTCTAATAATTGCACCGAAATTACGAACATCTGAAACTTGATCAAGTAAGAGTAGGAGAGGAGCTTCTTTTTTGCTTGAAATTTGTTCCAATAATCCCTCAAAATCATGAAAGTCAATAGGAGAAATATTAGCTACAGCACCTTGGTGATTGTTTTTGGTAAGACGATTCAATTTTTCAATGGGAACATAAGAAGTGTTAATCCCGCTTTTTCGGACTAAACTTTCAAGTTCTTTAATTAAATCTCCGCTAAGTCCTCTCTGAAGAAATACCTTGTCAATAGATTTCTCAGCATTAATTGCTTCTATTATGGCTCTTATACCATAGATTTGATCCGTTTTTTGCATGGGTTAAAGATAGATAAATACTATTCAATTAATAAAAAGAAGTAAGCTATTAAAAGTACTAGAATAGACTAGAATTAATCACGAAATTATTTGTAAGGTTTCTTATCGATAAAAAATTACTTTCATCGATGTTTGTTACAATTTAGGCCTAAATATTTGGGCAAATCTTTAGAATAATAGTTATTACGAAATTGATAAAAAACATTATAGATTTTTGTGTCATTATAAATTCTATATGAGCCTTGTTAAATAGGAGTTTCATTGCGATTTTGTCGATAAAAATGTGCTATATTTACTAATCAAATTAATGAAAATTGAGACGTTTAATTATCATTTTATTGGTATTGTTACAAGGTACTTTTGTCTTCGCTCAAAAGGAATCTGCTAACTGGTATTTTGGAGAAAACGCAGGTCTTAGTTTTAATTCTGGCGCTCCAGTTCCGCTAGTTGACGGTAAGTTAAATACGAGTGAAGGTTGTGCTACAATTTCTGATACCTCTGGTAATTTGTTGTTTTATACCGATGGTGTAACAGTTTGGGATAGAAAACATAATGTCATGCCTAATGGAGAGGGTCTATTAGGGCATAGTTCTAGTACTGAATCGGCATTGATAATACCGAAGCCAGGAAGTAAATCTAGATATTACATTTTCACTATTGATATGCCGAGTTATTTTTTAAAAGAAGGCAAACCAATTAATGGTGTTAATTTTTCTGAAGTAGATTTATCGCTTAATGGTGGTTTTGGTGATGTGGTTGAAGATGTTAAAAATATTCATTTGATTACCTACGATACAAGTGATCCGGAAGAGAACGAATTTAAATCTTCAGAAAAAATAGCGGCAGTAACACATAGTAATGGAAGCTCTATTTGGGTTACAACTAGTTTTATGAATCGCTTTTATTCTTTTTTGGTTGATAATACAGGTGTGAATACGACCGCTACAGTATCTCAAGTTCAACAAACTGTGCGTCCCGTTTTAAATGATGATGATGCTAATGTTACTGCTATAGGTTACTTGAAAATATCGCCAAATGGAAAGAGAATAGCTATAGCACATAGCTCTACAGCAGCGGGAAGTCCAAGAAATGGAACGAAAAAATCTGGAAAAGTTTTATTGTACGATTTTAATAATACAACAGGTCAAGTGTCTAACCAGATTACACTGTTAGACAATGCTTATCCTTATGGTGTTGAGTTTTCACCAGATTCGAAACTCTTGTATATTACCAATTCTATTTTCGATGAATCTGATGTTTTTATAAATGGTGAATTGCTTCAATATAATGTGGAAAGCGCTAATATCGCTGGTTCAAAACAGTTAATTAATTCTTCTCAAAATGTGGCGGGAGCATTGCAATTGGCTATTGATGGTCGAATATATAGAGCGGGTTATAAAGTATTCGCAGATGGTTTTGATCTTTCAGTAATTAATAATCCGAATAATATTGGTCCAGCTTGTGATTATTCTGAAAATTCAATAAACCTTGGCGGAAAGGCGGCTAAATTAGGTTTGCCTCCTTTTGTACAATCTATATTTATTTACAATTTTGATTACGAGTTTACATGTTTTGGTGAGCAAACTCATTTTTTCATAACTACTGAAGAACCTTATGATAGTGTACAATGGGATTTTGGTGATGGTAATACGTCGACAGATGAAGATGCTTATCATACTTTTGCTCAATCCGGGACATATACTGTTGGGTTAAGTTTAACGCTAAATGGAATTACAAGAGATTCAATATTGAAAGAAATTATTATTTCTGAACCTCCAAATGTTAGATCGGATACATATGAGTTAATTCAATGCGATAGCTTCGACACTGATAGTACTGATGGAAGAGCTTTATTTAACCTTCAACAGGCGAATGAATCTTTAAGTTTGGACGACTCAGATGCTATTCAGGTTTATTTCTATAATTCATTGCTAGAGGCAGAGAATGATACCTTGAACATTAATGCATTAGATAATGTTTATCGAAATCAAGTAGTGGGTGAAATAGTTTATGCTAAGGTTTATAGAACAAATACGGAGTGTTTTGCAATGACAACAGTGCAATTAAGTACAACATCTCCACTTAATGTTGGCGAACATGAGATGGTCACCTGTAATGTGGAAAGGAATGAGGATGTAGTTTTCGATTTGGCAGCTAAAGCCGAAGAAATTGCTGATGAATTAGGTTTGTCTACAAGTGTTGATATTACATTTTATGAAACAGAATACGATGCGGCTATAGGAATAAATGCATTGCCAGGAAGTTATATTTCTAAAAACTCAAGATTATTTATTAGAGCTGAAACTGATAATACCTGTTATGGTAATGGCGTTTTAAATTTGGAATTGAAGGAATTTGTAGAATTAGAGGATCAAACTTTAAAAGTTTGTAAAGAGGATTTTCCAATGGTCATAAGTTCAGGAATCGCTGCTAGTGATATAGAAAATTATAATTATGAATGGAATACCTCTGAGGTTGATAGTGAAATATCTATAACGAAATCAGGGATTTATGAAGTTCTTGTAAGCGATCGTTATTCGAGTTGTTCAGACTTTGTTACAATTACCATTGAGGAAAGTGTTGCACCTGTTATAGCCGATTTAATAATAAATGAGCAGCAAGTAGTGGTAATGGTTGATGAATCAAATGAGCAAGAATTTCAATATGCCCTAGATGATGAATTCGGATTATACCAAGAAAGTAATATTTTTATTGATGTAACCGAAGGCGTTCATGAAGTGTATGTGAAAGATAGTTTGGGGTGTGAAATAGTCTCAAAGGATTTTAATATTTTATATTTTCCAAAATTCTTTACTCCTAATAATGATAATGTAAACGATATTTGGAATGTGCATGGTCTTGATTCAAATCTTGTAGATAATAATGATTTAGTCCTTAGTATTTATAATCGTTATGGTAAATTATTATACTCTTTTAA
The DNA here is from genome assembly GCF_039941195.1 of Aurantibacter sp. Lineage (GTDB taxonomy): Bacteria > Bacteroidota > Bacteroidia > Flavobacteriales > Flavobacteriaceae > Aurantibacter_A. The sequence continues at coordinate 15,635 of NZ_JBDVFA010000084.1, read as the reverse complement.
TCCCTTAAAATCCTCTGGATGGAATGGTACTTATAACGATGCGAGATTAACATCTGATGATTACTGGTATTTTATGAAACTTCCGACAGGTGAGGTAAGTCAAGGGCATTTTACCTTAAAGCGATAAGACATATTTATTGCCAAACTTCTGTGGCTAAATATCTTGCTCCTTCTTTAAAATAAGGCATATAATCACATACTTGATAATGGTCTAATTCAGGAGCAATAACAAATTGAATGTCAGATCCTGCTTCAATTGATTCATTAATAAAATTTTGAGTGGTTTCTAAGAGGAATAATTCATCTTCTTCTCCATGTATAACGTATACCGGTACGTCAAGTGGATTATATTCACCAGTATTGGAAATGGTGTTATATGAAGTAGCTAAAGGAATAGCAACCGAAAACAAAGTGCTATAAAATTGCGCGTAAAACCAGCTTCCGTTACCACCGTCGCTATATCCAGTAATGCCTACTTTGTCTGTATCTATAGACAAGTGAGTAGTGACCAAATCATGTAAAGCTATAATTTGTATTTGATTATTTTGAGAATACCAAAGTTCACCATTACTATTAGGACTAATAATGTAAGCATCAAGAATGCCCTCAAGCCCTGGGGATATTATGCATTCAGTATTTTTGTGTAAGTTGTCATCTACATTTTGTGCCCCTCCATGTAAATTAAATATTAAAGGCAAGTCATTTAATGCTACATCAGTAGGAACAACCACACGGAATTTCCAGAAAAGCCCAATAGTTGTTGATTCTAATGTGACATCGTTTATACCTGGTTGAAAGTCGATGGCTTGAAAATCTTTTATTACATCATCCGCAGTCCTTACAGTAGGTTCCGGATCCACTGGGTCAGAAGGTTCTGAATCACTAGAACAAGAGAGATTTAGTAAGGTTATTGATATTAGAACTAGAATATTTTTATTGAAATAGTTCATATTGTAATTTTTTAACTAATAGCATTAAAAGTGCAGAATCCTATTGTCATAAAAGTCTTCCCATGCCCATTTGCCGGCAATAAAACATATTGGACTTTTTAATTGATTCCCCGTGTTAGGTCCTTCAATCGCTCGACCAAAAACGTCCCATTTTGTATTTTCGTTGTCCAATAAAATTAATGGAAATTCAATTTCATTTAGTAATGTAAATTCTAATGATGCTGGTACGTAAAATGCATTGAAAAAAGGTACATTCTTATTACCAACTACTATTGTCTTTTTGCCATTGACTGTTATCGTTTGTATTTCTGCATTATTTGCCAATTCGTCATAACTAAATAGGTGTACACTGTCTTCTTTTACATGTTCATTAATTACGCCAAAAAGGTTATTGTAATTTAAGGAAATTTCTTCTATTTCACACCCCGTACATAAGCTTGTATTATTATGATAGAAAACATTGGCGCTAGAAAATTTAGCTTTGGCAACAGACCAGACAGTTTCAATAAGATTATAAGTTTCAATTCTATTAGTTTTATTTGTGCCTCTAATAACTCTAGAATCCATTTGAGACCAATATTCTTCTTCAATATCATCGGTTAAAACTAAATTATCTTTGTACAAATATCCCGAAGCTTTCATGATAAGAGATGAAACTGATTCAGAATTATTGTCGAAACAAAGCGCACTCTGTGTTAAAGGACAGTAACTAAAAACAAAATTATCATCATCAATAGGTGTGTCTACAACTTCGTAATAATTGGTAAAATCGTAGGGGTAAACAAAAATGTTATCTCCGAAAGATAAAATAGCCACTTTAGAATTCTCTGATAAAATATTAAGGTCACTTATAAATGAAATACTTTTATATACTGGAGATTCTAATAAAGGGAAATAAGAAGTTCCTCCGCCAATTTCAGCTTCTGGAACACACCATGGAGAAGTGTACTTTTCTTGTGTTTCAACAATATTTGTAACTGCAGTGTTCTCACTAGAACAACTAATGCATAAAATACTTGCAATAAAAAGTACTTTAAATTTCATGTTGAGGGTGTTAATGTTACGTCGCAAGAATTTTATAATACTTACATTATATTTAGAGTTTTATTTAATTGGAGTACAAAAAAAAGGCTGGTTCCAATGAAACCAGCCTTTACTATAATAGATATAACTTTAATTTAGTTATTCAACATCAAAAAACAATTTAGTCGTTTGGTTGTCTCCACCAATTGCAGTAGAAGCAGCTTCCCAATTTGTTTGATTCAAGTTTTGCTCAGAAATTGGATACGTATATCTTGTTGGTACAGGTAATTCGCTTACCGCCGCAACATTCATTGTTGGAGTATCATAAACTCTCCAAGCTGTCCACGCTTCAAAACCTCTGTTGTACATTGCTAACCATAATTGATTACCAATTTTCTCTTTCCATGTACCTGGAGCAGTTGCATAAGCAACATCAGCGTTAGCTAAATAAGCATCTACGCCATCAACACCCCAGTAGTCAAATGAAGCAGTAATACCTGCGTTATAGAAAGCTTCTGCATCAGCAGGAGTTCCAGAAATTCCGCGTTCTGCTACATCTGCTAAGTAAAATGATACTTCAGCAAAATCAAGTAAACTAGCAGGCTTGGTCGGGTCCAACATAGCAGCACCAATATGAGTATAAGTAGAATACGTATTGTTGTCTCCATAAGGACCTCCAAGATATGTATCTTCACCTAAGTTTTGGTCAAAATAAGCCGTTCTTCTAGGATCATCTAAGTTGTTCATGAAATCAACTAACGTATTAGCGATAACAAAATCTGAACGACCAGATTCAACCAAATCTTCCCAAAGAGGATTAGTGTTTGGTGTAGAACTAGAAAAGATTATCTGAGCATTATCAGCATTAGAAGTGAAAACGCCACCACTAATAGCGGAATTAATTGCAGCAGTTGCCTCAGCTGTCATACCTGGAGCGTCAATAGCTCTTAATCCCATTCTTAATAATAAAGAATTAGCAAACTTTTTCCATAAGGTAGCATCACCTGCATAGATTGCATCAGCAGAACCAAATCCAGTACCAGAAATAGTAGGAATAGTTGCAGTTAATCTAGAAATTAAATCACTATAAATAGTAGCTGCATCATCATACGCTGGTAAAATGTATTCAGTTGTATTTAAAGCTTGACTATAAGGTACGTTACCAAAAGTCTCCACCATTTGTGCATAGGTATAAACAACCAATACTTCAATCTGTGCAATTCTAGAAGTTTTCTCAGCAGCACTTAAAGCTTCATCCGCTTCAGTTACTTCACGAGCTGTTTTTAAATCTAACAATACATCTCTGTATATTTCAGACCAATGACTACCAGGAATAGTCCTAGTGTTAAAGTCATAGTTCGCTTCATCTGTATATGTAGTCTCTGTCCAATGTTGTGCTAACATTTTAAAAACATTGAGGTTTACATTTGTACTAGTTAATTGATCAATTAAGCTGTTAACAGCTCCGTTGAATAAAAAACTAGCATCAACAGCAGTAGGATTTTTTGGATCCCTATTTAAATTCTCATAAGCATCATCCGATTGACATGATACTAGGGCTATAATTGTAATAGCTGTTATTAATATTTTTTTCATAATTTTTTTTTTAAAACTGTAATTTAAGACTAGCACCAATTTCTCTAATTGAAGGGAAAGCTCCTGATTGATACCCTTGAACGTTACCAGAACTTAAACCAGCTTCTGGATCAGCATAAGGAACGTTTTTTGATATAATCCATAGGTTTCTACCAATAAATGATATTGAGGCAGATGTGAAAGGAGTTCTATCAATTACTTTAGAACCTAATTTATACGTTAAATTAGCTTCACGTAGTTTAACATAACTTGCATCATGTACGTGATATGCACTAGGAGCTCTTGCGTATCCATAAGGGTTAGCATAGTAATCAAAATCACCTCTAACTTGATTAGGATTTCCATCTTCATCAACACCGGCAATAATTAAACCACCAGAATCAGCACCATAGTTTCCTACTGTTCCTGTAACAGGGTCTCTAATAGGGTTTCCTAACTCGTTGTCAGCAGCAGACCAATCTAACATACCTGTCGCGTAACCATAATAAGTATCCAATGAGAATACATCACCACCTTGTTGAATGTCAATTAAGAATCCTAGGCTTACGTTTTTGTAACTAAAAGTGTTGTAAACACCACCGGTCCAATCTGGGTTAATATCACCAATAACTTCGTTACTGTTGTCAGTTCTAAGCCAGTTACCATTATCATCTACAATAGGTTGGCCATTTTCATGATATACAAAATCACGACCTCTAATAGTACCGTAAGGTTCACCTGGTGTAGCGTTAATTGATACACCACCTTGTAGAGAGGCTAATTCTAAGTTTTCAATTCCGTTCAATAACTCAACAACTAAACTCTTGTTTTGAGCCCAGTTTAAAGTAACGTCCCATTGAAAATCTTCAGATTTTATAGGAGTTGCAGTTAACTGTGCTTCCCAACCTTTGTTTTCTATAGTACCTGCATTTAATACAGCAGTAGAATATCCAGTAGCTGTTGATAAAGGTATTCTAGTAATTTGGTTAATGTTCTGCGTGTTGTAGTAAGAAACATCAAGTCCTAAACGTCGCTTAAACATCGCCATTTCTATACCAAATTCAGTACTTTCTTGTCTTTCAGGTAATAGATTTAAATTTGCTTGCGATGTAGGGTTTGTTGCACTACCACTACCATTAAAAGGTGTGTTAATAGTATAAGTGTTAAAAACTCTATACGGATCAGTATCATTACCTACTTCAGCGTAATTTGCTCTTATCTTACCAAATGTTAACCAGTCAGCATTAATTAATTCTGAGAATATAATGTTTCCAGAAACAGAGTAATACCCATATCGGTTATCTGCCTTTGGTAATGTTGAAGAACGGTCAGTTCTATAAGAACCTTCTAAATAAGCGAAATTATTATAACCTAAACTTGCTCTAATATATTCACCATCTACCATTTTAGTAGCATCATATTCAATAGGAGCTTCTATAGGGCTTACACTATTAGATAAAGTGTAAAGGCCAGGTAGGTTTAAACCACCATTTGTTTCAGCAAAAATACTGTTGTTTTGGTTTCTTCTAAGGTTAACACCAATAGTACCTTCAAAACTTAATTTTTCAGTAATATATTTATTGAAGTTTAACATAGCATCGTAGTTGTATTCTGCTACATTGTCATTATATCTTATATAAGAAGAAACATCTGCACTACCTACATTAATTCGCTCTTCTTGTAAAGCAGAATATGTATCAAATGTAAATCTACCAACTGCAGTTAACCAATCGTTAATTTTATAATCTAACGCAAAGTTACCGAAATATCTACTTCTAGTATCTGTCTCGTAATTTTCGTAGAATGTCCAATATGGGTTATCAGAATATATTGGAGAAAGGTTGTCAGGACCGTTAGGGTTCCAAGTAATGTTTTCTCTTGTTGCAAAATACGCTTCTTTTTGTTCAGCAAAATCCACATTCATTTGGTTCCACTGTCTAAATTGTTGCATAATGTTACCAGAACTATAACCCGTACCATTTCTACCCTGACCATCAGTCTTAACAAAGTTAAAATAAGCACTTACTGTTAATTTTTCTGATAAATCGTGTGAACCACTAAATGAAATTGTATTTCTTTTAATAGTTTGATTTGGTAAGTTACCGTCTTGATAAAGGTTTGTAACACCTAATCTAAATGAACTTGTTTCCGTACCACCATCTAAAGAAACTGAATTTACAGAAGTAGCACTTGTTCCCCAAACGTAGTTTGGATTATTTGCACCAGCAACATAAGGAGTTGCTTGTTGGTATGTATCCGTTAATGAAGGATAGATAGAATTCCATTGATATACTAATAAGTTGGGATCGAAGGCAGCACCATAAGAAGCATCTTCTGTAAAAGGAGTAGTTAAATCATCTATTCCATCTCCGTTTACATCATATAAGTTAAAGTATCCATCTTCAGAATCATAATAAGCACCGTAACCAGCACCGTATTTATCTTGATACTTAGGTAATGTAGAGCTGTCAGCAGTACCTAAAGATAAACTTGAGGTAATGGTAACACCAAGACCTTTATTTCGTTTACCTTTTTTTGTGGTAATCATTACAACACCATTAGAAGCTCTAGAGCCATATAATGCTGTTGCTGCTGCACCTTTTAATACGTTGATTGTAGCAATGTCATCTGGGTTAATGTCAGAAGCGGCATTACCGTAGTCAAAACCACCACGTCCAATCGTTTGTTCAGCTACCATACCATTTCTAGTATTGGAGTTGCTGTTATCTACAGGTATACCATCAATAACAAATAAAGCTTGGTTGTTACCAGCGATTGAGTTGTTACCTCTAATAATTACTTGAGTAGAACCTCCAAGGTTACCAGAGTTTTTGATACTTAAACCTGCAACCTTACCAGAAAGAGAGTTAACAAAGTTATTACTCTTTACTGCAGAAACTGCATCCCCTTTTACTTCTTGAGTTGCATAACCTAAACTTTTCTTTTCTCTTTTAATACCAAGAGCGGTTACTACTACCTCGTCTAAAGCTTCAGCGTCTTCTGCCATTTGCACGTTAATAGAATTGCTCGCACCAATAGTCCGTTGCTCAGATTTCTGACCGATGTAGGTAAATAAAATTACCTGACCGGCAGCACCGTTAATGGTATAATTACCATCAAAGTCTGTCTGAGTACCATCCGTGGTACCTTCTACAACGATGTTTACACCTGGCAATGGTAAACCATCTTGGTCAGTGACCGTACCAGAAATCGCTTTGTCCTGTGCAAAGGAAATGTGCACAACAAACGCCAAAAGCAGCGTTAAAATTCCTTTAATTTTTGTTCTCATTTTATAATTATTTGAATTAGCTAAGCGCAAAAATCATATTTTCATGTTAATAAACCAAACGAATATTAATAAAACTTTAAGATACAGTAACGTTAATACAACTTTCTTGATCTTTTTTGTTATAGAATATAAATTGTGTAATAAAAAAGCATGTAAAATATGAATATGATAAAAAACCAATAAAATGCTTAAATAAAATTAATTTTAACAGTGATTTTGATAGTTATTTTTTAGAGAATCATATTTATTATGCATGCATTTTATTTGTCGTGAATTCGGGCCTTAAAAACCGGTTAATTAAAAAAAAAATAAAATTAATGGTCTAGGATTTGAAATATTATGAAATAGTATTACATTTGCCGACCCTTAATCAGGGGTAAGTTTTATACATATACAATATAGTATGCCAACGATATCACAATTAGTAAGAAAAGGAAGATCGACAATTACGAAAAAAAGTAAGTCGGCAGCCTTGGAATCATGTCCTCAAAGAAGAGGTGTTTGTACACGTGTGTACACAACAACTCCAAAAAAACCAAACTCAGCTATGCGTAAAGTAGCTAGGGTAAGGTTAACTAACGGAAAAGAAGTAAATGCATATATACCAGGTGAGGGTCATAACCTTCAAGAGCACTCTATAGTTTTAGTGCGTGGTGGTAGGGTAAAAGATTTACCAGGTGTGAGATATCACATTGTTAGAGGTGCATTAGATACGGCAGGTGTTGCTGGAAGAACGCAGCGTAGATCAAAATATGGTGCAAAACGTCCAAAAAAATAGAGAAAGTTAAAGGTGAGTGATTTCATCTTATACCTTATATATATACCATGAGAAAAAAGCAGGCAAAAAAGAGACCAATTTTACCAGATCCAAGATTCGATGATCAGCTGGTTACACGTTTTGTGAATATGATGATGTGGGATGGAAAGAAATCCGTGGCTTTCAATGTATTCTATGATGCAATGGATATCGTAGAAGAAAAAAAGACTGATGAGGAAAAATCTTCATTAGAGCTATGGAAAGATGCCCTTTCTAATGTGATGCCGCATGTTGAAGTGCGCAGTCGTAGAGTTGGTGGTGCTACTTTTCAAATTCCAATGCAGATTCGTCCGGATCGTAAAATTTCAACTGCCATGAAGTGGTTGATTAGTTTTTCGAGAAAGCGTAATGAAAAAGGAATGGCTCAAAAATTAGCAGCAGAAGTTTTAGCGGCTTCGAAAGAAGAAGGTGCGGCTGTTAAAAAAAGAGTAGATACGCATAAGATGGCAGAAGCAAATAAAGCATTTTCTCACTTTAGATTTTAATCAAAAATGGCAAGAGATTTAAAATTTACACGAAATATAGGTATTGCGGCGCATATTGATGCTGGTAAAACCACAACTACCGAACGTATTTTATTTTATACGGGTGTAAGTCATAAAATAGGTGAGGTTCATGATGGTGCTGCTACTATGGACTGGATGGAGCAAGAGCAAGAACGTGGTATTACAATTACCTCTGCTGCTACAACTTGTGAATGGCAATTTCCTACTGAAAATGGTAAGCCGACTGCAGATGCAAAAGGTTATCATTTTAATATTATTGATACTCCTGGTCACGTGGATTTTACGGTTGAAGTAAACCGTTCTTTACGTGTTCTTGATGGGTTGGTTTTCTTATTTAGTGCTGTTGATGGTGTTGAGCCTCAATCAGAAACTAACTGGAGATTAGCTGATAATTATAAAGTTCCAAGAATTGGATTTGTTAATAAAATGGACCGCCAAGGTTCTAATTTCTTGATGGTTTGTAAGCAAGTCAAAGAGATGTTAGGTTCTAATGCGGTGCCTATTGTATTGCCTATTGGTGAAGAAGCTGATTTTAAAGGTATAGTAGATTTAGCAAAAAACAGAGCAATTGTTTGGCATGATGAAGGATTCGGTTCAACATTTGATGTTATCGATATTCCTGAAGAAATGAAGGCTGAAGTAAGGGAGTATAGAGCTGCTTTAATTGAAGCTGTTGCTGAGTATGATGAGGAGTTGATGGAGAAATTCTTTGAAGATGAAGACTCTATTACTGAAGAGGAAGTGCATGCTGCCTTAAGAGCTGCAGTTATGGATCGTGCAATCATTCCAATGATTTGTGGTTCATCATTTAAAAATAAAGGTGTTCAGTTTTTATTAGATGCTGTTTGTAGATACTTGCCTTCACCAATTGATAAAGATGCAATTGTAGGTACAGATCCTGATACAGGTGAATCTATTAGTAGAAAACCAGATGTTAAAGAACCTTTTTCAGCTTTAGCTTTTAAAATTGCTACAGATCCTTTTGTTGGTCGTTTGGCATTTTTTAGAACTTATTCTGGTCGTTTAGATGCTGGTTCTTATATATTGAATAACCGTTCAGGTAAAAAAGAACGTATATCACGTATATACCAAATGCACTCTAATAAGCAAAATGCTATCGATTATATTGAGGCTGGTGATATTGGTGCTGCTGTAGGTTTTAAGGATATTAAAACTGGAGATACAATGTCTGCTGAAAAGCATCCAATTATTTTGGAGAGTATGGACTTTCCTGATCCTGTAATTGGTATTGCGGTTGAGCCTAAAACTAAGGCTGATGTGGATAAATTAGGTATGGCTTTGGCTAAATTAGCTGAAGAGGATCCTACTTTTCAAGTAAAAACAGATGAAGCTTCAGGTCAGACTATTATTTCGGGTATGGGTGAGCTTCACTTGGATATTATTGTTGATCGTTTAAGACGTGAATTCAAAGTTGAGGTGAATCAAGGTGAACCTCAAGTTGAATATAAAGAAGCATTAACAAAGTTAGCTGCACACAGAGAAACTTACAAGAAGCAATCTGGTGGTCGTGGTAAGTTTGGTGATATCGTCTTTGAAATGAGTCCTGCTGATGAAGATTTTGAAGGAGAAGGATTGCAATTTATCGATGAGATTAAAGGTGGTCGTATTCCGAAAGAGTTTATTCCTTCTGTTGAGAAAGGATTTAAAACTGCCATGATGAATGGTCCGTTAGCTGGATTTGAAATGGATACTATGAAAGTAGTATTGAAAGATGGATCTTTCCACCCTGTAGATTCTGATGCATTATCATTTGAGTTGGCAGCGAAAATGGGTTATAAGGCTGCTGGTAAAGCTGCTGGTGCTGTAATTATGGAGCCTATAATGAAATTGGAAGTTATTACTCCTGAAGAAAACATGGGTGATATAGTTGGTGATTTAAATCGAAGAAGAGGTACAATCAGTGATATGAGTGATAGAGCTGGTGCTAAAGTTGTAAAAGGTACTGTGCCATTATCAGAGATGTTTGGATATGTAACTTCTTTGAGAACATTATCATCAGGTAGAGCAACGTCAACTATGGAGTTTTCACATTATGCTGAAACACCATCAAATATTTCAGAAGAAGTAATTAAAGCAGCAAAAGGGATAACCGCTTAATTGTTAGAAGATGAGTCAGAAAATTAGAATAAAATTAAAATCTTACGATTATAACTTGGTTGATAAGTCAGCTGAGAAGATTGTAAAAACGGTTAAGACTACTGGTGCTGTTGTAACAGGTCCAATTCCGTTACCAACACATAAAAAAATATTTACGGTTTTACGTTCACCTCACGTGAACAAAAAATCTAGAGAGCAATTTCAATTAAGTTCTTATAAAAGACTTCTTGATATTTATAGCTCTTCGTCGAAAACTATTGATGCACTTATGAAGCTTGAGCTTCCAAGTGGTGTTGAGGTTGAGATAAAAGTATAAGTTTAGTATTCTTGCGGGAGCGAGAATGGACATGTCCTGAGCTGCGTGCTAAGGAAAAACGGAAAAAATATATTCAGGGTTGAATAATTTTTGACCCTGTTTTTTTGTCAAAAAGTGAAGTAAAATTAATATAAACAGCGGGGAGATTTCTTATCGGAAATTGAACTTCTAAAATTTAAATCAAATGTCTGGGTTAATAGGAAAAAAAATAGGCATGACCAGCATCTTCGACGAGAATGGAAAAAATATTCCATGTACTGTCATTGAAGCGGGACCATGTGTAGTTACCCAAGTCAGAACCGAAGAAGTTGATGGCTATAAAGCACTTCAACTTGGTTTCGATGACAAGGCAGAGAAACGAGCTAATAAGGCCGAATTGGGTCATTATAAAAAAGCTGGTGCATCTCCTAAGAAAAAAGTCGTTGAATTTCAAGGTTTTGATGAGGAACACAAATTAGGTGATACAATAAATGTTGATCTTTTTGTGGAAGGAGAGTTTGTTGATGTTATAGGAACATCAAAAGGTAAAGGTTTTCAAGGTGTTGTTAAGCGTCATGGTTTTGGTGGTGTTGGACAAGCAACTCATGGACAACATAACAGGTTAAGAGCTCCAGGTTCTATTGGTGCTGCGTCATATCCTGCAAGAGTTTTTAAAGGAATGAAGATGGCAGGAAGAATGGGTGGTGATAGAGTTACTGTTCAGAACCTTAAAGTTTTAAAAGTAGTATCAGAGAAAAATCTTATTGTAGTTAAAGGTTGTGTTCCTGGTCATAAGAATGCATACGTAACCATTGAGAAATAATGAAGGTAGCTGTTTTAGATATTAAAGGAAAAGAAACAGGTAGAAAGGCAGACCTTTCTGACGATGTTTTCGCAATAGAACCAAATGAGCATGCTGTGTATTTAGATGTGAAGCAATATTTAGCACATCAAAGACAAGGTACTCATAAAGCTAAGGAACGTGCAGAAATTGCAGGTAGTACGCGTAAGATTAAAAAGCAAAAAGGTACTGGTACTGCAAGAGCTGGTAGTATAAAATCTCCAATTTTTAGAGGTGGTGGTCGTATTTTTGGCCCTAGACCTAAAGATTATGCTCAAAAGTTGAATAAAAACGTTAAGCGTTTAGCTCGTAAATCGGCTTTAAGTATTAAGTCTAAGAACAAAGCGATATTAGTAGTTGAGGACTTTAATTTTGAGACTCCAAAAACTAAAGATTTCGTGCAAGTTTTAAAGTCTTTAGGATTAGAAAATAAAAAATCTCTAGTGGTGTTGGGTGATTCAAATAATAGTGTATATTTGTCTTCGCGTAATTTGACCCGTTCAGAGGTTGTAACTAGCTCAGAAATAAGTACTTACAAGATAATGAACGCGAATAATGTGATCCTTTGTGAGGGTGCAGTTGAAGGTCTTATCGCGAATTTAAATAAATAGTAAATCATGAGTGTATTAATAAAACCAATTATAACTGAAAAAATGACCGCTGATAGCGAGTTATTCAATCGTTATGGTTTCGTTGTTGAGCTTAAAGCTAACAAAATACAAATCAAGGAAGAGGTGGAAGCAACGTATGGTGTTTCTGTTCAGAAAGTAAGAACCATGATTTACGGACCAAAACGTAAAACACGTTTTACTCGTTCAGGAGTTCAGCATGGGAAAACGAATGGCTATAAAAAGGCAATCGTTGATGTAGCTGAAGGTGATATAATCGATTTTTACAGTAATCTATAGCATTAGAAAATGTCAGTTAGAAAATTAAAACCGATAACCCCAGGACAGCGTTTTAGAGTAGTGAATGGTTTTGACGCCATAACTACTGATAAGCCGGAGAAAAGCTTGCTTGCTCCGTTAAAAAAGTCTGGTGGTAGGAATAGTCAAGGAAAAATGACGATGCGCCATAGAGGTGGTGGTCATAAAAGAAGGTATCGTGTAATCGATTTCAAAAGAGAAAAGCAAGATGTTGCTGCGACGGTGAAGTCAATTCAATATGATCCTAACAGAACAGCTTTTATAGCATTGTTGGAATATAAAGATGGTGAAAAGCGCTATGTGATTGCTCAGAATGGTCTACAGGTAGGTCAGGAAGTGAAATCTGGTAATGGTGCGGCTCCAGAAATTGGAAATACCTTACCATTAAGCGCTATTCCTTTAGGTACTATAATTTCTTGTATTGAATTACGTCCAGGACAAGGAGCTGTTATGGCTAGAAGTGCTGGTACTTTCGCCCAATTAATGGCGAGAGATGGTAAATTTGCTACAGTGAAAATGCCTTCAGGTGAAACAAGATTAGTTTTAGTGAATTGTTTAGCAACTATTGGTGCTGTAAGTAATTCGGATCATCAATTGCTTGTTTCTGGTAAAGCAGGTAGAAGTAGATGGTTGGGTAGAAGACCTAGAACAAGACCAGTGGTTATGAACCCTGTCGATCACCCAATGGGTGGTGGTGAAGGTAGAGCTTCAGGTGGTCACCCAAGATCTAGAAATGGTATTCCTGCTAAAGGATATCGTACTAGAACTAAGACTAAGAGTACAAATAAGTATATCGTAGAACGTAGAAAGAAATAAAATTAAAAAGAAATGGCACGTTCATTAAAGAAAGGACCTTACGTTCACTATAGTTTAGAAAAGAAGATACAACAAGCTGCGAGTTCTGGTAAGAAATCAGTAATCAAAACTTGGTCTAGAGCTTCAATGATTACTCCTGATTTTGTTGGGTTAACAATTGCAGTTCATAACGGAAGACAATTTGTTCCGGTTTATGTTACAGAGAATATGGTAGGTCATAAATTGGGAGAATTTTCACCTACACGTTCTTTTAGAGGGCATGCAGGAGCTAAGAATAAAGGAAAGAAGTAAGCTATGGGAGTTCGTAAAAGAGAAATGGCCGATAGAATTAAGGCTGAAAAAAAACAAGTAGCTTTTGCTAAATTGAATAATTGCCCAACATCGCCTAGGAAAATGCGATTAGTAGCAGATTTGGTTAGAGGTGTACAGGTGGAGAAAGCATTAGCTATCTTGAGATTTAATTCAAAAGAAGCTTCTAGAAAATTAGAGAAATTGTTGCTTTCAGCTATTGCAAATTGGCAAGCTAAGAATGAAGATGCGAATGTTGAAGATGCAGATTTGTTTGTAAAAGAGATACGTGTTGATAGTGGTAGTATGTTGAAGAGATTGCGACCAGCACCACAAGGAAGAGCACATAGAATTAGAAAACGTTCGAACCATGTTACATTAGTATTGGGTTCAAATAATAATACAGCAAGTTAGAATGGGACAGAAAACAAATCCGATAGGAAACCGTCTAGGCATAATTAGAGGTTGGGAATCCAACTGGTACGGTGGTGATGATTATGGCGACAAGCTAGCTGAAGATGATAAGATTAGAAAGTACATTCATGTAAGACTTGCTAAAGCGAGTGTTTCAAGAGTAATTATAGAGAGAACTCTTAAGTTGATTACGGTTACCGTAACTACTGCAAGACCAGGTATCATTATTGGTAAAGGTGGTCAGGAAGTGGATAAGCTGAAAGAGGAGCTTAAAAAGATTACGAATAAGGAAGTACAGATTAATATTTACGAAATTAAGAGACCAGAAGTTGATGCTAATTTGGTTGCGGCAAGTGTTGCAAGACAAATAGAAAGCAGAATTTCTTTCCGTAGAGCTATTAAAATGGCAATTGCTGCGGCAATGCGAATGAATGCAGAAGGAATTAAAATTCAAATTTCAGGTCGTTTGAATGGTGCTGAGATGGCGCGTTCAGAATCATATAAAGATGGTCGTATTCCATTATCTACGTTTAGAGCGGATATTGATTATGCACTTCATGAAGCTCACACGACATATGGTCGCCTTGGTATTAAGGTTTGGATTATGAAAGGTGAGGTATATGGTAAGAGAGAATTATCTCCATTAGTTGGCATGCAAAAAGGTCAATCAGGTAAAGGAGGAAAACAAGATGGTGGTAGAAAACAACCACGTCGTAGAAAGTAATTTTTAAAGCAACAGAGTAATGTTACAACCGAAGAGAACGAAGTTCAGAAAAATGCAGAAGGGCCGTATGAAGGGTAATTCCGGTAGAGGTCATCAGCTTTCTAATGGTATGTTCGGCATCAAGTCTTTGGATGCAGCTTTTTTGACTTCGCGTCAAATTGAAGCAGCACGTATCGCAGCGACAAGATATATGAAAAGGGAAGGTCAGTTATGGATTAAAGTATTTCCAGACAAGCCTATTACTAAAAAGCCATTGGAAGTACGTATGGGTAAGGGTAAAGGTGCTCCCGAGTATTTTGTAGCTGTTGTAAAACCAGGAAGAGTAGTTTTTGAAATTGCTGGTGTACCAATAGATGTTGCAAAAGAAGCCTTAAGGTTGGCTGCACAAAAACTACCTGTAAAAACGAAATTTATTGTAGCTAGGGATTATTCGATCCAAGATTAATTTTAATTGAGATGAAACAATCAGAGATAAAAGAAATGTCGGTCGAAGCACTGTCTGAAAAGATAGCCGAGTTCAAGAAACAACATGCGGATTTGAAGTTAGCCCATTCGGTTACACCATTAGAGAATCCACTTCAGATTAAACAGGTAAGAAAAACTGTGGCTAGATTGGCAACGGAATTAACTAAAAGGGATAACCAATAATTGGTTCTGCTTTATGGAAAAAAGAAACTTAAGAAAGGAAAGAATTGGTGTCGTTACAAGTGACAAAATGGAGAAATCTATTGTTGTTAGCGAAGTAAAGAGAGTGAAGCACCCAATGTACGGTAAGTTTGTATTGCGCACGAAGAAATATGTTGCGCACGATGAGCTAAACGATTGTAAAGAAGGTGATACCGTAAAAATAATGGAGACAAGACCTATTAGCAAGAATAAGTGCTGGAGGTTGGTTGAAATTTTGGAAAGAGCTAAATAATTATGTTACAGCAAGAATCAAGATTAAAGGTAGCGGACAATACAGGAGCGAAAGAGGTTTTGACCATTCGTGTTCTGGGAGGAACTAAAAGAAGATATGCTTCTATTGGTGATAAAATTGTTGTTACCGTAAAG
>NZ_JBDVFA010000083.1:0-5324 GCF_039941195.1 Aurantibacter sp. | reverse complement strand
AATACTTCTAGAAAATGATGCTGATACCGATTTTAAAATGGTGTATTACAATGCTGATGGTAATGAGGGTAGTATGTGTGGTAATGGTGGTCGTTGTATAGTTGCCTTCGCTAAATTTCTAGGAATTATTTCTGCTGAAACCACTTTTATGGCTACAGATGGGTTACATAGTGCTGAAATTAAAGATGGTCTAGTTAGCTTGCAAATGATTGATGTAGATCAAATTCGTCAAAAATCTGAATATAGTTTTTTAAATACTGGATCTCCCCATCATGTACAACTAGTGCCTGATGTCGCCTCCTTTGATGTTTTTACTGAAGGAAAAAAATTGCGTTATGGACTGTACGGACAAAAAGGGAGTAATATCAATTTTGTTGAACAAAAAGCAGACGATATTTTTGAAGTACGAACTTATGAAAGGGGAGTAGAAGATGAGACATTGGCGTGTGGTACTGGAGTTACTGCGGTTGCATTGGCAATGCATCAATCAGAAAAACTTAAGTCGAACCGGGCAATAATTAAGGTGCTTGGGGGAGAATTAGAAGTTGTTTTTGAGGTTGAAAAGGAAGGGTACAAGAATATATGGTTAATTGGTCCGGCTGTACAAGTTTATAATGGTACAATCGAGTTATGATTTTAAGAGGAGACCATATTTATTTAAGGGCATTAGAACCTTCGGATCTTGAGTTTTTGTATGAACTTGAAAATAATCCTGAAATTTGGGAGGTTAGTGGCACAATTACACCATATTCTAAACAAGTACTTAAATTATATTTAGAGAATGCGCATCGCGATATTTATGATGTAAAGCAGTTGCGTTTATGTATTTGTCATAATTCGGGAAAACTACTTGGCTTAATTGATTTATTTGATTTTGATCCGAAAAACAAAAGAGCTGGTATGGGCATAATTATTGTGCAAAAAGAATATCGAAATAAAGGAATTGGCTCAGCCGCAATTAATTTAATGTGTGAATATGCGTTTGATGTACTTAATTTGCATCAATTATTTGCTAATGTGGCGAGTGATAATGAACCAAGTATTAAGCTATTTGAAAAAATGGGTTTTGAGCAAGTAGGGGTAAAGAAAGATTGGATTTATTCTATCGAAGGATTTAAAAACGAAATATTATTTCAAAAGATTAAATAGTAATGTATATCAGAAAGATTTTGTTGTTTATTGTTTTAGCTGGCTTAGTGGGTGGCGGACTATTTGCTTATAAGGTTTATGGTGCATTTTTTAATCCAAATACTAAATTTGAAAACGAAGAGGCCTATTTGTTTATTAAATCAAACGATAGTTTTAATGATGTAAAGGAAATGCTTGTACCATTATTAGATGATTTAAATTCATTTGAACAAGCTGCGAATCGAAAAGGTTATGCTACCAATATAAAGGGTGGCAAGTATGTTATAAAGAAGGGGATGAATAATAACGAGATTATTGGGGCATTACGAAGTGGTAATATGCCAGTAAAAGTTGCTTTTAATAATCAAGAAACTTTAGAGTTGCTAGCTGGCCGTATTGCATCGCAAATAGAAGCGGATAGTGTTTCATTGTTGAATGCTTTTAAGGATGAAGCGTTTTTAAAAGAATATGGATTTGATAATGGAAATGAAATTGTACCCTACATACCTAACAGTTATGAGTTTTTTTGGAATACTTCTGCTGAGAAGTTTCGGGATAGAATGGTTACTGAGTACAATAGATTTTGGAATGACGATCGAAAGGCAAAAGCAGATAAATTGGGTTTAACTCCAAATGAAGTTGTAGCGTTGGCCTCAATAGTACATAAAGAAACTGCTAAAGTTGATGAAAGACCTAGGGTTGCGGGATTATACCTTAATAGAGTGCGTAAAAAGATGTTGTTGCAAGCAGATCCTACCGTAATATATGCAATCAAGAAAAACGCTGGTGATTTCAATTTGGTTATTAAAAGAGTATTATACAAGGATTTAGAACTTGACTCTCCCTATAATACTTATAAATACGCTGGTATTCCGCCTGGTCCGATCGCAATGCCCGACATATCTGCAATTGATGCTGTTTTATCATCTGAAAAGCATGATTATTTGTATATGGTGGCAAATGTTGAGGATTTCGGATATCATAAATTTGCCAAAAATTTAGCCCAGCATGGCCGAAATAAAGAGCAGTATATCCGTTGGATAAATACGCAAAATATTAAAAGATAGGTAAATCAGCCGATTTTAAGCACTTATTAACTAAATTCGCGGGATTTTAACAAAGCCTTTGAGTGCGCAGCTAGATCGAGGCGTATCTTTGTAGGTTCATAGTTAATCAAGATTTTTAATCTGGTTAACAAAAGTAGGGAACTATGAGAAAGTGGATTAATTGGGTTATTCCTCTGGTAGTAGTATTTGTTTTATTGAGTTATGGATTTACGCCAAAGGAAGTAAAAGTCCCAGAAACATTAAGGGTATCGGAGCCAGTGGCTGTTATTTACCCGAAGCAAGAGGTGGTTAAGTATGACATGATGGTTATTATACCACCCTTTTTAGGAACATCATTTATTGGATTTCGTGAAGCCTTAGCATTTAAAGAATCGCAAGGAAATTACTTTACAACCAATACATTAGGCTATTTAGGAAAATATCAATTTGGTATTGGAACATTACAGTTGATGGGAGTGTATAACGCAACGCGCTTCTTAAATGATCCAGAATTGCAGGAAGAAGCCTTCCAAACTAATATTGCTCGTAACAAATGGATACTAAGAAAAGACATTGCTCGATTTACAGGAAAACATGTAGGTGGAGTAGAGGTGACTGAATCTGGAATTTTAGCTGCAGCTCATTTAGCAGGACCTGGTAATGTGAAAAAGTATTTACGTTCGTATGGTGCGCTAGATTTTGAAGATAGCTATGGTACAAATATGAAGCATTATATGCGTAAGTTTTCTGGCTACGACGTATCGCACGTTTCGCCAATAAGAAATCCTAAAGTGCCAAAAAAATAGTTTAGATAATTAATTTAAGTTTATAAAAATTCCCTAATTGTACTGCCAAATAATTAGGGAATTTTTTATGCCTGAATTATAAATATTGCTGGTCTTTTATGAAGTTCCCATTTTGTGTGTTTCCAATCAGCAACTGTCTTGGTTGCTATTTGCTCCGTTGGTAAAGTGATATCACAAGCAACGCAAATTTTAGTACTTGGTGCTAGCGATTTTATTAATTCTTGTAGTAATTTATCATTCCTATAAGGTGTTTCAATAAAAATTTGCGATTGCCCTAGTTCTTTAGAATTGCGTTCTAATAATTTTATAGTCTTTTTTCTGTCAGAACTCTCAATAGGTAAATAGCCATTAAATGCAAAATTCTGCCCGTTAAAACCACTAGCCATCATAGCTAGTAATATTGAAGAAGGGCCAACCATTGGTACTACTTTAATATTTTTTTCATGAGCAATTTTTACCACATCGGCGCCAGGGTCTGCAATTCCAGGACAACCGGCATCAGAAATTATTCCTACATCATATCCATCTAAACAAGGTTTTAAAAAAGTAGGAATAGCTGCTGGTTCTGTAAACTTGTTGAGTGTTTCTATATTTAATTTTGCCTGAGATTTACGCGGACTAATCTTTTTGATAAACCGTCGAGCAGACTTTTCATTCTCAACAATATAGAAGTCAATGGATTCAATAGCACCTTTTATAGAAATCGGTAGTACTTCTAAGGGCTCATTATCACCTAGAATACTAGGTATTAAAAATAAACTACCAGGGTAATCTTTTGGTTTTGCCATCGAATTAATTCAATTGATTTAAACTATTGGCGATTTTAGAGCAAGCCTCATCAATCATATGATATACATTTTTAAAACCATCTTTTCCACCATAATAAGGGTCAGGTACTTCTTGTGGTCCATAATCCAAGACATCTAAAAGTAATTTTACTTTTTGTTCGTCTGATGCGGAATTCGCAAGATCTAAAATGTTTTCATAGTTACTGTCGTCCATGACATAAATAACATCAAACCTTTCGAAGTCACTTATATGGAATTTACGACAGCGTTGATTGGTTATATCGATGCCAAATTTATGTGCTATTTCAATGGAGCGACTATCTGGTTTAGAACCAATATGATAACCACCTGTACCTGCAGAATCAACATACACATTAGCTGAATTCACCTTACTTTTTAAGATACCTTCAGCCAATGGTGACCTGCAAATATTTCCTAAACACACCATTAATATGTTAGTGCGATTCAAAATACTTATGTTAATTTCTTTGTAAGGTCTTCAATGTATTTTCGGAATTGCTTATCAGTTTCAGCAAGGTTGTCAACAGTTTTGCATGCATGTAATACTGTTGCATGATCTCGTTTTCCTATTTGCGAACCAATACTAGCCAAAGAAGCTTTGGTATATTTCTTGGCAAAAAACATTGCAAGTTGTCTCGCTTGTACAATGTGTCTTTTTCTAGTTTTTGATTGCAGCGTAGCAACATCCATTTCGAAATAATCTGAGACTACTTTTTGTATGTAATCAATAGAAACTTCACGTTTCGTATTTTTTACAAACTTCTCAACTACTTGTTGTGCAAGTTCGATGGTGACCTCTTTTTTATTGAAAGAAGATTGTGCAATTAAAGATATTATTGCTCCTTCGAGTTCTCTAATATTCGATTTAATATGTTTTGCTACATATTCAATTATATCATCTGGCATTTCTACACCGTCTCGATATAATTTATTTTTAAGGATAGAAATTCTCGTTTCGTAATCTGGGGTTTGCAATTCTGCTGATAAGCCCCATTTGAATCGTGATAATAAACGCTGTTCAATATCTTGCATATCAACAGGCGCTTTATCCGAAGTTAAAATTACCTGTTTGCCATTCTGGTGTAAATGATTGAAGATATGGAAAAACACATCTTGCGTACCTGACTTACCTGATAGAAATTGAACGTCATCAATAATTAATACATCAATTAATTGATAGAAATGAATGAAATCATTCCGCGTATTCTTTTTTACAGACTCTATATATTGTTGGGTAAACTTTTCTGCAGAAATATATAGAACAGTGCGCTCAGGATATTTATCTTTTATCTCAACACCAATGGCATGAGCTAAATGCGTTTTACCTAAACCAACTCCACCAAAAACCAATAAAGGGTTAAAAGATGTGCCACCAGGTTTGTTGGCTACTGCCATACCTGCGGATCGTGCTAATCGATTTGAATCACCTTCTAAAAAATTATCGAAGTTGTAATTCGGGTTAAGTTGTGATTCGATTTTGATATTACGAATTCCTGGAATCACAAATGGATTCTTTAATTCTGGATTTTTAGATT
>NZ_JBDVFA010000082.1:0-1881 GCF_039941195.1 Aurantibacter sp. | reverse complement strand
AATCTACTTTATACAAGGAATGTTGGTAACCGGAGCAGGCGGACTGATTGGAGTATTAATTGGGATAATACTAATTAGCTCTCAATTGTTATTTGGATGGGTGAAAATTGGCTATATCGATTACCCAGTTGAACTAAAATTAATTAATATTCTAGTGGTTTTGGCGACAATTGTTGTACTCGGTATACTGGCATCTAAAATTGCCAGTAGTAGAATAAATAAGAAATTAATCGCTCCTTAATTTAAGGATTAACCGAAAATTGGTGGTCACCAAACTTTTCTAACACCTCATCAAATGCTGCAAAAACATCTGGCGATTCATCACTAGTAACCATTTTCATGCGATACGGTTTAAAATCAGGGATTCCTTTAAAATAATTGGTGTAGTGTCTTCGGGTTTCAAAAACACCTAACTTCTCCCCTTTCCAATCAATTGCCATTTGCAAATGCCGACGTGCAGCTTCAACACGTTCTTTCATTGTAGGTGGCGCTAATTTTTCTCCTGTTTTAAAATAATGTTTTACTTCATTAAAAAACCAAGGATAGCCAATACTTGCACGTCCTATCATTGCGCCATCGAGTCCATAATCATCTCGCATTCTTTTAGCAGCTTCAGGAGTATCGACATCTCCATTTCCAAAGACGGGAATATGCATGCGCTGATTATTTTTAACCTCAGCAATAGGATTCCAATTGGCATTGCCTTTATACATTTGTGCACGAGTACGACCATGTATTGCAATGGCCTTACAACCTACATCTTGCAAGCGTTCAGCTACCTCAACAATCTT
This sequence comes from Aurantibacter sp., assembly GCF_039941195.1. GTDB lineage: Bacteria > Bacteroidota > Bacteroidia > Flavobacteriales > Flavobacteriaceae > Aurantibacter_A. The sequence goes on along the minus strand of NZ_JBDVFA010000082.1, from coordinate 1,090 downwards.
TATGGAATCATCATCCCACCCCAATCTTGTTTTAACAGTAATAGGCAGTTTAGTACGTTCCACCATAGCTTTGGTTAACGAAACCATTAAGTCTATATCTTTAAGTATTCCAGCTCCAGCTCCTTTACTCACTACTTTTTTTACAGGACAACCGAAATTAATATCAATAATATCTGGTTTCGATTTCTCAACAATTTCCACAGACTGTAACATGGAGTCTAGATTAGCTCCAAAAATCTGAATACCTACAGGACGCTCTTTTTCATAAATATCTAATTTCATTACGCTTTTGGCAGCATCCCGAATTAGACCCTCCGAAGAAATAAATTCTGTATAAACCACATCGGCACCTTGTTCCTTGCACAATGCACGAAAAGGAGGGTCGCTTACATCTTCCATAGGCGCCAGTAGCAACGGAAATTCTGGAAGTTGTATGTCTCCTATTTTAAGCATTAACATTATTTTTCTGGGATGCAAATTTACAGAAAATTAAAAAGTAAATGACCCTAAGCATAAGCACAACTATTCTTAACCTAATTACATAAATAAATTACTTTTATTAGGAGAAATAATAAACCTTTTCAACATCTAACTCTAAAACAATATTAGCTATAACTCCGTTTTAAAATAATGTATCTTTGCAGGCTATAAATAGTGTATTAGCATAATTAAACTCCCGAATTGACGGGACCACGCCCATGAAGAACATTCGAAACTTCTGTATTATTGCCCATATCGATCATGGTAAAAGCACCTTGGCCGATCGTTTGTTAGATTTTACGGGTTCTGTTACTGATCGTGAAAAACAAGACCAGCTACTAGATAGTATGGATTTGGAACGTGAACGCGGTATTACTATAAAATCGCATGCTATTCAAATGGATTACGAATTTGAAGGCGAAAAATATGTTTTGAATTTAATTGACACTCCTGGACATGTAGATTTTTCGTATGAAGTGTCGCGATCCATTGCAGCTTGTGAAGGAGCTCTATTAATTGTAGATGCTGCACAAAGTATTCAAGCACAAACAATTTCTAATCTATATTTAGCTTTAGAAAACGACTTAGAAATAATCCCTGTTTTAAATAA
>NZ_JBDVFA010000081.1:0-6322 GCF_039941195.1 Aurantibacter sp. | reverse complement strand
AATCTAGCCTAATAAAACTGAATTCTGATAAAGTTAAAATAATTAGAAGTAGAATAAATACAGGCTTTGGAGGTGGAAATATGCACGGAGTACAATACGCTAAAGGAGATTATTATCTGTTTTTAAACAATGATACTTTATTAATTAACGACTGTGTTTCCATTTGTTACGATTTCTTAATTGGCGCTTCTGATGCCGCGGTATGCGGGGCACAAATATTTAATGAAAAGCAAGAAAAACAAATAAGTTTTGACCATTTTACATCATTTTGGCGCGAAGTATTTGGAAAACAATTTGTTGAGAAACTATTTTCTAAACCCAATAGAAAAAAGGTATATGCATACCCTATTCCTGTTGATTATGTTAACGGTAGTTTTATGTTTTTTAAGGCTAATGACTTTAATGAAGTAGGTGGATTCGACACCAATCTATTTTTGTATTATGAAGAAAGTGATATTTGTTATCGTTTGAAAAAGTTAAATAGAAAAACTTATTTCATTCCAAATGCTTCTTATTTACATTATCAGGGGAAAAGTATAGGTAAAACGGTAATGCCTTTGGCAACTAAAATTGAACTAAAAACATCTCTGTTTTATGTAATTCGCAAAAACTATGGTTATTTTCATTATCAAATGCTTCGCCTAGTTTTCGTTCTTAGATATGGGATAACCTCAGTAATTAAACCCAAGTATTTTAAACTATTTACTCGAATTTTAATCGGTTTACCTCTCGGCAAATCAATAAAACATAATCAGAAAATTCACTAATGATTGACGAAATTAATAAGGCCGTTGATGTTCTCAAAAACGGGGGACTCATACTCTACCCCACTGATACCGTATGGGGCATCGGTTGTGATGCTACAAATGAAGAGGCTGTAAAAAAGGTTTATGAACTAAAAAAAAGAAATGATTCTAAAGCCTTAATTTGTTTAGTGGCCAACGATTTTATGTTAGAAAGACATGTAACATCTGTTCCTGAAGTAGCTTGGGATATAATTGATATTACTGACAAACCAACCACTATTATTTACGATAACCCTAAGGACATTGCTAAGAATCTACTTGCTGACGATAATACGTTGGCAATACGAGTAGCCTCAGATAAGTATTGTCAATATTTAATAAATAAATTTAAAAAACCCATCGTTTCTACATCGGCAAATATTTCCGGTTCTCCTACCCCTAAATCTTTTAACGAAATAAGTGACGAGATTTTAAAAGGCGTGGACTATGTGGTAAATTTGAACCGCGAGAAAAAAAATGGTGCTCCATCTGCTATAATTAAACTAGCTAATGACGGAACTGTAAAGATAATTCGCACATAATTATTTTATTCTAAAATAGGACTTTAAAACGGAATCCGATTTAGTACTATTAAAAACAAATGAGTTTGCCACAATATAAAGAAGCATTAAATAATCCTATTTTTAAAATTATCGCCGATTCGGCCAAAGAACTTGATATAGAATGCTATGTTATTGGTGGATTTGTACGTGATTATTTATTGCAAAGAGGAAGTCCTAAAGATATTGATATAGTGGCAGTTGGCAGTGGTATAGAACTCGCCAAAAAAGTTGCATCCAAATTAAGCAGTAAGCCACATGTTTCTGTATTTAAAAATTTTGGTACAGCGATGGTAAAACATCAAGAAATAGAAATTGAGTTTGTAGGTGCTCGGAAGGAAAGTTACCATAGCGATAGTCGAAAGCCAGTTGTTGAGAATGGTACATTAGAAGACGATCAAAAAAGAAGAGATTTCACCATTAATGCACTTGCACTTTCACTCAATGCTACTAATTTCGGTGAATTACTAGACCCTTTTGATGGGGTTTTAGATTTGGAAAAAGGAATTATAAAAACCCCGCTCGAACCTAATATAACCTATTCTGACGACCCTTTGAGAATGATGCGAGCCATTCGATTTGCAACTCAATTAAATTTTAAAATTGAAGATCAGTCCCTTAAAGCTATCACAGAAAATAAAGAGCGAATTAAAATTATTTCTAATGAACGTATTGTCGATGAGATTCATAAAATAATGATGAGTGATAAACCTTCTAAGGGATTTGCATTATTAAATAAAACCGAACTTTTAGCTTTCATTTTTCCAGAATTAGTAGCATTGCAAGGTATAGAAGAAATTGAAGGTCAACGGCATAAAGATAATTTTTGGCACACCTTAGAAGTGGTGGATAATATTTCTAAAACCACTGATAATCTTTGGCTACGATGGGCTGCGCTGTTACATGATATTGGCAAAGCACCTACTAAAAAATTCCATAAAAAAATTGGTTGGACTTTTCATGGTCACGAATTTGTGGGTTCAAAAATGGTATACAAACTCTTTAAACGCTTGCGAATGCCATTAAATGATAAAATGAAATTTGTTCAGAAAATGGTACGCATGAGTTCTAGACCTATTGTACTCGCCGAAGATTATGCTACAGATTCAGCTGTTCGTAGATTGGTGTTTGATGCCGGTGAACATGTAGAAGATTTAATGACCCTGTGTGTTGCTGATATTACTACAAAAAACACGAGAAAACAGAATAAATACAAAAGCAATTTTGAACTGGTCCGTAAAAAAATTATCGAAGTTGAGAATCGTGATCAAATACGAAATTTCCAACCTCCAGTATCCGGAGAGGAAATAATGAAAACCTTCAATTTAAAACCTTCCAAGGAAATTGGTATTATAAAAGAAGCCATTAAAGAAGCCATTCTTGAAGGTGAAATTCCTAATGAATATGAAGCTGCTAAAAAATATATGCTACTAAAAGGCAAGGAATTAGGCCTCTAGCGTTCAATTTACTTTATTACCAGTCCACACTTTATACCATCTTTACCTCTATTTATTAACCGTTTACAACATTTAATTGAGACGGGCATTTTAGCGGTTTATATTTACTTATAAAAATGTAAGAATTAACTTATATATTTTAGGCGAACGACTAATCATTAGTTTATTGAATTGAAAATTTTCAAAAAAACATTACTACTTACATTGTTTCTTCTAGGTGCTGTCAATATTTTATTGGCCCAGCAAACTACTACTTGGAGTCAACTAAATACGACTACTTGGGAGTCACTTAGTTCGGATGGTTTAGTGCGCGTAGAGGCCAGAGTAACTGGAGGTGTATCAATTCTCGGAAATGAAACAATGGGATGTACTTCTGATGCAACTTATGGCAACCCTACTCCGGATATTTTTGGTAGTCCTTCTATTGAAATTTCAGCAAGTTCAGCAAATTCGGGTACACTTGAATTTCATTTTTTTGATGCAGCCACGGGGGACTCTATAGACTTGGCGAGTCCAATATTAAATGTGGATAAAGTTGGTACTTTTGCTATTGTTATTATAGCTGCAGGGGCGACAGGAAATTTCGACCTAACAAATGGCACATGGAACGAGTTAACCTCTAATGGTTCGATATTCCAATCGACAGCAACTAATTTCAATATTAATTCCAACGCACTAATTGCAGGTGGTGGAGGTGAATGTGGTAACGGTGTGGACACCGGAACGGGAGGTGCTAGTATGGAATTAGATGGTCTAGTTCCATCAATCAACATGAATGTAGAAGTAACTGGTGGCTTAATTTCATTGCTCACTGCCTCGGATGAAGTAGAGTTTGTGCTTTCTAACTTAATTTACGACCCTTGTACTTATGGAACTATAGTAGGCACCCCTACTCCTCTCGACCCAGATGCAGACGGCATCAATGAAAGTTGTGATCTCGACAATGATAATGATGGTATACGAGATACTGATGAACAGAGCTGTTATATCACTGGAACTTGGAGCGAAATTAGTACTGGTGTTTGGGAGTCCAATTTTTTGGATGGTAATAAAGTAAGAGTTTCATTGGCAAATTCAAGTTTTTGGCAAAATGTACCTACCTCTAATCAACCAAATTTCGATAGAAATTGCACCGGGTTTACTTCAAATTTTGGTCCTTTGCCCAATACTAATAAACCAGCATTAAGTATTGTTTCTGGACAAGCTACATTTAGCAGTACAAATTCAGGTACGTTCGTAGTTGAATACTTTAATTCAAGTAATGTTCCTATTACTGTAAATAATCCAAGATTTCATCTTGCTGGTTTAGGTGGAAGTGATGGATCTAATCGTATTACTTCTAGTTTATGGGAACTTCAAGGCACCAATACCATGAGTATTATCTCCCAAAATGGAGACATTGGTCGAAATAGTCCTAAGAATTTTGTACATCGTAGAATTACTGAATCCCCAAATACTTTAAATGATTGTTCAGTTGGTGAAGCTGCAGGTACCTTTCAAATAAATGGTGCAATGACTAGTTTCACCTTTAATGTAACCCAATATTCCGGTACCGGAAACCTTGATGGAAGACTTGGCGATGGTATTGATTTAATTTTTGAAGGTTGTTTACTTATCGATACAAATAGTAATACCGTTCCTGATTATTTGGATTTGGATAGTGATGGTGATGGATGCAGTGATGCTGATGAAGCCTATGCAAATATAGATACTGATGGTAACGATAATGGAGTTTTTGGTACTGGTTCTCCAACTGTAAATTCTAATGGATTAGTAATAACTGCAGGAGTTACAGGAACAACTTATGACACGACCCCGGCAACCACGTCTGGAGGAAAAAATACTTTTCAAGAAGGTGTAACGATAGCACTAAGCGCTCTAACAAATCAAGATGTTTGCGAAGGAGCCGATGTAACCTTTTCAACAATAGCTAACACTACCATCTTAACAACTAACCCTATTACAACAGCAAGTACTAACGTGGATTATCGTTGGCAGGAAAGTAGTGATGGAACAAATTATTCTGATATTGCCGGGGAATCCGGAACGGTTGCCAGTGGTTCAACATTAAGCTTAACTTTATCAAACGTAAGTCTCTCTCAAGATAATTATACCTATAAAGTAATTGTTTCGAACGAGGCAAACATTTGCTTTGAAGAATCAACAGCAACTTTAGAAATCGAAGCGGCTCCAAATGCAGGAACGCTCTCTGGAACACAAGAAGTTTGTGAAGGAAATACTACAACATTTTCCAGTGATGGAGATACAGGTACATGGTCGAGTTCTAACACTGCCATTGCTACTGTAGATGCTGCTGGGGAAATTACTGCTTTGGCAGAAGGTACTGCTACCATTTCTTATACCGCTGCTGCTACTTCGCCTTGCGCTGTAGATGACATAGCTACTAGAAACGTTACCGTAACAGGACTTCCAAACGCAGGAACGCTGTCAGGAACACAAGACGTTTGTGAAGGAAATACTACAACATTTTCCAGTGATGGAGATACAGGTACATGGTCGAGTTCTAACACTGCCATTGCCACTGTTGATGTAGTTGGAGAAATTACTGCTGTGGCGGAAGGTACGGCTACTATTTCATATACTGTTGCGGCTACTGCCCCATGTACTGTTGATGATACTGCAACTAGAACGGTGACCGTTACTGGACTTCCAAACGCGGGTACACTTTCTGGTACTCAAAATGTCTGTGAAGGTGAAACAACGACATTTTCTTCTGATGGGGATGCTGGCACATGGTCTAGTTCTGATAATTCAATCGTTACTGTTGATGCTTCTGGAGAAATTACTGCTTTGGCGGAAGGTACGGCTACAATTTCATATACTGTTGCTGCTATTGCACCATGTGCTATAGATGACATAGCAACTAGAACCATAACTGTAACTGGACTTCCAAATGCAGGAACGCTGTCAGGAACACAAGAAGTTTGTGAAGGAGAAACTACAACATTTTCTAGCGATGGCGATACTGGAATTTGGTCTAGTTCAGATACATCCATTGCTACTGTTAATGCGTCTGGGGAAGTAACCGGTATCGCCGAAGGAACAACTATAATTTCATATACTGTTGCTGCCACCGCACCATGTGTTGTGGGTGACATTGCGACTAGATCTGTTACTGTTTCTGAACAACCAAATGCAGGTACGCTTTCAGGAAACCAACAGATTTGTGAAGGAGAAACAACTACGTTTTCTAGTGATGGAGATGCTGGTACTTGGACTAGCTCTGATAATTCAATTGCCACTGTAAACTCTTCCGGAGAAGTGACTGCTGTGGCCGAAGGAACAGCTACTATTTGGTATACGGTTTATGCCAATGCACCTTGTGCAGTTAACGACATTGCTATTAGAACAATTTCCGTAACCGGACTACCTAATGCAGGTACACTTTCAGGAACTCAAGAGATTTGTGAAGGAGAAACGACTACTTTTTCTAGTGATGGTGACCCTGGAATTTGGTCTAGTTCAGATAATTCAATTGCTACCGTAGATGCTTCTGGGG
>NZ_JBDVFA010000080.1:0-38076 GCF_039941195.1 Aurantibacter sp. | reverse complement strand
CTTAAGAAGCTAAGCGTTTGTTAGGCCGTTTCCGGTCAGGCTTGCGTCGAAAATTAAACGGAAACTAAACATGTAGAAAGCTTTAACGTTGCTTGTTTGGACGGGAGTTCGATTCTCCCCGGCTCCACAATTTTGCCCATTGCTCTCGCAATGGGCATCTTTCCTTTTTAATACACATATTTCATAGTAACACCTTTACCCCTCACTTCAAAATTATCATACCACTACATCAACAATTTATCATACACTTTTACGTAAATGACACCTAAGAATACTTGTTATAGATTTTTTTAGTAATAATGGGCAGTTTTTAGTTTGCATATAGTAAATTCATTGCACCAACAAACCAACTTTAAATTGTGTGAACCACCAAACTATGCACGTCAAAAACCAATACAGTACCCTAAAAATTCATTTGATTTTTTCAATTCAGCTCTTAATTTTATTTCCTCTAATCTTAGCCTCATGCAACGAAGAGTCTCTTTACGATGGTCCACTTAGCCCAGAAGAGTCTTTAAAAACTTTTCAATTTTCTGAGAACTTTAAGGCTGAAATATTTGCGGCGGAACCATTGGTAGTTGATCCGGTTGCCATGCAATTTGATGCAGATGGAAATGCTTTTGTCGTTGGAATGTTGGATGCCTATAAACCTGATGCTACTAAAGGAAAAGGAAATATAGTTTTACTAAAAGACACCGATGGCGATGGACAAGCTGATACCTCTACAATTTTTGTAGACAGTTTAAGAGAAGCTACTAGTATTTTACCTTGGAAAGGTGGTTTACTGGTATGTGCTGCACCAAATATCACCTATTACAAAGATACAGATGGTGATGGCCGTTCAGATTCTAAAGAAGTGTTGTTTACTGGTTTTTTTGACAAAAATGAAGAAGCACAAATTACGAATCTCCGATATGGCATTGATAATTGGATTTATGCAAATAATGCCGGACAAGCTGGTAAAATAAGTTTTAGCCGTAATTCTGATGCGCCACCGATTGAAGTACAAGGTGCCGATTTTCGTTTTCGACTGGACAAAAATTTATTTGAACGTAGTACCGGGCCTGGACAATTTGGACTTGCAATAGACGATTGGGGACACCGGTTTTTTACCGCAAACTCATTGCATATTCGACAGGTTGTTATACCGATGAGATATCTCGAAAGAAACCCATACTTAACCCCTGCTGCAAAAAATGCAATTCAAAATATTTCCGACCACGACCCACTTATGAACCAAATAAGTGCAACGCCCTATTGGCGACAAGAACGCACTAATCGTCGCAATAAAAATTATAAGGAAAATAACCTTGATCGAGTAGAATATGCTAGAGATCATTTTACTGGAGCTTCTGGGGGAACATATTACGGAGGCGACAAGTTCACCAATGAATATTATGGGAATATTTTTACGGCGGATGTTGCAGGCAATCTTATACATAGAGATATTCTAAACGCAACTGATAGTCTTCCTTTTTTGACAGCCCAACAAGGTTCGAAAGAAAAGGACAAAGAATTTATGGCTACAACAGATACATGGTTTCGTCCTGCTAATTTTTCGGTTGGTCCCGATGGATATTTATATCTTATGGATATGTATCGACAACATATAGAAACACCCATGTCTATTCCTCAAGATTTGCAAGAGACTATGGATTTCGATGCTGGTAATACGTTTGGACGCATTTACAGAATTGTTCAAAAGAATAGTGAACCGTATACATCTGTCAGTCCAAACCTAACCAAGGCAAACTCCTCAGATTTGGTCAATGCATTACAACACGAAAATCGTTGGTGGAGGCTTACCGCACAACGATTGCTTTTAGAACGTCAAGATAAAAGTATCATATCGGAAGTAATTGCTTTATTTGAACAAAGCGAAGACCCTAGGTTTCGATTACATGCCCTATATGTTTTAGAGGGTTTAAATGCCTTGGATGCAACTATAATAAGAACTGCTATGCAAGACCCTTCACCGGGAGTCCGTGAAAATGCTGCCATGCTTGCCGAACGATTTCCAAGTTCTTTATCACTGTTAAAAGAAATGGTTAATGATTCCTCAGTACGGGTTGCATTACAAGCAACTTTAAGTATAGGTCAATTCAAAGATGATTCTGTAATTCCTTCTTTGGCAAAAGCATCGGAATTGCATGGAGATAGTTCATGGTTTAGAACTGCCATATTGAGTTCAGAAGCTGGGTCTAGTATTTTGCTTTTAAAGACGTTAGTACAGAATTCATTTTTTAAGGAAACTTCAATTTGGAAAAATACTTTTATTGAGAATTTTTCTTATATCATTGGTGCTAGGAATGATAAAGACGAAATTCTAGATTTATTAAATGTGTTAAGTCGACTTAAAGAGTCCAATAAAGAAGAATTACAGTCGTCAGGTCTAAAAGGACTATTTAAAGGATTAGAAAAAACAGCGGAATTGAAAAATTCATCAAAAGAAAAAATAAAAACTATTTCGTCCGAAGCAGAAAACAATATCGCTAATGCAATACAGCACCTAAAAGAATTGTTTACAAAATTATAATAATTGGTACAGCCCTATTCCTAGAATTCCTAGAATTAACAGAAGAAATAAATCGATAAAATTTACACTTCGCATTCCTATCTAACAAACAGTTTTTCAAATGACAAACAAAGATTATTCCAGAAGAAAATTTATTAATAGATGTATAAGTTCAGGTGGTTTATTTTTCGGGGGACTATTACTGTTGAACTGCGGTGAAAAAAATAAATCATCCAAAATTAGAAATGATAACACCAAACAAAACTCTTCTAAAGACCCCTGCAATGATTTAACTAAAATTAGTGATGGAGAAATTAAAAAAAGACAAGGTTTAGGCTATGTAAAGCAATCTGCAGTTCCTGAGAATTCCTGTAGCAATTGTGCACTCTTTATTCCCGCTAAGGCAGACGAAAAGTGTGGGGGCTGCATTTTATTTAAAGGTCCTGTATATGCTGAAGGTCATTGTGTTCAGTGGGCTGCTATAAGCTCCTGAAAGAAAATTATAAAAATAAAAATATTCCCTAAACCAGCTATTATTTATGTCACATTCGAAAAAAGGTTTTTCCCGAAGAGAGTTTATAACAGGTACTAGTTTACTAGCGTTGGGAACTTCACTAAAATTAAACGCATTTACTGAAATTTCAAATTTAAAAAAAGAACCCATAATTGATATTCACCAACACATCCATTATGTACAAAGAAGAGATAATCAATTGCTCGAACATCAAAAAGCAATGGGAATTACAACTACAATTCTTTTACCATCTGGACGACCAGTAAATTCTGCTTCTACACACCAAGGCGAAGCAAATGGTTTACAAGCTGAAGCAGGCGGAAATGCCGAATGTTATCTATTTGCAAGTCAGCACAAAAAGCAATTTCGTTTTGGCGCTTGTGCAGTACCTGACATGAAAGATGGTGTGTATGAAATTGAGAAATATTTAAAATTGGGCGCTGTCGTTATTGGTGAATTAAAATTTGGTGTTGCATGTGATTCAAATGAAATGCAAAAAATTTACCAATTAGCACAAACCTATAATGTGCCTGTTCTAATGCATTGGCAATATGAAAAGTATAATTATGGTTTTGAGCGTTTTTATAAAATGTTAGAAAAGTATCCAAAGGTAAATTTTATAGGGCATGCACAAACTTGGTGGGCTAATATTGACAAAAATCACACAAATCAATCAATTCTATATCCTAAAACTACTGTTGAAGTAGGTGGAATTACAGACCGATATCTTAGCGATTATCCGAATATGTATGGTGATCTTTCTGCCGGCTCAGGGCTGAATGCTCTTAAACGCGACGAGGAGCATGCAAAAATATTCTTAGAAAAACACCAAGACAAATTATTGTATGGTAGTGATTGCGCGGACCCAACAGGTGCTGATCCTGAAAGTTGTTCCGGCACATTAGCTATCGCTGAAATTCGAAAATTAGTTGCTAAGCCAATCGAACGGAAAATACTTTTTGAAAACTCGAAAAAATTATTCCGATTGTAATTATTACACACTAAAATTACTGACAAAGTACTTCACTAAATAAACCATAATAAAGCCCCAAAAAATTATCTATTATAACTAAAAATGTATTTTGTCTAATTTATTTAATAAATAGTTAGACAAGTTGTATATTTGTTCTAATTTTTCTAGAAAGATTCTTCTAGAACACAAAATCAAAAGTTATGTTTAAGTTATTTAAAAAGAAATCGGGAAAAGAAAAATTGCAAGCGCAATATGAACAACTTTTAAAAGAGGCACACGCTTTATCTACTACCAATAGAAAAATGAGCGATCAAAAAACCTTTGAGGCAGAAGCTGTAATGAATGAAATTTTAAAATTAAGCTAGTATTTATTCATTACCCATGACTAAAGAAAAAAAACCAGATGCTATCGTTTTTAACTCTGACACCCAAAAATACAATGCTGCTCTTAAACCCTATGCTACTTCAGTTGGTGCACCTTTTATAACCGCCACCGATACATTGGCTTGGAAGAATAGGAGTATTACTAAAATAAATCATCAGGTTAAAACAAAGTACCTAACTCTAAAGGCGGAATACGAAAAAATGATGCGCGAGTTTGAATATAACAAACTCATTTTTGAATCGAAATTTAGTTTTGAACCCATCATTGGAGAAGTATATCATCTATATAAAAGAGAAAACGATGAAACTTTTCTTTCAATTATAGCACCAGAACAATGCAATTTTAACACGCTAGGCAGTTTTTACCTAAATTCAGATCAAATCTGGGAAAAAATTTAATACACTATGGCCACTAGAAAAGCCTTGACGGATCGAGAGTTAGACCGTGTTATTGAAATGGCATGGGAAGACCGCACTCCATTTGAGGCAATCTTGTTTCAGTTTAGACTATCAGAAAAGGACGTTATTAAAACAATGCGCAACGAACTAAAGGAATCAAGTTTTAAGCGATGGCGTAAACGTGTGAATAGTGGTCTGAGTCAAAAACATTTAAAAAAAAGAAATTCAGCTATTTCCCGATTTAAATGCTCAAGACAAAGGGTAATTTCAAATAATAAAATTAGTAAACGCTAGTTGTGGTTAATCAATTGTAGTAGTATATTCTGAAACATCTGTAAGTGTTTTCATAAATGCTATAATATCGCTAATCTCTTGTTTCGACAAATCTAAAGGTGCATCAGACAACGTTTGATTTTCCACCTCTAAGCCCATACCAGCACCACCCCCAAGATTATAAAATTCTAACACTTCTTCTAAGTTTGCAAACAAACCATTATGCATATACGGTGCTGTTAATTCTATATTTCTGACGGATACCGTTTTAAAAGAATTTTTAAAATAAGGATGATGATCCAATCGCAATCCATTTGCAAAACGTCCTAAATCAGTATCTAACTTTGGATTAATAGTATCAAAACCCTGAGTGATTCCTAAAACTTCTGATTCTGATTCTAAATAAAAAGGTGGAATGGTACCATTAAACATTGGCGCAAAATGACAACTACCACAAGCCCCTTTACCCATAAATAAATTAAAACCACGTTTTGCATCCGCAGGATATTCATTTATTTCATTCCGAACATATTTATCAAATGGACTATTTATAGATATCAAAGAATTTACATACGCAGCAATGGCATTGCTTATAGAACGTTGATTAATATCTTCTTTCTGAATTCCACCATAGGCCACTTTAAATAATTTCAGGTACTGTGAATTACTTTTTAGCTTAGTAATAATCGCATTAAAATTTGTGTTAAATTCTAAATTATCATCAATTACATGTGTTACTTGTTTTTCTAAATTAAACTCGCGCATATCCCAAAAATAACGGGTAGAGTAACCTGCATTAATAATCGTTGGGGAGTTTCGTGCTGTAAAAAAACCTTCTTTATTTGATACACTTTTAGGAAGGCCATCCGTAAAACCTTTATTTGGATTATGACAGCTTATGCACGACATTTGGTTATCATGTGAGAGTTGCCCGTCCTCAAATAACAACTTTCCTAATGCAATAGTTTTTGGATTATCCAGAGGCAAATAAACCAACTCTGAGTAAAAATTAGCATTGAGAAAATCAGTATCAAAAATATTTTTAGCCTGATAATTTTGAGCATGCTTTTTGTAGGGTTCTAACTTTATGTTGTTCAAATTTTGAAATTCTAACAACCCAGCATATATAGGATTGATAATTTCTTTTAAAAAAACCAAGCGATCAAAACTATTAAAATCAGCACTAGATTTTAAAGTTGATTTACCTTTACTAAACAGTTTTCTTAAAGCTTCAAATTTAGTATTTGCTTCTGCGGAAAGATCATTTTCAAAATACAAAAAAGCAGTTTCCATGCTTTGCAAACTCACATAACTTTCTTCCAAAGCATTAATGGAACCGGGTGTATCATAACCCGTAACTCCTAACGTAAATATTCGAACCATTCCCGATCGAATACATTCAATGAGTTGACTCGATTTCAATTGAATTGGTAAATGAATTTTTGCTATAAAATCTACACGATTTTTTAATTCATTTGCCAACATTTTAATGTGCTGGAAGTTCTCTTTTGTTACGTCATCATAAACAGCTTCATCTAAGGCTTGCAAACCACAGGGTTCAATTATTTTTCCTGCTTGAAAATACTCACTTACCTTCGGTAAAGGTGCTCCGTTTATATAAGTTCCGCTGTAAGAGGTTTGGTAATAGTCAAATATAAACTCAACCTTTTTATAAGATAATCTGGTTTTTTCAACTTGCTCTTTTAGTTTTAAATCATCCGAAAATTCAGAATTCTCAGCAAGGAACGCCAACGCTTCTACTTCATTTTGAAACTTCCGAAAATTAGCCTCATATAATTCGGCTACTTTCTCCAGAATAGTTCTATTTTTTTGGGGCACGACGATATTTCTACTTGACAATAGTAAAAAGCAAAGTAGTACTGGCCCCAATAAAATGGTTACTTTTTTCATTTAAAACTAAAATGCACTAAGGCTTTTCAACCCTATACCCTCTCAAAACATTTGATATATGCTTTTTAGAATAACAACTACTTATTCTATAGTAATTGTTTCGGTGTACATGCTTTTATCGGTTTTAACTTCAACCACATACATTCCTTTTTTTAAACCGCTAACATCGATATTTGATTTTTTACTTTTTATCACCCGCTTTCCAAGGTTATTATAAATCTTAACCTTCTTTAGTCGTTCGACAGTGTTTGCTTTTATGTTTACCACATTTTTAACTACATCATAAATTGCTATAGCATTCTTTTCCTCAGCACTTACTTTTTTAACTTTTGATGCAGCTCCTACTTTTTGAACTATGTCTTTTTTATTGATGGTAAAATAATCATCAACCTTATTATTCTCTCTAATAAACTTTACAGTCAAATTTTGTCCGCCCATACCATCATCTTCAACTTCCATAACACACGAACCAAGTTCATTTAATGATACTGACATGGCTTTGTGATTTAAATCACCTCCTGAAATTTTACCCGCAGACCCTGTGGTAATATAAACAGCACCTGCTGTAGCTTCATCTGTTTTTTGATAGCTTCCGTTACCATCCGTTTTACCATCTCCTTTACCAGTTACCCCAACAGTATGCCCGCCTTTTATAATTTCATCTGGATTAAAAGTATTTGAAAAACTATAATGTCCATTTAAAAAATAAGAACGCTCATAAGAATGACTATGCCCGTTTAATATAAGGTCCACTCCATTATCTTCCATCATGGGCATAAAATTTTCTCGCATTTCTATAAGTCGATCTTCGGTGTCAGAATCATGAGATCCTTTGGTATAAACTGGGTGGTGAAATAACGTTACAATCCAATCCTGTGTGGTGTTTTGAATATCAGTTTGTGCCCAATTGTACATGGCACCTCCTACCTCCCGCCCCGAATGATGCGAATCGAGAATAATGAAATGTATATTGGCATAATCGAATGAATAATAAGCTTCGGTTCCGGACGGAGTTCCACCTGCTTGTCCACCAGTTGGAAATGAGAAAATATCGTAATAAGGACCAGATTGGGTGGCAGAATCTGCTGAATACCCATCGTGGTTTCCTAAACAAGACCATGCTACTGATTTTTTAAGCATGTTATCATAAATATCAAAAAAAGCATTTTGATATTCTATATCAGTTCCTGTACGATACGCATTATCCCCAAGAAATAACATCATATCGGTTTTTCCAGTATTGCTAGCGTCCGCATCTACATATTTGTAATAGGCATCTCGTACATTGCGCTGATTATCATTTGCAGTGCCAGCATCTCCTAAAATCCAGGTACGTACAAATTGCTTAGTCCCTGCTTTGGGTGCTGTGATAATGTACATGTCACCGGTTGTACTTTCAGCCAATACGCCCGCTTCATTTCCAATATTAAAATAATATTTTGTATTCGGTTTTAATCCTGACAAAGAGACTTCATGTACTTTCATCTCATTAGAATTTGATTCTTTGTTGGATAATAACCCAAGTTGCGTTCCATAATTAACAACAGATTCTGTAGGCACATTGGTTCGCCATTTTACAACAACACTAGTTGGAGTGCCTATTTGTAGATAAGGTCCTCTTTCTACTTTTATAGCTGTAGAATCTTTAGTAATGCTAACACTTTCAGTTGTACTACTAATTTCTGGAATAACTTTTATTGATGTTTGCGAAAATGAAAACACTGTAAAAAACAGCACTACTAATTGAACACTTCTTCTAATCATAACTTCTAGTTGTTGGTTGTACTTTCTAAACTTTTAATTTGTTCTTTTAACTTAATTATAGACGGCATATTTTTAAATCTAGTAGCTAATTCAGCAATGCTACTAGTTGCTAGCTTTAAAGTTAAATTTGCTTCTTTCTTGCGGTTTATTTCAATTAAATACTTTGCCTTTTTATAATACCAAAATTCTTTTCTCTTGTATTGAAGAATAAAATAATTATACTGCTTTAATGCCTTTTCAACTTGACTTGATTTTTTTAAATACTCTAATTTTTTTAGTTGAAGCGATAATGTATTTGCCCCAAGTTCTTGCATTCCAAATTCAATTGCATCTATAGCACTTTTATAATTTGTATTGTTTTCTGCAAGAATAATAGTTGCGTATTCCAAGATATCTTCTGGCCTAATATCAACCATATGCTGCATAACAAAACGATATGATTCTAATGATTTTTCATATTCATTTAGCTCAAAAAATATTTGAGCTTCCAACTTTTTAGCTTTTACATCAATACTATCTCGCTCAATATACTTACCAATATTAATGATGGCATCATTGTAGTCTTCGTTCAAATAATGAACCTCAGCAATTCGGTATTGCAATATTTTATCCGTATTACCTAATGATTTGGATTTATGATAATCTGCTAAGGCTTCAGTATAATCTACATGTTGTTGATACAAAAACCCCCTTTCGTAATATAACTCGTAGTTATTAGGGTTCTCGATAATCTCAACAGTTTTTAATAAGATTCGTTCTGACAAATCTCCATGTGAGAACATTTGAACTGACAACAATAAAGTAGCAATAACAAGTAATTTTCTATTCAATAAAAAACCAAAAAGGTGTAGAAGCTGCTCTCTATTTAGCATTGCTAATTTTTAAAGTTGGATTAAAACAAATGTACCCAATATTATAGTAAAATACAGTAGCACACGAGACTTTGCATCTTAAAAAAAGTATAAAAAAATGTTAACTGATTTATTCGTTTATTGACTTTCATCAGTACTATTTTCAATAAAAATTACCTCATGCGATCTTTTGAACAATTGAATGAGAGTCAATCGCAGGTGATACTATTGTATCTACTGATTGATTAAATATTGCGAGAATCATAAAATCTCTATAAAGAAACTCAAAACCCTGTTCATTATAATTGGTAGGCTTCCTAAGTGGAATACGATTTTCTGGCTGAACTAATGAACACATCCTAAAACAATAATCTTGATATTTTATTAAATGAATTGGATATATTTTCGCAAATATCTTTTACTCTAATGCGACATTTTTTGATATTATATCACTTAATTCTTGATGCATTTCATTAGCCATGTTAAAATTTTCAATTATTAAGTTATTCGATTCAGATTCGTCCTCATATAAATTATACAACTGGCCTTGAACTTTATCATTTTCTGGAGCAATAAATTTCCATCTACCTTTTCGCAAGCCCATTAGGTTATTTGAAGATTGAACAACTACAGATTTTCTAACATCTTTTTCTTCACCCAAAAGGTTCATGGATTGGTCATAACTATCTACGGCCATATTTGCTGGCATATCAAAGTTAATGATTGAACCAAGGGTTGCAAATACATCGTTTAATGCAAAAATCTTATCAGATTTAGCACCCTGGGGTATCTTTCGCGGCCACTTGGCAATAAAAGGAGTACGAACCCCTCCTTCCCAAATTGTCCATTTGGAACCTTTCAAGTTTCCGTTAGGATGATGTTCTTTCTTGTTTTGATCTTTTTCAATGAGCTCCGACAAATTATTACCTGAATTGGCGAGATCAATATGAACCCCTGTTCTCTGGAATTGAGAACCGTTATCACTAGCGAAAAGGATTATTGTATTTTCCGCTTGCCCTAAACTATCGACCATAGTTAATATTTTGCCGATAGCACTGTCTAATTCAGAAACATAATCACCGTATAGGCCAGCTGCTGTTGTTCCAATAAATTCATCACTTACAGATAACGGCACATGAGGAACATAAGGAGCGAAATATAAGAAAAAGGGATTTTCCTTTTTCTGTCTTACGTGATCGCGTAAAAACCCGATACTTTTCTTAGTGACAACTTCAAGATATTGATTAGAAGGAATAATTTTAATATGCTCTTTCCCTTTAGCCGAATCAATATTATAAAATTCATGACCTAGTGCAGCAACTATATTATTACCATCCATTATCCAGCATTCGCTCGCGCAACTAAACCCGTACCAATTTTCAAAACCCTGATCAACAGGGCCATTGCTAATCGGTTTTTTTAAATCAATATTCGCTCCATTATTCTCGGCTTTAAACTTCCCGTATCCTGCAGGCTTTTCTCCATCCAATGTTGGAAATGTAGCCCCCAAATGCCATTTTCCGAAGCCTGTAGTGGTATAACCCGTCTGTTGTAACATTTGTGGTAAGGTCAATTGACCTTCGTCCATCATAGAAGGTTCATAATTTGATAAAACACCGGTTCTTTTCCTACTTCTAAAAGGATATGTTCCAGTCATTAATGCGTAACGGGATGGTGAACAAACTGAAACAGGACAATAAGCGTTTGTAAAAAGAATACCTTCTGAGGCCAACTTATCCAAATTAGGTGTAGGCACAAGAGAATTCTTATTATAAGACCCCAGGTCTCCATACCCCAAATCATCAGCAAGTAGCAACACAATATTAGGCAAGGCCTTCGGTTCTTCTTTTACGTTTTCACACGAAACAAACACGAACGCACTTAGTATTACAATAGGGTTTATTAAAGTACTCTGAATCTTTAAATATTTGATTTTTTTTTCAATACTTTCTAATATTAATTTCATGAATAATTATTTAGAAAATCTTGATCTATTCGAGGTGTTGACCATTTTTCAATAAAATGGATTTTAAACTCTCATAGGAAACATCTTGAACCGATTTTCCTGAATCTATTGCTAAAGAGGCTGCGGTTGCAGCAGACTCTCCTAAAACCATAAAAACAGGTTCCATACGAATCGACCCAAATGCAATATGAGTAGCACTTAGACATACCGGAACGATTAAATTTTCACATTCTTCCTTTTTAGGCACTAAAGATTTATAACTTATAGGATAGGGATCAAAACCATGCGCTTCAACATTACCCTCATTTTGAACATAACCATTGGCATCTACATACCGTTGTGTATTGTGTGAATCCATAGTGTATGCAGCCAACCCAATTACATCCTCTGCTACTTCAAGCCCCTCACAATTACGCTGCGTCATAACATAATCGCTAATCATTCGTCTGGCTTCACGAACATATAATTGTTGTTGCCAACCATCTTCTCTTTCAAATTCATCTTTTGCGGTACCCCATTTTGAAGCCTCATTACGAACTTCTTCTGGAATCCTCGGATGATTGGCCAAGGTCCACATTAAACCCATTTGGTAGTTCCGGTGGTCTTCTATGATTTTTACGCGCTCTGCGTATGAAGCTTCTGGATACGTATAATTTTTTCCTATATAATCAGTTGAAAACCCAAATCTATTATTAGAATCGGTCTTGCGATTTGGCATACCGGAATTTATTAATGGTAATAACGGACCGCCTTTATAATACATGTTACGTACAGAACCATTATGAGCTTCATAATTTCTAAAAAGCAGCTCATACTCCAGTTCATTATAATTCGTAGGCTTCTTAAATGGAATACGATTATCTGGTTGATCGGTTAAACACATTCTAAAACAATAGGCCTGAATTTTATCATCCCCTTCTCCTTCAACACCAGGCTTTTCATTAACATTGGGCAAAAGTCCGCTCTCCGGTTTTCCTTTAACTATGTACGGATCTACGCGCTGTATAAAATTGTGGTTAGCCGCATTTTTAGAAACCAAATTAATCAAAGACACATTGTAATTATTGGGCTGAACACCGTTTAACGTTTCTCCATATTCTTTATTACTTTCTCTACCAATGGCATATGAAACGCCTGCTGCAGCCATTAAATCTCCTTCATAAGTGGCGTCTAAATAAACTTTCCCCACATAGGTTTTACCACTCTCCATTGTAATGGACTGAATACTACCCTTTATTTTTTCAACACCAGTATTTCGATTTAAACGCTCGTTGTAAACCATTTTAATGTTCTCCTTTTCCATCATGGATTTATACACCGCTAGTGCAGCTGAAGGCTCAAAAGTCCACATAGAAGCTTCTCCTTTTTCTGTACGGGTTTGCCCACTATCTATATAATCCGATTTTTTCTCCCATTTCCAATTCTTAGGAACATCATAATACTTTTTAATGTTCTCGTAAAATTCTCTCGAAATTCCTCCAATAGCTTGTTTATTCCCAATATCTGTCTGCCCCAATCCTCCAGTAGTTAATCCACCAATTCTATTAGTTGGTTCAATAAGCACTACCGATTTACCCATTCTACTACTTTGAATAGCAGCAGCAACCCCTGCAGAAGTTCCACCATAAACAACAATATCAAATTTTTCCGCTTTGGTTATTTTATTTGATTGTCCTTGTGCAGAAAAACAAACAAAAAACACTAGAAACAGAATAGAAAAAATTTTTGGTAGTACTAATTGCCTTGCTACCATTGTTTTATTACACATATTCATAATTTATATCTTTAGTATCTCGTTTTTTTGTCGATGTCTTTAGAAAGTAAATTAGCAAAAATATCCGAGGGCCTACTTGTTTTCCAATTACTTTTATAGGTTTTTAGCTTTTATTATAATTGTACAACAAATTCCAAATGAACAAACGATTTAGTAACTTTCTATTGCCCCTATATCTGGTGCGTTTCCTTTATAAATTAAACTAACAGGAGTATTGTTTTTCCATGCTATCTTTTTATCGAGAATTATATACCCAGTATCATAATCAACACTAATAATTTGTACTTCTTCATCACCAACCCGGATGATATCACCTTCAACAATACTAGATCCATCACTAAAAAAATAGGGGTCTTCAACTTTTAAAACAGAATCCATACCGCTACCATTTGTTTGCGTTAGAAATCTCCCGGCATCTACGCAAGGGCTATCCTTAGACAGTTCATATTCGTTACGATCAATACTTTTTAAATTGGGTTTATTGACAACAAAAAGTGGGTTACCTTTAATATTATCGTTACTAAAGCTGGGGTAGGTTTCTTCAAAAGATGCTATAGTATACTCTTTATCTTTTTTACTCAACAAAAAAACATTTTCATTACTATCATTTAGAGCCGTAATATTATTATTATAAAATCGGGTTTCTGAAGGATTGGCTGGGAAGCGAAAAGCGACTTGAACACTTGGCACATCTCTTAGTGTATGTGCATCTTTAAATATTCTGTTAGCATAGAATATATTGTTTAAAAATATATTGTCATAAAACTCCGAATAGGTATTGTGTGAAAATTTAACTCCAGGACCACTACCATATCGTCCTTTCCCTCCATTAGAATAAACTGTATTATTATAAAAACGGTTACTATAATTAAAAACAGCTTCAGGAGAGTCACCATCACCACCTATCCTACCATATCCACAAATGTCCATACCTCCTTCACATCCAGCAAAAATATTATTACGCATAATACACTTTACGCCAGCAAATTGCACACCCCAACTTGCAGGTGCTTCTTTACCTTGATAAAGTCCTTCTCTATGTGAATTCGGACCAAATAAATTATTCTCAATAAGAATGTGTTGGCTCTTTCGGTAGGGACCAGACCACTCTCTATTGCGAGTTGCAAATATCTCGAGAAGTTTTTGATTTGGATTGATTAATATGTTTTTACGAATGACTGATTTTTGGACACCCATAAAAACTAAACAAGTATGAGATGCTGTATCAAAAGTATTACCCTCTATAAGATGAAAATTACCTCCTTGAATAGTAAGTAAATCCGTCCCGTTTTTTACTTTATTATTTTTGAAGAAGAAATAGTCTCCCATATTTTTCAATTGACAAGATTCCCACATTGTACTATTTTCAAAGTGGCAATCTTCAATTGTTATATGAGATGATGATTTTATAGACATAAATTGCGGACAGTCTATAAACCTTAAACCCTTAATTTTAATATAGTCCTTTTGATTAATCCATAATGCCGGAGCAAGTGAGGCTCCCGTAAATTGAACCACTTCATTCTCAAAATTTTCGAATTTTATAAACTTATTTTCCTCTCCTGATTTTTTTGGGATTAGCTGTTCATTATATATACCACCTCTAATCAATATCTGAACACCTGCACTAGAATTATTTACTGCAGCTTCTAGTGTTTTATATGCATCACCATCAGAACCATTGCAATTGCGGTTCAAAATAGAATAATTACCCTTGCAATCAGACGGTAACAATGGATCTACATAAATAACCTGAGCAAACGATTGAAAACAATTTAACAACAAGTAAAATAGCAATATCCAAAATTGATTTTTCATAGTTATTTTGATAATTAATTGTAGTGATTATTTTCCATTTCCTAAGTTTTATTCTTTTTCAATCAAAGTCCTATATTCCAATATTTCTTGTTCGCTTATTCCTGGATGGCCATTACCAAAAGAAGCCCTAACATACGTAAGAACATCTGCCAATTCTTTATCTGAAAGAAATTTAAAGCTGGGCATTTCCTGATTATAAGATTTACCCCGAACCTCTAATGGCCCTGACAAACCACTTACAACAGATTTAATTAATCTACCCCTATCAGCCACCCCTTCAATTTTTGTTATGGGTGGAAAAAAACCTTCACTGCCTGACCCATTAGCTTTATGACAGGAAGCACAATATTTTTGATAAATAGCCATACCTTCATCACTTGCAGTGCTATTATTTGCTATTGATGTTTCTTCTTGTGAAGGAGTTTCTTTCACTATCATTTCTACAAGACTATTTCTTAAATCTTCATTTGCCTGATGAATTCTTATTATTTTATCATCATTTTTAAATGGTAATTTCTCTGGACTGTAAAATTCAGGATTTGCCTTTGGATGCCAATCTTTATTACTTGTGCATAAATAAATATCGCCGTTTGGCGCAGTTATTACATCTCTAATTCTTCCAAACTGTCGATTAAATGCAACCATCTCATTCTCAATTTCAGTGCCATCCGAAGAAAGCTTTAACACCCGTAAACTAACACCCTTAAGAGAGCTTACTAAAATACTATTCTGCCATTCCGGTATTGCTTCTGAACCATAATAGGCAATACCAGCTGGCGCAATAGTAGGTGTCCATACATGAATTGGTTCCCTAATAACTGAGTCTTTACAATAGTCTTTTTCATAAGGTTCATTGCAAAAACCAGTAACATCTGGCCAGCCATAATTACCATGAGCCTCAATTATACTTAATTCATCATCGTTAGCTTCACCATGCTCCGAACTATATAATCTACCATTAGCCATCACTAAACCTTGCACATTTCTATGACCCCAAGAATACACTGGACTATCTTTTATAGGATTATCTTTTGGAATAGAACCATCAAGATTCAACCTTAAGATCTTACCATTTATTTCATTAGTATTTTGTGCTAATCTCTTCTTCCCTGCATCACCAAGACTTAAGTATAATTTATTATCAGAAGAAATAACTATTCTACTGCCGTTGTGATAAGTAGTTCCAGGAATCTGCTTTAATAGGATTTTCGGATTATCCAACGTGCCATTCTTATAACTATATCTAACGAGTTTCGAATTAATTTTATCATCATCTAAATATGTGTAATGCAAAAACACATAGGGGTTTTCTTCTATATCTGGATGCACTGCAAAACCTAATAACCCATAAGATTTTTTTACCAAGACATCATCTAAACTTAAAAGTGTTTTTATTTCTCCCGTTGTAATATCTAATTGATTAACCGTTCCTTTTATTTCTGTGAACCACAATTTATCACTTTCAGAATTCCCCCAACAGAGGTCCCACGGATATTCTAAATCTGAAGCGACAACAGAAACGGCCAATTGTGAATTCTCCAACGTTTTTTTAAATAAGTGTGTCTGATAAGATGTAACACCTACTATTTTCTTCTTATTTTCTGAACAGGAAAAACTCAGTACAATCAATAAGAAGACACAGAAAATTTGTGCACATGAAATTATATTTAGCTTTAAATTCATATTATTTGGTATCTTTTTTTTCTATTATCCTAATTCGGGCCCAGCAATTACATACTGATTACTCATTACTCCCGGAAATGAATTGTCTTTTAAATACATTCTCATAAATGATCGTTGTTCCGAAAAACCCAAGGAGATAAGATGTTTTTTAAATTCTAATTTATCTTGTAAAATATCGATTACTATAGACTCACCAATATATTGATTAAGTATGATTTCGATAAGCTGAATAGCATCGTCAACAGTTTCAGCTATAAGTGGACCTATTTGAAAATAATTAAGACCGGGTCGACCAAGTACGTATCCAACAACATGTTCGTTTTTTACTACGCACCATGTTTTATCACTATTTCTTTTAATTAACGAATTAATCAATTCGGATCTATCCGATCCGAATATTTTTAAATCGAGACTTACTATATCTTCAATTTCATCAACCGATATCGGCCAAAAAGCAGCACTTTTGTTAATATTGGTAGCACCCTTAAACTTTGTAACCACCATTCGATTGAGCGAAAATTCTTCCTGGAATCCTAATTTATTATAGACAGGCTTCCCTGCAGGAGTTGCATCTAGCTTAATTGACAGACAATCGCTTAACCTTTCAATAATGGTGTTCAACAATCGTTTACTAATTCCTATGCCTCGAAAGCTTTTAGTCACCAACATCATTCCTATCCAGGCAACTTCATTTCTATAGTTAATGGCAGTTACAGTTCCTATTACTTCAGATTTATATAGTGCCACAAGACATAGATTAGAATTAATATTCAGAAACATCTGCCAATCTTCCTTCGTTTGATTCCAATTTTCTGCCAGCACTAAGTGCATTGCTCCAGAGATATCACTCTCCTCCATTTGTCGTACTACAATATGTTCCAAATTAATTTTCACTATTAACTATTTAAATTTAAGCACTCCTTCTAGATTGCTAAATACCCTATAAGTTTTCCATACATAAAATAGACCAAAACACATATGAGAACAAAGCCGACGATAGCCATTAAATTTTGTAGTATACCATTCTTATACTCGCCCATGATAGACTTATTATTTACAACCAAAAACAAACCAATCGCAATTAGCGGAACGCCTAGCATAGAAGAAGCCTGAGCCATTATTAAGGCGTATATAACATTTCCCTTAAAAAAAACTGCGATTACCATACCAACAAGTAAAATTGTAGTTGTAAATATCTTGGGCATTTTCTCGTTCATTGAACTCCCCATTCCCATACTATCTGCTAATAATCCACCACCAGTAACAGCATTGACAATAAGTGAAGAAAAAGCTGCAGCAATAAACCCAAAGCCAAAAATATATTTCGCAAAACTGCCTAGTAACATTTCTAATTGGATAGCCATATCAGCAGCAGAATTCACAGTTATCCCTTTAGGTTTTAAAGTTGCAGCTGCCGTTATTATAACCAATGTAGATATTAACGCAAGTAAAAATACACCAATTTTAGTGTCACGATTACTTCGTGGCATATCAACTAATTTCCATCCTTTACCTTGAACCAGGTAGGCTTGATAAAATGCATTATGCAACACAAAAGTTGTTCCAACCAAAGCAGCAATTTCATTAAAATTATCACTTGATACAGCGCTTGGTATAAAACCCATAATTGTAGCTTCTATATCTGGCTTTATAAAGACCAGATTTACAACAAATGCTAGAATTAAAATTACAACCATAATCATCATTAGTTGCTCTAGTGCCTTATACAAGTTTTTTGAAAAGAAAACCAATACAATAGCTAACGGTGTAAATATTAACGGCCATAAAGCTTCATTAATCCCTGTTAAGGTTTTCATACCCATTCCCACCCCTAAATTATTTCCAAATTGAAAACTTAAGGCCGCTAAAAATGAACATATCCCGATTGCGATTGCAAAAATCTTACCATATTTTTCGGCGATTATTTTTAGTAATGACTTTTCGTGTAAAACGCCAAACCGCACGCTCATCGTTGTATAAACACTCATAGAAATAGCTCCGACTACTATTACCCATAGAAATGAATAACCATGTGTTGCTCCGATTTTAGATGAGACTGTTATGCTACCTGGGCCTAAAACTACGGCGGCTATTATAAAACCAGGGCCTAGTGTTTTAAAGAAATTTTTAAGTTTTAAAATCATATGGTTGATAATTTATCTACATCTATCATTCGTTTACTGGGATATATTTAACCACCACTGGATTAGCTAATTTTTTATGAAGTTTGTCTATTTCCATGGCAGGGTTTTCATTATTAGAATCAAAAATGGTATACACGTTTTCTTCAAAGTATTCACTTCCTTTGGGTATTCTTAATTCACCACTATCTACAAATCTTCTATCCCAATATCGGCCTTCATTATAAGAATAGGATATTTTGGTCTGTGCATTAATCATGGGAGCTAAACCACCATTTATATTTTTATAATCAAATTGAATTCTTATACTTCCAAATCCATAATTAATACTGTCATTATAAAAACCAAACCATTTAGCATTAGCAGCAATAGGTTGCTTTCGAAGTTCCTTAATTGATTGATGCGAAATTAGAGGAGGTTTATCGTATAAAGGAACGCATTTTACTTTTCCACTTTCAAGAGGATAAATGGCATGTGTAAAAAACTTATCCATGGTCATTTCATCGTTTCTTAACATCGTAACCGTTAAGCTATCGACGATTGTCATTTTTGAAGAAAAACCAAAATAGGGTTTGCCTGCATAAAATTTATACTCTCCTTCCAATTGTATTTCTTCATAGCCTTTAACCTTACCTGAACGATAAACAGAAATAAGATATGGTCCTTTTTCTATGTGAACAGAATCAAATTCTTCTAGGTGCGCCATAGTTTTATAGTCTTCACTCTTCTTTTGAAAACTAGGTGCCCAGTGCATTTTAATATCTGGGCGTTCCAATTTAATTCCATTGTATTTTTTTAAGGAAACCGAAGTAATTTGACCAGGACCAAGTTTTATGTTTTTCGAAGACTTTCTTGCAGTTAAATCAGCCTTATAGAATTCATTCTCAACAATGATATTTAACCCCATTCCTTTCATTAATAAATCGGTGACCGTCTTTTCATTCTTTTCGATTACGATGTCATATTCCTTAGTTTCATTAGCCTGAATACTAATTGGAAAAAGACAGCGTACAAGATTAGATTCTAACAATATGTTTTGGTTATTAAGTACCTGGCCTTTTATTAATGCACCATCTTTTTTGCTTTTTATGTAAAGTGCTTTTTTCTTAAGTCGTTCTATAGCTATTGGAATATTAACCTCAACATACTCTAGCTCATGATCAACCCCAATGGGTTCCGTAATAATTAATTCACCTAGAAATCCATTTTCCTTACAAGAAGAAGACATAAATAACACTAAACAAAAGGGAATATAAAAAGCACATCGCAATCTCAAAATCAAAACTTTTTTAATAATCATTTATGTACTTTACTTGACAAGCATTTGAAGCTTCTCAGAAGATTTTAATTTATATATTTTTTAATATGTTAATCTAACCAGACACCATTTAACATTACCCGCTCAATATTGAACATATCGCGAATATTCGATTCAGGATCCCCTTTAATTAAAATAAGATCAGCTTCTTTTCCCTTTTCTATACTTCCTAGGCGGTGGTCGATTTTTAAAAATTCAGCATTCACCATGGTCGCTGCTTTCATGATGTCAATATTAGCCATGCCTGACTTAGCGAGTAAGTCCATTTCATGTTGATACGACCATCCTCTATCGGCATAGGGCACCCAAGGCCCATGTGACCCTACAGCAATTCTAATATCTGCCTTTACACATCTCCCAATAAATTCGCACATGCGTTGAAATGCAATCAAAGCAGTACTGTCTTTCTTATCGCCTTCTATTCTGTATTCGTATGGTCCTAAAGTTGGTGTAAAAAAAGTCTGATGAACCTCCAAGAAATTAATAAGAGAATCTGCTTTCTTGCCATTAACATCAATATCCCTCCACATTTCTAACCGACCAGATAACCTTGCTTTATTGTTGGCCAACATCTCCTGCCGGAACTCCTCAGCTCTTTTTTTGGATACTAATGCTGTACCTAAAGATGTTACGTGTTCTACTCCATCGAGGCCAGCTAAAATGGCTTGCCGCGCATCTGTTATTTCTAAATGAGCTGTTACGGGTAATCCGTTGGCATGCGCTATATCACACACTTCTTTAATCAATCCAAGTGGTAATCTGTGATAAATTTTTATGGCAGAAACATTCTGCCTTATTAGATAATCCATGGCTTCCTTAACTTCTGCTTCATCTCGTACCATATACGAATCTTTGGGCCAGCTAGGCGGAGGTGAATCAATATGCGGGCCAGTTAAAAACAATCTTGGAAGTGGGTCTCCTGTTTGACGTTCAAAATCAAAAGCTTCTATCCATTGTCCTGGATCTCTAACAGAAGTTACACCATTACGAACAAATTTTGTTGGAAAGTGTTTAACGTGGTCATAATGAAAGTGAGCATCAATTAAACCAGGCATTAATGTTAGACCTTGGCCATTAACAACTACCGCTTCTTCCGGAATTTCTACAACTGTTTCTAAACCAACCCTATCAATTATTCCGTTGCGAACAATTACAGTTGAATTGTGAATAGTAGAATCTGCTATTCCATCGAAAAGGGACACGTCGACGATAGCAACTATATTGTCACCAATTTTGATTTCTTCATGATTTACTTCAATAGGAAAGAATTCAATTTCTTGTTTAGATACTTGTTCCAGCACATTCTCCTTACATGAGAAAAGCACGAACAAAATCGAACCATATATTACAATGTATTTCTTCATTCTAGTTTAATTTTATTAGACAAAGCTTATTTCAAATTGTAATTGTAGTAATAAAAAAAGGCATTCTTCCGAAGAATGAATGCCTTTAAACTACTCAATCAACTCAATTATTAATACCCTGGATTCTGAACGAAATTCTGATTTCTATTCATTTCATCTTGAGGTATTGGCAGTAAATAACGTTGCACATTAAAGTTTGATTGTGGCTCCAATCCACCAGCACCAAACACTTCACTACCTAAATCTAAACGAACAATGTCGTACCACCTTTTATATTCGAATGCTAATTCTATACGTCTTTCTTCTATAATAATAGATCTTAAATCTTCTGTATTCGCAGTAGACAAAACGTCTTCTGGAAAACTAGAAGGTTCATAAGTATCATATCCACTTCCATAAAAATCAATTACCCCACCTTTTCTGGCACGAGCTCTTATCAGATTAATATAATCTACCGATTCTGTCGTTTTCCCTAATTCATTTGCAGCTTCTGCAGCAATTAGTAAAACTTCTGCATATCTAAAAGCGATATAATCTAAATCAGCTCTCCACCCTGCTGTAGTTCTTCCTTCTCCTGGAAATCTATTGTGTTTAGCAATATGTGGTCTAGCCACTTCAAAGTCTGTAAAAGGCCGAACAATATCAGTATCGTCATCTAATATCAAAGAATCCGCTAAACTCACCTTTAAACGATAATCATTAGCATCCCAAGTAGTATATACATTAATATGAGGTACTAACATACTCCATCCACGAATAGGCTCTACACCACCTTCAACACCGTTAAATGGACCAATTTTACCATCGTTCTCATAGGTTGTAGGATTGGGTGTTTGTCCGGTTAGATTAGCAGTGAAATCTATTATAAAAATATTCTCTAATGAAGATGCCTGTTCACTATTTCTAAATAAATCTTGAAAATCTTCAGCTAAAGCGTAGTTCAGTTCGCCTGCATTATCTATCACCCATTTAGCACTGTCATATGATTTTTGCCATTCACCCATGGTCATATATACAGAAGCTAGATAAGAAGCTGCTGTTCCTTTTGATGGTCGAGACCGTACACTACCTCGTGAATCCATTTCCAAATTCTCAAAAGCAAATGTCAAATCTTCAACTATTTTAACATATACCTCGTCTGGCGTCGATAGTTCAATACTTAAAGGGTCTACTATGTCTGGACTATCGATATACGGTATATTACCATATAATCTAACTAAATGATAATACAAAAACCCTCGAACAAACCGTGCTTCGCCTTCTACTAAAAGTTTTTCATCTTCATTGTCACCTTCTAAAAGACCAACACCTTGGATTGCAGTATTTGCTGTTGCAATAGTTTGATATGATGATGCCCATAAATTGCCTACGTAAGAATTTGTAGGGGTAGTTAAGAAAGGACTAAATTCAGCATAATCACTAAATTCTAATCCATTAGCAACCATATCACTCATTAATTGTAATGGTACTGTTAAGCCAGCTCCGTAATAATTTGACGACGCCATTAAACCGTACGTACCATCAATCATCGGGTATACATCATCTACGGTGTTAAAAAATCCGACGGGAGTTAATGACCCCACTGGTTCTTCATCTAAGTCTGCGCAACCAACAACAACAGTCAAAATAGCTAGTGCAGAAAATTTTATTATATTCTTCATAATTTTATTTTTGATTATTGTTAATACTAGAATCCGATATTTAGACCTAAAGTGTATGATTTCACATTCGGATAACTTCCGAAATCAAGCCCTATATTACTACTAGAACTCCTATATCCAACTTCAGGATCAATACCTTTATAATCTGTTAAGGTTATTAAGTTCTGACCACTAATAAAAAGACGTGCTGACGACAAATGGATTTTAGTCAACAGTGTTTCGGGAAAGTTATATCCTAATGAAACATTCTTCAATCGAACGTAACTAGCATCATCTATCCATCGATCTGAGGTCACAAAACTTCTACTAATTCTTGCCTCTGGAATATCGGTATCGGTATTTGTTGGCGTCCAGCGATTTAAGGCATCTGTAGTTACATTGGTTCGACCGTTTAAAGTCCCCAATTCCATAAGTGTATAATTCATCATTTCACCACCTTGAGATCCTTGAATGAAAATATTAAGATTTAAATTCTTATAGCTAAAATCATTATTCCAACCCCAACTAAAATCAGGATGCGGATTACCAATAATTGCACGATCATCATCGGTTAATTCTCCATCACCATTCAAATCTTTAAACTTCTCGCCACCTATTTCTTCTCCTCCAATAAGAACTTCGTCAGCAGATTGAACAACGCCATCATATATAAACCCCCAAAACTGACCAACTGGCAAGCCTTCTCTTAATAATTGCGTATTACCACCACCTGGTAAAGGTGATGAAGAATAATAAACATCATTACCATCCGTGTCATTTTCAACAAGTTCAATTATTTCATTTTTATTAAATGAAATATTCGCATAGGTCTTCCATTTAAAATCGTTCTGTAGAATATTTGCATTCACAGCAAATTCAAATCCTTTATTCTCTACAGATCCTATATTTTGCAACTGCGATTGAAATCCGGTATAATTTGGAGTAGGCACATCAAATAAAAGATCATTTGTTCTCATATGATAATAGTCCGCAGTAAAACCAAATCTATTTCTTAAGATTTCGAGGTCTAAACCAATGTTGGTTTGTATCGTTGTCTCCCAGGTTAAATTGTTATTAGAAATTGTGGAAGGTCTTAATGCTGCAACAGTACTTCCTTGTACAGTTGTAAAAACATCGGTGAATGATGCAAGAGATTGATAAGGGCTAATTGCCTGATTACCCACTTCACCATAACTAGCACGAAGTTTCAACAAACTAATAGTACTGGAATCTAATAAAAAGTTTTCATCAGAAATTTTCCAACCAAAAGCGGCAGATGGAAAAAATCCATATTTACTATTCACTGCAAAAACTGACGCTCCTTCTCTACGGCCTGTAAACGTAAATAAATACTTATTATTAAGGGTGTAATTTATTCTTCCAAAAAACGCTTCAAATTCTGTTTCAGATAATGCTGAATCAATAAAAGAGGAACTTGTACCGCCTCCTAGATTCCAAAAAGAAAAGGAATCAGAAATAAAACCACTAGCAAAAGAATCCAGACCTTCTGACCTATCTTTCTGAAAAGAATAACCGGCCATTATAGATAAATCATGAGCCTCGCCAAAAGTTTTAGAATAGGTTAGATAATTCTCATTAATAAAACTTGTATTTCTACTAACATTTAAAGTTGCCTCTCCACCTGCACCAGCACCACGCTCTACAGTAGTTGGATAATACTGACCGGTTCTTGTACCAATTTTACTAAGTCCCAAAGTTGTTTTAAACGTTAGTCCATTAAAAATTCCGATTTCAGCATATAAATTCCCCTGAAATAAATCACTAATATTTTCATTTTCAAATTCCGTTGCTAGTGCATAAGGGTTATCGATAGGATAACCTACTGCGCTTAATGTATAGTCACCATCTTCATCTCTCAAACCTTGGGTTGGCGAAAATTTATACGCACCCGAAACAACTCCTGTTTGCGAAGCATCACCCCCTTCTTGGGTAATAACTCCATTTCGTTCTGTTGAACGCGCAAATATGCTTGCTCCGATTTTAACTGATTCGGAAACCTTTAAATCTATATTAGAAGTAATTGAGTACCTATTGTAGTCAGAATTTTCAATAACCCCTTCTTGATCATAAATAGCTCCAGACAAATAATAATTAATATTTTCAGTACCTCCTGAAACAGAAAGCTGATAATTTTGAACCCCACCAGGTCTATAAATTTCATCTTGCCAGTCTGTACCATTGCCAGTTAAGTCTGGAACAAAATCTGGATAAAGCTCTTGAATATAGCCTGTAAATTGGTCTGCGTTTAACAAGTCTAAACGATTTATTTCTTTTTGTAACGAATATGAAGATGTGAAATTAAATTTCGCTTTACCTTCAGTACCTCGTTTTGTACTTACAATAACAACACCATTTGCACCTCTTGCACCATATATAGCAGTTGAAGAAGCATCTTTTAAGATTTCAATGGACTTAATATCTTCAGATGGAGGCATTACGCCACCAATAAACCCGTCGACAACGATTAATGGGTCGTTTCCCGCATTAATTGAAGAATTACCTCGTATTTGAATACTGTAATCTGACCCAGGTGCTCCATTAGTAGATTGCACCAATACACCAGCAGCTCTACCCTGCAATGCTTGGGCCGCGTCCACCACTGGAAAAGCCACTAAATCTTCCGAGGCTATAGACGCAACAGAACCTGTTAAATCGCTTTTTTTAACACTACCGTATCCAACTACAACAACTTCTTCCAAACCAGCTGCGTCTTCTTTTAATCTTACAGAAACGTTGGTTTGCTGATTTACGGGCACTTCTTGTGTAGCAAAACCTAAATATGAAATAACAAGAACAGCATTACCATCGGTAAGATCTAAGTTAAAATTACCATCAAAATCTGCTGTTACTCCATTTACCGTCCCTTTTTCAACAATATTTGCACCAGGAAGTGGAGTCCCGTTTTCATCAGTAACCAAACCAGTAATTACGAAACTCTGTACTTTAGTAGTTACGACTTTTTTTGAGGTTACTTTTGGGATTACATTCTCTACGAGCACCTTATTTAAGATAATATGTGCGCCTCTAACTTTATATCTCGTATTCGTTTTATCAAACAAACTTTTTAAAACCTTCTCAATTTGTGCGTCATTTACATTAAGCGATATTTTACGTTCTAAATCGACGTGTTTGGTTTTATAAATAAATCGAAATTGGCTATTGGCTTCAATGTTATCTATTATATTACGAATGCTTGTATTCTCAACATTCACCGTCACTTTAGTCTTTTGAGCATAACCATTATTCGCATGCAACCCGAATAAGGTCGCAATCATAAACAGTGTTGTGAGCTTCATTTTTAAGTCAAATTTCAACAAAGGTTTAGCTAACCTCCATTCGTTCAATGGTATTTTCATATTTTTGATTGTATTTAATTGTGGTTTGCAAATAATTGCGATCACTCTTTATCGCCGGAGAATGCTCGAACATTTTCCGGTTTTTTTTATAAAATTAAGGTGTCGCCTACTTTTTTCAATTCTTCACTTCATACTGGTTTCTATTTTTAGTTCGACATTACTTATTTAATAAATACTTTATTATTTTTAATCTCATATTCGATTTTATGAGTGTCATTGAAAAAACTCAAAATCTCTTCAATTTTAACCTTGTTGAAACTTGCATTAAAAATCTCTTTACCCAATTCTGCGTTTTCGTTCTCAATTTCTATGTTATAATGGCGTTCCAATTTTGATAGTATTTGATTAAAACTTAAGTCTCTAAATACTAGATGACCTTGAATCCATGAAGTATAAAGAGCTGTCTTAACCGCGTCAATATTTATATTTTTAGAAACACGTGCATAAGAACCGCGTTGTCCAGGTGAGAGCTCCACAGGACTTCCACGTTCTAATTCATTGTTAGCATTAAGCTGCACTGCCCCTTCTACAAGTACTACTTCAATATTAGCATCCTCATTATAAGAAGAAACATTAAATTCAGTCCCTAAAACTTCAATATCTAAATTATCTACATTTACAATAAAAGGCCTTGAGTTATCTTTTGTAACATCAAAATAAGCCTCGCCTTTTAGAAAAACTTTTCGAGCCGACACTGGTGAAAAACTTATGGGGTATCTTAAAGAACTACCAGCATTCATAACCACTAAAGTTCCGTCGGACAATGCAATACGAAAGGTCTTGCCTTTTGGGATATTTAAGGTATTATAAACCACCTTTTGAAGCTTATTCGTTTTCGAATAATTTAATTGACTTTTTTCTTGATTACCAATAACATTGCCATCGTCGTCTTTTACGACTTTAGATTGCGCAACGTTTATTGTTTTAATGGTGCCATTCTCTAATTCTAAAGTTATCTGTTCCTCATTAGGCACAAGCGCCGCATTTGAATTTGTAGCGAAAAAATTCTGTTGGTATAAAAAACCAATCCCAATAAATAATACTGCAACTGCCGCATACTTAGCCCAATTTGGTAGTAACCTTCTAACTGGCTTATCTGTCAACTCTATTCTATTAATCGTTTTCTCGTAGGCATCCGAAACATTTTCTTTTAGTAAAGACATATTTAAATCGTGATAATCCTGTACGTAATTTTCAAGTTTTGCTTGATTTTTAGGATTATCCAACCATTCCCTAAGTGCTTTTAGCTCTTCATTGGTAATGGTACCCATTAGTAGTTTACTAATATATTTTTTCATCTATTGCAATTAAATTTCAGATATATACTTTACTTTCGAGACCGACTTAAAGACACATGACATAACCTATACTGAGATGTAATAAAAAACCCTTAAAAGAAATTAAATTAATTTCAATTTGTGCAATATTACAATCAAATCTCACCAACGAAGTGCTTAAGAAATGGATGATGTAAAAGCGGTTGAGGCTTTAAAAAAAGGAAATAAGCAAGCCTTTAAATTCTTATTTAATGCTTACTATAATCGCCTGGTGGCCTATATAGCATCCTATAACCACGATAAAATTCAATCAGAAGATATTGTCCAACAAACATTTATAAATCTCTGGGACAATCGCCATAAGCTAAACAGCAATAAATCGCCTAAAGGATATCTTTATGCTATCGCTTATAACTTATATATTGATACCATTGAGAATTCCAAAAAACAAGAAAAAATAATCAGTATAATTTGGGAACGTGCTTTGCGAGATAGAATTGAAGAAGACTCTGAAACTCAAGAAAAACGTATTCATAAAATGAAAGAGGTAATAAAAAACCTCCCCCCCAAGTGTAGAAAAATCATCCAAATGAATAAAGTTCAGGATATTAAATATAATGAAATTGCAACACAAATGGGCATCTCTGTTAAAACGGTTGAATCACAAATGCGGATTGCCTTCATCAAGATTCGAGAAGCTTTTGAAAATGATAATTTGGTTTTATTTTTTATTTTCAAAAAAGAGAACAGTACTAATGAGCTTTAAAAATACCAATTAACAGTCTTTTTCATGCATTGATATGGTATTTTTTCAAAATCAGTAAATTTTCATAATCACTTCCATTTGACATAAAAACATGCATAGCATGACCCATAATATTTTGTAATTATCGTAAATGGATCACCAAAAAAAATGGCATAACTTTTCAACTCACTCAATAAGCCATAATAATTATTGATTACTTTAAACGTAAAATATAAATAAACACATCTGATTCAACTAATTAAAATCATCTGCTAAGCTAAACACTTGATTAAAACGAATTACATTTTCATTTTAACCATGTCGCTTTGCTTCCACCCGAGTCGGATTGCAATTACCTCAATAGTTTTATTCTTTTTAATTTGAATTGGTTTATGATAAAGAGACCAATTGTCATCTCCTTGCCAAGAAAAGGCAATTGAAGCACCTTCGGTAGCACATGATATCTCTAACATCTTAGCATCATCAGTATGCAAAACTGGCTTATTTGTAATAGGTTGAATTCCATCTGGTTTCCAAAGTTTTTTTATTAGTTCCTTTTCAGATATCATCCCTAAATCTCCAAATTTTTCAACAAACTCATAATGCGCTTCTCTTAGTTCATTCAATTTAGTGAAATATTCAGGGTCACTTGCCAAATTATGAATCTGATCGGGGTCTAACTTGGTATCATATAATTCTTCTAAAGGTTTTTTATCTGCCGAAAACTGCCATTGGTTTTCAACTAATCTACCTTCATTCTTTAATTTCCATATTTCTTTCATCATTTGAGCATTATCTCTATAAGGTATATATCCCAAATAGGGTAAATCGGGCCTATAATTTCTTACATACTCAAACTGATTGTCCCTTACAGCTCTAATCGTTTCGGGTGCTGGATCCATGCGGTCCCTAAAGGCATATATAAACTTCCTAGGACGCTCCTTTTGTTTCCCAGCAAAAATCTGACCTTCCATATATTCCGGAGGCGACAAATTCGCAAAAGACAGGGTGGTAGGTGCAAAATCTACAAAGGAGACTAAATCATTGTTAATAGTTCCGGCATCTTTTCCATCGGGCCACCTGATAATCAATGGAACTTTTATTCCGGAATCATAGACCCAACGTTTTGCTCTAGGAAAACCATCTCCGTGGTCTGAAAAAAATACAATTATTGTCTTGTCTAAAAGTTTATCTTCTTTTAATTGTTCCATTATCCTGCCTACCCATTTATCCATTGAATGAATATTATCGTAATGCCGTACTAAATCAGCTCGAACAGTTGGCGTATCTTGATAATATGATGGTACTTTTATATTTTCTAATTTGGCAATTCTAGGTGAATATTGCTCAAAGATTTTACTTTCATGAGTTTCAGTATTATTAAAAACAGCAAAAAAAGGTGTTTTCTTTGAGGGTCTATTTCTCCAATGCGCATTCTTACTACTTTCGTCCCACGCCGTTATTGGCAATTTAAATTGATAATCGGTTTTTGAATTATTTGTACAGTAGTATCCCGCAGCCCTCATATATTCCGAAAAACATTTTACACCTGCAGGTGGTGTTGCTTCATAAACTGGAATGGATAATAATTCTGGATCAGTAATTTCAGCTAAAGAACTAGTCCTTTTCCATGTTCGCATTGCCATAGCTCCTGTAGAAGTTGGATACATCCCTGTTATTAAAGTATGCCTACTAGGGGCACAAACGCCGTAAGTAGCATATGCGTTGGTATAGCGTACTCCTTCCATTGCCAATTTATCAATATTTGGAGTAGGCACAGTAGTATCTCCATAGCAACCCAATCTAGGACTCATATCTTCAACACTTAACCACAAAATATTATACTGTTCTTGTGAATAGGAAGCACTACATAAAACAAACGCACACAAAAAGGCGAACGTGTATTTTAAAGTTTGATTTTGTGTTGTTTTTTCAAAGGAATTCATATCGGACTTTTTATACTAATTTATAATTTGAGTACAAGATAAGCTGCCATCGCTATTCATGTATTTAGTTTCATCAAAAAAGGTAAAACCTAATATTAGTTAATAGAAAACTAAAATATCACACTTAGTTTTAACATTGTGATGTGAAAAAGGGATACTAAAAGTATAGTATCCCCTTTAAACTCAACTCACTCAACTCAACTCACTCAACTCAATTATTCAATTATTCAATTATTCAATTCACTTAATTATTGTACTTTTTAGTAGTTAAAATTTTAATGTTAATTCTTGACGCTATATCTAAAGCAAAGTTATTTTTAATTAAAACCTTTTGCCATTAATCTGTAACTTTCGTCGGTACCAAAACAATTTTCGAAACAAAAACACTAGACCCATTAACAGGTAGCATTTCAATGATCACTTTCTTATCGCCTTTAAATATCTCTTCAACCGTAACGGCATTCCATCCCCAACTTTTATTTGTTATTTGTAGTGAATATGTATTATTCTTTATCTTGAACTGAAGTGTTTCAGGCGAACCATTCGAATAATTCAAAACCATTAATTTAAACGGAAAATTTACCGTTTTCTCAAGCGAAAATGATTGCTTGCCCTCTTTTAGTGGGTAAGAAGGCAACCCTAAAGATGTTGTTTGGTTAAAATCCTTGAAAGACTTACCTTTTATATCCTCGAATATCCTATCGGGTAGCCCGTCAACTTGTTTTGATGCCCGTTGGTCTTCAAACATTAAATCGGATTTGAGCGATACGTTTTTACAATTGCTATGCTCTATATGCGTAAGGTAGTTCGAAACTCCATAGTTGCTAGACTCAAAAATGGCGCCTTTTTCAATATTCCTTAGATATGCCAAAGGTGCTTTATTCTGAGTATCCGCACTAACTCCTTTGATTTTCATGTTCGTGATTCTATCAAGCACAATTGATGGCCTATTATCCCTTTGACTATGTTTTATATTGATATTGTCCAACTTT
The DNA here is from genome assembly GCF_039941195.1 of Aurantibacter sp. Lineage (GTDB taxonomy): Bacteria > Bacteroidota > Bacteroidia > Flavobacteriales > Flavobacteriaceae > Aurantibacter_A. The sequence goes on along the minus strand of NZ_JBDVFA010000080.1, from coordinate 6,451 downwards.
AAACCTTCGATATTTCGAAAATAAAAGGTAGAAGAGGGTAGGTTAGATCCATACATTTGACCCATAGGGTAATGAGACTCCTTGAAGGGTACTTCATTATAGGGTAGGGGAATGCCTTTGTAGGCTTGGTTGTCAACAATAGTAATATTGCTGAAACTGATATTTTTAATTTTTTTCTTGTGAAGTCCGGTAACATGACTCGACAACCCAGAATTGGTTACTATCACATTACTGATGTTTATGTTTTCCACACTTCCTGTTGACGCAGGAGGAAGCCCTTTTTTATAAGGTCTGGCCCTATCACCAAGACGAATAAAAAATGGCACACTAACACTGTCCATAACAATATTATTTATGGTCACGTTTCTCAAAGTACCCCCGTCTACCATCATCATGGCAATTGCTGTATGTTCTTTTACATTGGTAATTATACTATTTGAAAATGTGATGTTCTCAAATCCTCCTGTACTTTCCGTGCCCATTTTAAAGGCAGAGGCCTGTGAGGTAAGTTTGCAGTTGGTTACCATAATATTCTTGCATATTGCAGGGCCAGTGCTTTTCAGTACAATGGCATCATCTCCGGAAACAATATCGCAGTTCGATATGGCCACATCTTGGCAACCATCAATATCGATTCCATCCCTATTTTCTCTGTGCGAAGCGAAAATTTTTAAACCATCAACCACCACTTGTTTGCACCCTAGTAAATGAAGTGTCCAGTTGGCGGCTTCGACCAATCTGACATCCCTAATAGTTAGGTTTTTACAGTTGATAAAACGAACCAAGTAAGGTCTATGAATTTGCGGCCGTTTGATATTGAAAACTGGAATCAAGCCATTTCCATCAATAACCCCTTTACCTTCTATACTAATATTTTCGGCATTTTCGGCATAGATCACGCTTCTATTAACATAAAGGTCATTAGTGCGCGACGGAAAATCAGGAGTTATAACTTGGTAATCATTGCGGTCGGAGCTGCCCAAAATTTTAGCTCGCGCTTCAAGGTATAATCTAATATTGCTTTTTAAAACGATAGTACCGCTGCGATAGACTCCCGCGGGGAGGTAAACTGTTCCTCCACCATTTTCGCTACAGGCATCAATGGCCTTTTGGATAAAGGAGGACTCTAAAGCTTGCCCATCCCCGGTAGCACCATATTCCTTTACGTTATAGAAACTATCTTGCGCATATATATTGCAAATAATCGATAAGATAAGCAAGGTGAACGTAAGAAAGGTTCTGGTATTTTTAATACTCATATTATTCGGATTTTAATGATTGCTTGACGAGGTAGTGTTTATACTATTTTTTTCGGTGATAGTGGGCTTTGTTTGGTACCCGTTTAGAGGTCTGTACTGATTGTCCTGTATGGTCACATTCTTACTGCCTTCAATTTTGAAATGCTGTTGCTGTTTGGCGATCTTCGGATAGGTGTCAGTTTCAATAATAGTGTTGCCCGCAATTTCAAGTCCATCAACAAAACTGGCAGAAATAATGGCGTTATCGAAGGTCTTGAAAGTGTTGTTTCGAATAACGATGCCTTTCTCGAATGTCTTACAATCCGAGCTGGAATGAATCTCAGGATCGATAAGAATAACCGACTGCTTACCTCCTCCTCCAAAAACACAGTCTTCAAAGGTGTTATTTTCAATGAGCACATCTGTTACCGCACCGGATTCATTCCATAATTTAAGGTCGCTGGTTATACGAATGCCTGCTTTTTGGGTGGCTAGATGGTTGTTTCGAACCACTATTTTCTTAGGGGTTGAAAGTAAAAAACCCCTAGCCCTATTATTTTTAATGCTATTGTTCTCTAGTAAAACCGAGGGTGTCCATGTCAAGTTTTCAATACCATCGCCTATTTCTATCGTCTCTTTTATGTGCTCTTCAAAAGTAAGAATGACTACCCGTTCGTTTAGTCTATTCACATTTTTCAAGCTAAGTTTTTCTGTTTTGGGCTGTAACGTATGCTTCCCGACTATTCTGACAGTTTCTCCCTTTTTTCCAAATAAAAGATCATTTTGATGTGGATGATTAGTCTCAAAAGCGATTCTATGCTCATCCAAAACTTTCTTTACCCGCATATAAATGCCATGAACGTTTACGGCATCGTCCATCATATTTTCGAAAGTAGAATTGCGAATAACGATCTCGCCTTTACAGTGGACAAAATGCGTGGCATCCGCTGTTGAACTCACAAATCTTCCGCCTTCAGGTTTTAGTTTTACATTAAAGTTGTCCAGAGTTATATTTTCACTCCGTTCAGCAATTAGTCCCATTGCACCAGCGTGGTACAAGTCGATGTTTTGAAGTTGCAAATCCTTACTTTCCGTAACCCGAATACCCGGACACAACCGGTTGGCCAGATACTCACCTTTTGAATAAAAAATACTACTAATAGGCGGTAACTCCGGATACGGACTAAAAATTCGAATAACCCCTGGTTTGATTTCTTCGACGGATAAGAGCTTGTAAAGTAAACCGCTCATGGCTTCAGAATTAAAAATAGGAGCCATGGTTTTCGGGTCCCAAATAATATTTTGACCTATAAGGTTGCATACACTTTGGGCACGGCGAAATTTATGACCGAATTCTTTTTCGTATTCAGAATTCTCATATTCGATACAATGGTACAGGTGCCCGTCGGCAACTTTATACGGAGTTGAAATGGAAATATCGAATGAGTTCTTTTCCTCATTTCTTGCAACAACCTCCCCCTCAAGGGCAAAAGGCACTTTCCAATCAATGGAGAAATTTTTTAGGGACACTTGAGTACTGTTTTTTATCAAAAAAGGTACGATTCGACCATGAAAAATAAATTCAGAATCACCTCCGTCAATCTCTATTCCTGAAAAATCCAATAGCGGAAATGCCACCCTCCTTTTTCCATTGTCATTATTGGAAATGGTGCAATAAAAATCCCTAGCATACGTAGGATAAAAATGGTATACACCTTTTGGAAAAACTATACGTTCTACATTTTGATCCTTCGCCTTCTCCAATACTTCTGTTACGATAGGTGTTAAATCTTTCACATTGCTATCCATAAAATCCTCCATGTTCAATATAGTAATAGGGGATTGTTGCTCACAACCGAAAAAAGTGATCAAACTAAGAATTAGTATGGTCGGTTTGGTTAGGGGTAGGTGAATATTTATCCTTGCCATTAGTTGTCCTTTGGGTTCGGAAAATTTCTAATTTTGCTATATCTTATGTAGCTGTCAAAAATTTCAGTATCGGGTCCTACTACCCTAGGATCTTTAGTTGCAACCAATTTGTTCTTAAGCGCATTTTTGAGTTCCACCTCTGTATCCTGAAATTCTTTTTTTCCAACCAAATTGTCGAGGCATGCAGGGTCAGTATTGATATTAAAAAGTTCAAACTCGGGTCTTTTATCTACAGCAAGACTTAGATAGTTGCTTATTGAAGGATTATCGTGACCTTCAACCATATATGCTTTAGTAGGTATTTCGTCAATGTCGGTAAAGGCCCACTCTGAATGGTGGTTGCCTAAAGAATCTATACCTAAGTCGGGATACAACTGGTTTAGGGAATCATTTTTTATTCGTTGTGGCGCACCAGCCGGCCATCTATCAGGTTTCATATTCCAGATGAGTATGAAATCGTTACTGCGAATAGCTCTCTGAGGATAGCCCCAATTTTCATGCCTGGAAGACGAATGCCGCTCCCGTCCCGAAAAGGCGTATTTGTTTTCTTCGGAGACAAGCCCTTGCTCATCCGAGATGAGGGTAGGCAATATACTATTACCGCTTATTGGCTGCATACTTAAAGGTTTGGCATTTACAATATCTAAAATCGTTGGTGCTACATCTGAAAAATCAACAAGGTCATCAACCACTCTCCCTCCTGGAAATTTCTGTGGGTACCTAACAGCAAAAGGCACATGAATTCCATATTCATACGCATTTGCTTTCGCTCTAGGAAAGGGCATGCCATTATCGCTGGTTACGATTATTATGGTATTCTCGAGTTCTCCGATACTTTCAAGATAATCCAGCATTTTGGACAAATGATGATCGTACCATTCAATTTCTACCGAATAATCCAAAATATCGGCTCTTACAATTTCTGATTCTGGTAAGAATTTTGGTATGTTGGGCTCGTTTAAATTTTTGCCGTTTTCTTTCCAAGAACCTGCTTCATAGGGCAAGTGGGGTTCATATGCCCCAAACCAAAAGAAAAAAGGTTTTGTATCGCGTGCGTTGTTTAAAAAGTATTTAAAATTTTCAAAATAATTCTCTGGATGTAAACCTGTAGTTGATAAGTCGTTCCTTTCGTACACAATTTCTGAATAATCTGGTCCAGCCGCATCCTCCTTTCGCCATAACGAATCTGCCTCACTTTCGGCATACTTAAATGGTCCTACTCCCTTACCTGTTTTTCCTGTAGCATAGCCATTTTCCTTAAGAACGTCGACAAAGGGCACATATTTTTTCATCCACGAGGACGCATGCTGACCTGATTGTTCATTTTGCCACGGATAACGTCCTGTCACTATTGAACTACGAGAAGGAGCACAACCTGGCGAACTGGCCATAAAGTTCTTGAAGTACACTCCTTCCGTAGCCACCCTATCAAACCCTGGTGTTTTAATAAATTTTGCCCCTGCAAAACCAGTGTGTGCAAAAGATTGATCATCACTAATCACAAACAAAATATTGGGTTGTTTTGGCTCTTCTGGTTTAGTACATGCAAATAGTGTCATAAAAAATACTAAAGAAGAACAAATATGGAATCTTGAAAGGATATAACTCATGACTGAAAAAATTTAGGAATAAAATTTCTTACTAGTAGCTTCTACGAATAATAATAGTGAGGAAAGAAACTTCCAAATAAGCTCCTCTCCTAACATTTTTTACCGTTTTTTCTTAAATACTAATACCCATCGTTTTGTACGAAAACTCCAGGGTTTCCAACGGCATCCATATCTTGTTGTGGGATAGGTCTCACTATATGATAATTTTTAATTTGGGTTAAGCCACCAGTCGCGTAATCTGGATTTTTATCAGCAACCCTTGTTAACAACGTTCCCGTTCTTTTGAGTAAATACCACCTCCAAAGTTCTCCACCTGTTTCACGTGCATATTCATCAAGTATGAATTCCATGGTCATGTCACTCGCGGAAATATCCAATTCACTTTCAAATCCAGACATTTTTGCTCTTTCACGAATAGCTTGTATATAAGGTATAGCACTCCCGGATTGACCAAGTCTTATATTACATTCTGCTGCTATAAGATACATTTCAGCTAACCGTAGAAAAGGAAAGTCCTTGTTTCCGTTTCGGTCTCTGGCATCTTCACGTGAGGTATCCAAATGTTTTTTAAATGTATGAAACCCTTTTCGTCCATTTACTGTTGGTGCACCTATAGGCGTGTTAGATTCGTCTGTGGGATATGCGGTAACACCATCATTATATATGTGATTTATACCCGAAGCCACAACACCTCTTGCAGCAAATGTATCAAACTCATCACGGCTTAGATTTTGAAACGATTTATAAAGTACCGTATCTGTTGATTTAGTTGGAATAACTGGCACCCCTAATGGATCATCACCTGCCAATCGCAACCATGTATCTAAAAAACTACCTGTTAATCTCTTGTCATAATTTCCAAATGCTTCAAGGTAATAAAGTGTGGGCATAATATAAGATTGCTTTTTCCCGTACCATAAGGTATGCTGTTCTGAATTAGGCACATTTTGTTCGCCAGTTACAATATTTAAACGCATTTCGGTAACCCAAAAATAATGTAGGTCGTTACCTCTGTCAGCTGAAGGAAATGCTGTATCATTAAAAAGATTATCATCGGTAAATTGTGCTGCAAAAATTACTTCACTATTTTTCTGATTATCTACATGCCAAAGCATCTCATAATCACTCTCGAGTGAATAGCCATAATCGTTAACAACACTCAAAGCCAAATCACGCGCTTCAGACAAAATAGAGGATTTAGTCCATGAAGATTTTACCTCGGAAATCAGGCCATCTTCATACCCAGCCAAACCCATTAAAAATTTTGCTTTCATCGCTTTTGCCACTCCAACATTAAGCTTTCCATAGGTTACATCACTGGGGTCTGGAAGATTGGCTATTGCAGCATCAATGTTATTGAAAATATCAGCATAAAACACACTTGCATTTACTTGATTACCTTCTAAACTAACAACGCTTGTAGCAGTTTCTGCAAAATGTGCGCCACCACCACTGATATCCTTAGCTCCATAAGTTTCTATTAATAAATACCTCCAAAATGCAAGTAACGCTTTGGTTTCTCCTTCTAATATTAGCTGCTCCTCAGCCGGCATGTCAACACGATCCATAGATTCCAATGCGAATAGCGCACGATCTACTCCAACATTCAATGCTCTCCAAAAGAAATAATTTTCATCAGAAGACAACATTCTTCCATCATCATACAAAGCCATA
>NZ_JBDVFA010000079.1:0-8178 GCF_039941195.1 Aurantibacter sp. | reverse complement strand
ATACCTATTCACCGTAATATTTATCGGCGGCCTACTCTACCCCGATTATTATAAACTTTTCTTTACCAAATACAAAAAAGGAAAAACCTCGCTAAGCTTTCATCAAATAAATTTTTACAAACTCTTAACCCAACCGTTAGAAAATATTAAATCAGTATTTACAATTCAATAAAAATTTACCCTTTAAAAAATTATCCATCTAAATAGTATTGTTATGAATATTCATGTAAAATCAATCGTTTCTGCCTTCGCCTTTAGCCTATTGTTTTATAGTAAAAGTTTAGGTCTTAATCTTTTATTAATTTCCATTGTTATCGTAACACTAGTTAAAACAATTAATAATATAAGACCTACTCCATGGCGATATGCAATAGGCTATATAGCCAGTGCTGTTTTTGTTTTTATAAACCCCTCTGTTCTTTCAATTTTTGTTCATTTTATGGTGTTACTACTATTTATAGGAAAATCTATTTCGCATAAAACCTCAGTATATATTTCTTGGCTCATAGGTTGCATTACACTCTTTATTTCTTCGGCAGCAAACTACATTCAGCTAAAAGAAAACAGAACCGAATCTGAGAACCCAAAAGAAAAAGACATTTCACCTCAACTAATTAATCGAATAAAAGGAGGCCTTGTTGCAATACTCTTACTCTTTACTTTTGGACTTTTATATCGAAATGCGAATCCTGTTTTTGAAAACTTAATCGAACAAATCAATCTTGATTTTATTAGTATTCCTTGGTTGTTTTTTACATTTTTAGGTTATGTATTATTTCTTCATATTTTACGTCCTTTTGATTCTAAAGAATTAATAGCTTTCGATTTATCGCAATCAAACTTTTTAGAAAAACCAACAGAATTAGTTCTAATTGGAGAAAAACAAAAACTGGAAAGTGAAAGTACACTGGGCAGTATTATATTTTTCTCTCTAAACTTGCTTTTAGTTTTCTTTCTAGTTACAGATGTAATTTACTTGCTCCAAAATACTAAAATTACAAATTCAGAATACTCACAATCTGTTCACCAAGGGGTTTATGCTTTAATGTTTTCAATTGTATGCGCTATTGCTCTTATTCTTTATTTTTTTAGAGGCAACCTAAATTTTTATAAAAAAAACCAACGCATTAAATCATTAACCTATCTGTGGATTGTGCTAAACATAACTCTAGTAGTATTTACATGGTACAAAAATCATCTCTACATAGAAGCACTGGGTTTAACCTACAAACGAATTGGTGTCTTTATCTATCTACTGCTAACCTTAACTGGACTAATTACTGCTTATCTAAAGATTGTCAAAATTAGAAGCTTCACTTTTCTCTTACGAACAAATATTGCCACCATTTTTACAATGCTTTTTATCAGTGCAGCAATTCCGTGGGACAAAACTATTACCTGGTTTAATCTAAGTGCAATCGAAAAACCAGATATTTTTTATCTGACTGACTTAGGAGCCAATAATAGTGAACAACTGTTTAATTATGCTAACGATTATCCTCATAGAATAAATAGTGAATTAAAGGAAATTGTGCAGAAAAAACATGCTGATTTCTTAGAAGATCAAGCCGAAAAAACATGGCAAGAATACACGATATATCAAATAGTAAATACTAACAAATGATACAACTATTCAAATATAAATGGAATCGGATTGCAGTACGTATTGCTGGAATAAGTTTTCTAATTGGAACCTTATTTACGCTTGTGATGCTATTTACCAAAGATGATATACTATTCACTGTAGGAATTGTTCTAATAGTCCTTTACATACCAATTACATTGCTAATACTGCTTATACTTTTGGTAAATACTTTGGCAAATTTTAAAGATTTACACGAGCATGTCTTAACAATAATCCTTGTATCTCTAAACTTTCCATTGGCACTATTATTTAGCTACTTTTTAAATAACTAATCTTATGAATTTAATTAATACAGTTTTCAGAAAACATCGCAACCTTTATTTTAACCTGTGTTTAGCAACAGCATTTTCTTTTCTTTTACTTCTATTTCGCATAAAAATAACACATAGTTATTTTTATACTTTTCTAGTGTGGAATCTTTTTTTAGCAGCGATTCCATTTTTTATTACTCAGGTAATGAAATATTATTCTACTTGGAAAAATTCAAAACCTCAAAAGATACTTTTATTTGTTACTTGGTTACTCTTCTTGCCAAACAGCCCCTATATCATTACCGATTTAATACATCTTCATGATCATAATTCTATTTTAAAATGGCTCGATTTATTCCTAGTTTTTGTTTTTGCTCTCAATGGATTATTACTAGGACTACTCTCTTTACTAGATATGTACGTTTATATTAAAAATGAGTCTTCTAAAACTAAAGCACATATTTCAATATTCTTAATATCTGTTTTATCTGGATATGGAATTTATTTAGGACGGTTTCTTCGTTTTAATTCTTGGGATTTTTTGACCCAGCCCTTGTATCTATTCGAACAAATTAGAATTAGTTTAACTGAACCCAAAGTATGGGCAATAACCATAGCATTTGGCGGCTTACTATGGATACTATTTTTATTAATGCAATCTGCATTACGAATAAATACCAAACACAATACTACTGAAAGTAAGTAACTATTACTGAACTTATCTTCTACTGAAAAGATTATGAAAACAACTTATAATAACACCTACTTTTTCGCTTTTATAGTGCTCTTTGCCATAGAAATTTTGATTGCAGCAACATTAAAAGACGGTTTCATTAGGCACACCGTAGGCGATTTTATAGTAGTGATTTTACTTTATTATTTCTTTAAAAGTTTTCTAAACATAAAATCTATCACCATTGCATTGGTAACTTTGATTTTTGCGTATATAATAGAGTTTTTGCAGCTTACAGACTTTTTAAACCTTATTGGACTAAAACATAATAAATGGGCTAATTTAATCTTCGGAAATACCTTTAGTATTCAAGACCTGATAGCATATACATTCGGAATTGTATTTGCTTTTTTTACGGATTGTTTTCTAATTAAATTTAAGTCTTCGAAAAATCTTATAGGGTAGCACTTTCCATAGCCTTTTTCGCACCTACCAATAGTCCATGTAATATTTCTGTTGAAAGACCATGAAGTGTCAACCGAAAAGCAGCCCCATAAGTTGGCAATGGTATCATAGGATGTTTATTATTCAGGCCAATTAATTTTTCGGGACAGTCCATGATCGTAGTTGCATAGATACCGATTACCTCATCAAGTTGCAATGAATTACTAGCCCGCCAAAAATCGTTATCGGTTAGAAAAAATTGATAAACAGGTGTAAAAATTTCAATGGCTGTCGACAAATCCATAAAATTTGACCATTTATCACGAAAATTATAAAAAGGAATTTCACCTTCAGTTATTGAGCTAAAATCAGGCTGTTCAATAGGCTTTACTTTTAAGCCTTTTTCTGCAATAGCCTTGTTTAGATTGATGATAAAATTATAAAGATTTAAATCATGATCAATAAACAAATTATCCCGAACATCATTTACTGACAGTGGTTTTAAAGGGTTCATAGGAATATTTTCCGCACCTTCTACATTGTCTTTAATGAATTTTAAAACTTCGGACCCCAAATAAAAATGTCGTAATATCAAATAATTCGCCTCCGGACTAATCATATACTTCATCCCTAGATATAATGATTTATGCAACATCTTTGGAGCGTTTACCAAATTTGGGGAAACCGCTTTAAACATTTGCATCAGGATTATAAATAATCGGGCTACTACACGTACAAATGGCAATAAATATTGCCGCGATTTTCTTCCAGAATCAAAAAGAAAAGCAGCTTTAGCATCATCACTAAAAGGTATACTCTTATCCAAATACAAGGTATGCCAGTGACTCGGATCCTTTGGATTATTTTCTAATGTATCAAAATATTCACTTGTGTGTAGCATAATTCACTTTTAACGAAACGATTTAATAATTCCCTATTTCGGCCAATTGCATGCGATATAATTTAGCTACAACTTTTGCTGTTTTTAAAATTCTTTTCACCAATTCTTCGGTGAGTGCATCAGAGTTTATAGCGATCTCAAATCTTTCAAAATGATTTTCATTACTATCACTAATTTCATGATACGTAAAAAAAGAAACTTGATCTTCGTTCAAATTTAATAATTGCTGAACGGCCCTACCCCATTTTCCAGCAATTCTATTTCCTAGCCCTTCGATAATAAACATTGCGCCAAGTAAATCGAATGGATTAGGTTTACTTGCGGTATGAAACATAAATGCACTTAAGGCTTCACTACCAACATTCTTTTCTCCTGCATAAAGATCATCTTTATCTCCTCCGCAATTGATGTAGTTTTTTTCTAACATTTGATAATCACGATGCTCATCTCTTGAATGTGATATAAATGCAGAACGCACATCAAAATACTCCATACTTACATTAGAAGCTGCTCTGGCAATCCATTGTGAACCATCTACTACTTGCTGTCTTAAGTTTAAAAGTAGCAATCTATATTCTTCCAAAGTAATAGTTCCGTTATATATTTTTTTAATAATAGGAGCACTACGTAAATCATTTTCAAAATCTACCCAAACCGATGTCAATCCTCTAACCAACCATTCTTGAATTGGCTTACCCTCCGTTGTTATGGCTGGAGCTAGAATTTCATCTTCTGTACTTAGTGGTAGTTCTTTTTTCTCACTTGTTGGACCAACTACAGTCAGCATCATAAAAGAAGTGATAAAACGACCACTCTCAGGCACCATACAAAGAATTTTTTGTCCGTCTTTTAAATTACCATGATACAATAATTCTTCCAACATTATAAATATGGAAGCAGCACCGGTATTTCCTTTTGAATGTAAATTTGTAAACCACTTTTCTTCCGGTATTGTTACGCCCCCTTTTTTCAAAAGATCAAGAATAGGCTGTTTAAAATACTCTGAAGAATAATGACATAACAACCAGTCTAAATTTTTCGGGTCCATTTTGCCATCTTCAATGAGTTGAAAAAAATGTTGAACTCCAACCCCAACGATATTATTCACCAAACGAATATCTTGTTTTAGATTGATTGCTCCAGCTTCATCTGCAGCAGAAAAACTATCGTAATCTATCCAAGATTTTCCTTGTTCTCCTTCAGCAGTTTTATTCATGCCGGTATACATACAAGGTTCGAAAAGTGACGCATGCGACTTTAATTCAATCCATTCTATCTTTAGGCTAATAGCATCTTTTTTAGGTTTATTTTCTAATAAAAAAGCCCCTGCTCCATCAGAAAGCATCCATCGTAAAAAATCTGTTTCTAGTGGAAGGGTGCCATTCTCAACAATCGCCTTTTGATTTTCAAAACGAGAAGCTTTGAACATTCTACTGGGCTGCTCTCCTGCACAAGCAACTGCATTATTTGTTTCACCAGATTGTACGTGCATGAATCCGTTTTTTATGGCCATCATACCTGCAGCACAAACACTTTGGTGGCTCGAAATTCCACAAACTGGTAATTCTGATTCACCATGTACCATACTAGCAAAACCAGGAATGGGCAAATCGCCTTGTGTAGTAGCCGCACTTAAAAACTGAACTTCCTCTTTGGGAGTTTTATTTTTATTTAGACAATCTTGAATCGCTTTTGCGGTCATTCCAGAAACCGATTCCGTAGAATTTTGATTTTTGTCCAACGCATAGAATCGATTTTTAATTCCGTTTTGAGTAAGCATTCTGCTTTTACTTCGTGAAGTTTTACCATTAATCAGCCCGAGATATTCTTCCATCTCATCATTCGAGATTGCCTTACCGGGTAAAAATTTACCGATAGCGTTTATATAAACAGGTGTACTCATTTCATTTTATTTTTTGGGGTGGTAGTATTAAAAATCATATCAAGGTAGGGCAGCATAAATCCGAAATTACCTTTACTCCATTTGTGATGCATTGTATGTCGAAAAGTAAATCTTCCTAAATAGTCTGGACTTTTTTTTGTTTCGCCTTCATGATTCCAATGCCCCAAAAAGTTCAACAAAATACTCATCACTGGCAAACTTAAAACGGATATAATATGAAAGGGATATATAAGCAACGGCAAAAAAATAACGGCTCCTAAAAGGAAAGCCTCAAACCAATGAAAACTATAAACGGAGTATAGCGTAGGTTCGCGGGATGCATGATGGATATAATGCACCTTCATAAAAAAAGGTGGTTGATGTAACAACCAATGACAGGCATAAAAATATATTTCGTTCCATAAGAATAATACAGGAACTTCCCAGAATAAGTTCAAAATTTCGTTTTGTCCAAAATGAAAATATCCATTTGCATAAAGCCACTGTAAGGGAATTGCCTGCAATGCAAAAACCAAAATACTTCTCAGTGAGTGTTTGATTTCGATTTCTTCTTGTCCTTGTTTTCTAAAATTAACAATAGGCTTTATCGTATTTTTCTTCTTCAAACTATCTAATATGGAATTCATAAAGAATATACCTCCAAAATAAAGTACCATAAAAAACAAAAAAGTAAACACAAAGGTGAGCCACCATTCAGAAAAAATAAAATCAACCGTAGAATTCATCAACCTTTTACATAATCATTCAGATAAGAATAACGCTTGGTTAGCTTACCATTTTTGGTCATTCGAGCACGTTCTAGAATTCCATCTTTATCGTTATTAAAAAAAGCAGGAATAACATTTTTCACAAATGCATCGCCAAAACCGTTACTTGCATCCCGTGGTAACTCAGCGGGTAAATTGTCTACTGCCATAACGGCTATAGAAGATTTATTTCTATAATTAGCTTCCTCCTCTTTTTGTGGATTATAACCGTAAATTGGTTTTTCTATGGTACTAGCACGAATGGTTGTTGCTACTGGCCCATCAATATCACAACTGATATCAGCAACTACTTGTATTTTAAAATCGGGATGTTTAGCGTCTTCTCTAGTAAATAAATAGGGGGCACCATCACCATAAAAATGACCTGCAATATAAAAATCGGTTACCCTAGCAAAACGGAAAAAAGTAGATTCATATTCTTTCGGATTTTCGAAAAAGTCAGACATTGTGCCTCGCGTACCATCTTTTCGTTTATTATAATCGGAAACATCTATTTGACAGCATACAGGCTTTTTAAAATCTAGGTCTAAATATTCCTTTACAGACACTTGTTGCAAACCCATGGCGTCCAACATTTCTTTAGCTCCATTACCTACCCTACCTTTTCCTGTCAACAGTATTTTTATGTTCGGTAACTTTATATTTTTGAGCTCAGCAATTAATGCTTGTTGATCAGTTAAAGTCTGTGCCTTAGGTAGCTTGTATAATTTAAATTTGAGTCCGTACGCACGAAAACCATTGTACGCACCTACAATACCAGCATATCTACCAAAGGCAACCAAACGTTGTTCTTTTTGATTAGTAATAACCTCATGATCGTACATTTCGATATTCTTTTTTAGAATAGCTTGTAACAACTTTCGATTGTACGGTTGTTTTTTAATCGTATGTGAAAAAAAGAAAAATTTTTTATTCGGAATTAAAGATTTAATCGGCACCTCTTTCACCCCCAAAAGCACATCGCATTCTTTCATTTTTGATGCTACTTTTATATCTTTTTCTACATATTCCTCGTTAGAAAACGTTCGAATATCTGATGGCTCAACAATAATATCAGCATCTTCAAAAGTTGATATGATTTTTTGACATGCCAGAGGTGACAAAACTACACGCCTATCTGGCGGTGTTTTGCGTTCTTTAATAATTCCGAATTTGACTTTCATCTTTGGTACGGCTTTTGTTCAAAAATACTATGAATAGTGAGGGTACACAAGCTTTTAAGCTTGACAAAAGATTGTGGGGTCTTTTAGTGCTTGAATTGTGTACCTTTGCTATCCTTTTTTAAATCAAGGTTGCGTTAGGGATAACAGCGGCATCTTTTTAATAGTGCTCGAGTATGCTCGAGATGGTATTAAAAAAATACAGTGAATAGCCCGCTCGAACGCTATAAAAAAGTTCTTTAACATTATGGGGCCGACTGGTTTTGACAGCGAGACCAATGGTAATGTAAGCATGTCGAGCGCTGGGAAACAGCTCGTTAATCTCATTTTTCACACTTTTAATTGGCGATAATAACTACGCTCTTGCCGCTTAATCTGAATCATAGTAAGATTAGCCTCGTCCCTACAAGGTAGGGAAGCGAGATGTTCCTGAA
>NZ_JBDVFA010000078.1:0-62248 GCF_039941195.1 Aurantibacter sp. | reverse complement strand
AGTTTTGCTGTGTTTTCTTTATACGGTACTACAATGTCAGCCCCTCCACAAACATGTAAAACTGGAATGTTTGCCTCAGCAACTTTAACTGCATTATTTATAGGAACGTCAGTAAATTCTAGGGCAGACTTTTCATTTAGGCCATAGACCTTTAAACATTCTTGCCAATCTTTATCGCTTCCTTGTCCAGCATAAAGTCCACCTGGCCAACTTTTAATATCGCAAACGGGAGCATCGGCATAAATACAAAATACTTTGTCCGTATTTTGACTCGCCCAATTGTAAATAATTAATCCACCTCTACTCAATCCTTCTAAAACTGTTTTTGAATTAAGGTCATACACTTTTAATAGATAGGCGTAAAACTCATTCCATAATGTAACAGCTTCTTTATTTCCAAAAAGCCCGGCTACATCTACATAAACAATATGAAACCCTTTTTCCAACAATGCTAAATCTGTTTGGGGTTCGTGCCCCCAGAAACGAGCGCGCCATACCCATAAACGTTCTTCATTAGCTTTAGTTGGAATTACAATTTTTGCATTTTTTCCTTTAAACTGAAATTCATTGGTTTCATATTTACTAAATGCATCCTCTTGAGAATTTACGTTAATCGTAATTAACAAAAGGAAAATTAAATTTATTAGGGAAGTTGATTTCATTTAAATTTATTTTTGATAAAGAATCGACATAGAAATCGGTGCTACTTTAATTTGGGTTTTACAGCTTTTAATTTCATCTAAATAGAAATTGTTACCAGAAATAGCAATTTGCCATTTGTCTTTTAGCTTGTAATTTACTTCCTTTTTTCGGGCATTATAAATTACCAGAATGTTTTTATAAATATCTCCATTACTATTGTTCTTAATTATGTAGCTGACTAATCCTTTTTCTGTTTTTTTAAACTCTAAATTCGCTCGAACTTCCTCTCCTGTGGTCATTCTAAAGGCAGGATGTTTTTTTCGAAAGGCAATTAAATTTTTGTAATAATTATATACTTCAAAATTTTTTAATTTTAGATTCCAATCAATTTGATTTATGTCATCTGGTAAATTGTACGAATTGTTTTCTCCATTTTTGGTCCGTAAAAATTCTGCTCCCGCATGTAGAAAAGGTGTTCCTTGCCCAGTTAAAACTATAGCATTGGCTAGTTTGTCCATAGCAATAAGTTCTTTTTCGGAAGCTTTTGGTTTTGAAATTTTTAGCTTGTCGTAAAGTGTATGATTGTCATGACAAGAAACATATGAAATTGATTGCCATGGATTATTTGCCCACGGAGCATCTGAGTAATTTACTAGTTTATAATTAATTTGAGGATGTTTTATAGCACCAACGATTCCAAATTTTATACTTTCTTCTATATCTGTTTTTCCACTAACAAATCCAGTTTCTTTTTCTTTAAAAACCGAACCTTTAAGTCCATCTCTTAACTCATCGCAAAAAGCGGCAACAGAAGGCATTTTTTTAATATTGGTTTTTAATGCTTGGTTTTTTTTGGGTAAGGTAGAATTATTAGCTGTCCAGCCTTCACCATAAAGAATTATATTTTTATTTATTTTTTTTAGCGTAGTACTAACTTCATTCATGGTTTTAATATCGTGAATTGCCATTAAGTCAAACCGAAAACCATCAATGTGATATTCTTTTGCCCAATAAGTGACAGATTCGATTATGAATTTTTGCATCATTAAACGCTCCGATGCAGTTTCGTTGCCACATCCGGATGCATTAGAATACGCTCCATTTTTAAGCTTTCGATAATAATAATCAGGGACTTCTTTATTGAAATTTGATATTTCAGTTTGGCCTGTATGGTTATATACTACATCTAAGATTACTCCAATACCATGATTGTGAAACGACAATATCATTTTTTTGAACTCTTGAATTCTAACTGCAGCATTAAATGGATCTGTAGCAAAAGAACCTTCTGGTACATTATAGTTTTGCGGATCATAACCCCAATTGTATTGCGGATTTTCTAATTTCGATTCATCTATTGAATAAAAGTCAAAAGTTGGTAGTAAATGAACATGTGTTATGCCTAAATCCTTTAAATGGGCAATGCCAGTTTTAATTCCATGTGGGCCTTTTGTATTTTCTTCAACAAGTCCTAAATATTTTCCTGGAGTGGAAGAACCAGATTTTTGGTAAATTGTAAAATCACGAATATGTAACTCATAAATGATGGCTTCATTTGAGAATTTTATTTGTGGTCTTTTGTCTGAAGGCCAATTGATTGGGTTAGTCTTTTCTAAATTTAAAACCATGGCACGTTCTCCATTTACACCTACGGCTTTAGCGTAAATACCGGGGGTTTGGTTCAACCACTTGTTTGCTATTTGAATTTGATAGGTGTAGTATATGCCTTCTAAATTTCCCAATAGTTCAATTGCCCAAATACCTTTTGTAGTTAATTTAAGTGAATGACTTTTGAGTTTTTTACCACCATGCCCATTCTTGTAAAAATTTAATTTAACAGCATCAGCAGTAGGAGACCAGAGTTTGAATATTGTTTTATCAGTACTATATTCTAACCATAAATTTGCTTCGGTAGGAGTAGGGTAGTTTTTAAAAGTGTTTCCTACTTTTTTATTCATAATTGAAATGGATTATAATTTGATTTATAGAACCCATTAATAACTCCAATAAGAAGACCCGCATTCTACAAAATGTATAGGTATATCGTAAATAAATTCACCTAACCAATCTGCACAAAATTTCATTCCGCTTTCTTCAGAATTAATATGACCAATAAAAACAATGGCTTTTTTTCGACCTTGTAAATTTGCATCTCTGACATATTCGTAAGTTTCCCATTGTGGAACTTCTCCAGCGATGACAACATCTACATCACTTTTTCTTAATTGACCAATTTGAGCCATAGTACCGGAAGCACCTGGAACCATAACCACATTTGTTAAGTTCATTGTAGAATCTCCTACCACATGAAAAGCATTATCAGGAAAAGCAGTTTTTATACTTTTTAAAAATTTGCCTAATGCTATTTTTTTAAAACTAAATGCATAAGGATTATTGGTAGATTGATTTTTTTCCCAATTAAGTTTTTCAACCATTCCAGAAATTATACCATCTGGATTTATACGATGAATATAATCGTGAAACCGCCACACCACTAATTTATTATCGTCAATGAATTTCTTTTTTTCTAAATAAACAGGGTCATTTTCAAAATTCTCTGAACTATCTAAATGATTGTAATACAAAGGCTCATGCGTAATTATTAAATTGCAATTTTTAGCTACTGCAGCTCTAAATACATCCATAGTAGCAAACATACATGTAATAATACCTTTTACTTTTTCATTTGGATTACCAGCTTTTATGATATCTACGGTATTGGTAACTTTGGTTGCTTCTGTTTTAGCAATAATAGTTTCAATCATTTGTTCGGCACTAATAGATTTATTAATTTTTCCGGATTGTGCCGAAATTAGGAATGGTAAAATGAAGATGGCAATTAAAAAGAATTGGGTTTTCATATGTATAATGGATTATATGCGGATAATTTAATAAAATATTAAGTAGAATCAACCGTTTATAAAGTAATATAGCCCTAAAATAAAGTTTACAACCAGATCAAAAAAAGCTTAACCTATGCGACGATTTAAAATACTAGTCGTTTTTACGTTTTCAACAATGTTACTTTTATTTCTACTAGTTCTTAGTGGCCACAAACCGGTTTCTAAAGAATTGGATACTGCAAATTTTATTGATAACGAACAGTTTGCACTAAGAGCTGAAGCGTCTCGTATTTATAAAGAACAACAACAAGAATTAGAAGTTGCTATTTCGACTTATTTTTCAAAAGCTCTAAAAGCTGGAGATATAGTTGGAGCAGGAGTTAGTATTGTAAAAGGAGATTCGATTTTATTTTCTAGTGGGTTTGGTAATAAAAATATTGATGCGAAGGCTAAAGTAAATGCTGAAACAGTTTTTAGATTAGGTTCACTATCCAAGGGGTTTACAGGAGTTTTAACTGCCGAACTTAAGAATGAAGGTAAACTAAGTTGGCAAGATAGAGTGAGTGATTATTTGCCGCAGTTTCAATTAGGTAGTCAAAGTAATACTGAGGAGATAAAATTATCACATATTTTATCGCACACTTCAGGAACACCTTATCATAGTTTTACGAATCTTGTTGAAGCAGGTATTCCATTAGAAAAAATTGCTGGTCGTTTTAACGAAGTTACTCCTATTACTAAACCTGGAGAGATGTATAGTTATCAAAATGCTATGTTCGCCCTTACTGGTGAAGTCACAAAAAAAATTACAGGTAACGATATTGGTGTTTCATTAGAAAAACGATTTTTTAAACCCTTAGGAATGTGTTCTGCAAGTACCGATTACGAAACATTAATTAGTAATAAAAATGTTGCTGTACCGCATTCTAAAACTAGAAGAGGTTGGCGAAGTAAAAAGTTGAATGATCATTATGATAATGCAATTGCAGCAGGTGGTGTAAATGCTAGTGCTTTAGATATGGCAAAATGGATGCGCTTTTTATTAGGTCATAATCCAGAGGTATTAGAGAAATCGGCATTAGCTGAAGTATTTAAACCGCGAGTTGATATTAATATTGGTAGAAAATACTATAAACGGTGGCCAGGACATTTGGCATCTTATTACGGTTTCGGATGGCGTATTCATAAGTTTAAAGATGAAATTACTCAGAAGCAACAAACCATCTGGCATCACGGTGGTAGCGTAAATAGTTTTAGAAATGAAATTGCTGTTTACCCTGCAGCTGATATAGGTATTTGTGTACTATTAAATAGTAATTCACCAATCGCCAGAACTGTAATTCCTGATTTGCATAAAATTGTGGAAGCGATTTATTTAAAGAACCAAATAAATCTAGCAGGAACTAATCTTCCAGAGACAGCTGTAAATACCTTTGAGTAAAACGTAAAAATTTATATTTACTATTCCCATTCGGTATGGAATATTCCTTCACGATCTAATCTTTCATAAGTATGAGAGCCAAAATAATCGCGTTGCGCTTGAATTAAATTCAAGGGTAGTCGCGAAGATGTATACGCATCAAAATAAGTAAGTGAATTCGAAAGTCCGGGTACAACAATACCATTTTGCGAGGCATAACTCACTAATTCTCGAGCTGCATCAACAGTGTCTTGCACTTTTTCAACAAAACGCGGCGACAATAAAAGGTTAGGTAAGGAATTATCTTCTTGAAAAGCCTGCATAATATCACCTAATAATCCAGCTCGTATAATACAACCTGCTCTCCATATTTTAGCAATTTCAGCCATATCCAATTCATATCCGTATTCCTTAGAAGCATCTGATAATTGATGCAATCCTTGAGCATAGGTGATTATAAATGAAAAGAAAAGTGCTTTTTCAGCTAACGTTCCTAACCTAGCTTTGTTCATAGGAGTAATTTCAGGTCTGTTATATAAGGCATCTGCTTTAATACGCTCATTTTTTAAGGCCGAAATTTCTCGCATGCTTACTGCAATATCAATTGATGGAATAGGTATACCTAAGTCCATTGCATTCTGACTTGTCCATTTACCGGTACCTTTTTGTTTGGCTTTATCTAATATCTTATCAATTAAATCTCCTTCGCCTAATTCGTCTTTTTGTTCAAAAATCTCTGCTGTAATTTGTACTAGAAAAGATTGAAGACGCCCAGAGTTCCACTTCGCATAGGTTTGGTGCAGCAATTCGTTCGAATATTCACCACCTTTTTTTAGTAAATCATATATTTCAGAGGTTAATTGCATTAGACCATATTCAATACCATTGTGAACCATTTTAACGTAATTTCCAGCCGATTTTGGTCCAAGATATGCCACGCACGGTTCGCCGTGTGCTTTTGCTGCTACAGCTTCGAAAATAGGTTTTACATGTTGGTAAGCTTCTCTATTACCACCTGGCATAATACTTGGTCCTAGTCTTGCGCCTTTAGCTCCTCCTGATACTCCAGAGCCAAAAAAGTGAATTCCCTTTTCCTGTAAATAGGCTTCTCTACGATCTGTGTCGGTGAAAAAAGAATTTCCACCATCAATAATAATATCATCATTATTTAATAACGGAAGTAAACTTTCGATAACAATATCAACAACCTTACCTGCAGGTACGAGCAACATAATTTTACGAGGAGATGACAAAGAGTCAACAAATGTTTTTAAATCCGTGGAAGCGTTTACACGATTTGTATCACCACCTTCTGCTATTAAAGCATTTACTTTTTCAGCATCTAAATCATTTCCATAGGCTTTAAAACCGTTGTCGGCTACGTTTAAAATAAAATTGCGTCCCATGACACCTAAACCTACCAATCCAAAATCGTACGTATGCTCCATAATATATTTCTTGAAAGTTGAATGAACTCAAAATTAAATTAAAATATCCGGATTTAGTTCTTTTAAACTCCATAAGGTTAGTTATATTTAAATCAATCTTGTAGTTGAATATTAAACAAACATGTAAATGGATAAAACCGAAAATCAAATGCTTATCATTTTTGGAGCATCAGGTGACTTAACTGCTCGAAAACTAATACCAGCTATTTATAATTTATACAAGGGTAATCATTTACCTGAAAACTACGTGGTCTTAGGAGCTAGTAGAAGTGCTTGGTCTGATGATGATTTTCGTAAAAAAGTAGTTGAAGAAAGTAAATACCTAGAAGAAGAATTAAAGGATGTTGATAAAGATTTTATTTCAGGATTTTGTAATAAACTGTTTTATCATCCGCTAAAAGAAGATTATAGTTGTTTAAATGAACGAATAATAAAGATGAATGGGGAATTTGGAACCGATGATAATTTTATTTTTTATTTTTCTGTACCACCTGCTATTTATGAGTCGTTGGCAAAAAATATTTATGATCAAGGGCTACATAATGAAGATAAGGGTTGGAAAAGAATAATTGTTGAAAAGCCTTTTGGTTATAGTTTAGAAACTGCAAAAAAACTAAATATTGCGCTACATAAATATTTTAAAGAACCACAAATTTTTAGAATAGATCATTACTTAGGAAAAGAAACAGTTCAAAATCTTTTAGTGACTCGTTTTGCAAATAGTATTTTCGAACCGCTATGGAATCGTAATTATATTCGTCATGTGGAGGTAACTAATGCAGAGAGTGTAGGTGTAGAAAAACGGGGTGGTTATTACGATAATTCTGGTGCCCTTCGAGATATGTTTCAAAACCATTTACTTCAAATAGTTTCCTTAATAATTATGGAGCCACCTATTGGATCTAATGCAGAGGAAATTAGAAATGAGAAGGTAAAGGCCTTAAAATCTTTACGGGTAATGACCGATGATAAAACTTTACATGAAAATACGATAAGAGGACAATATGTTGCCTCTGTTATTGATGGTGAAAATGTAAAAGGATATCGAGAGGAAGAAGGCGTAGATCCAAATTCAACTACAGAAACCTATGCTGCAATTAAATTTTTTGTAGATAATTGGCGTTGGGCCGATGTGCCATTTTATGTACGTACAGCCAAAAGAATGCCCACTAAAGTAACTGAAGTTGTTATTCATTTTAAATCTCCGCATCATCAAATTTTTAAGGAATCAGGTATTATTGATAAAGACAACAAATTAGTTATTAGAATACAACCAGATGAAGGTGTTTTAATAAAATTTGGGGTGAAGGTACCTGGACAAGGATTTAGAGTAGAGCGTGCAAATCTTGATTTTTATTATTCTAGTTTGGCAGATACTTATGTGATGACAGCCTATGAAAGGCTATTGCTCGATGCTATGCAAGGTGATGCTACACTATATGCTCGTGCTGATGAAGTAGAAGCGGCATGGGAATTTGTTGATCCTATTTTAAATTTTTGGAAAAATTCTGATGCTAAAGTTTATGGCTATTCTGCCGGTGTTTGGGGGCCTGAGAACGCAGATGACCTAATTGATGGTGTTGCTATGTGGAGAAATCCTAGTGCGAACTTAGCCGATGATCCCGGTTTTTGCGTACTTAAATAGTATACCAACTAATCCTCCTTAAAATAACATGACTTTAAATGTATCGAGTTCCAAAGTAGAAGTAGCCAAAAATTTTGCTAACTATTTTGTAGAAATCTGTAAATCAAAACCAGTAGTTCATATTGCTTTATCCGGAGGCAGTACTCCAAAAATCGTTTTTGATGAGTTAGCAGCTAATCATAAAACTGCAATAGATTGGGCAAAAGTACATTTATATTGGGGTGACGAACGTTGTGTTTGGCCCTATGATGATGAGAGTAATTATAAAATGACATACAATCACTTGATATCGAAGATTGATATTCCAGAATTAAATATCCACAGAATTAAAGGGGAGAATGGTCCGCGCTACGAGGCAGAGCATTACAGTCAATTTTTAAATATCGTCTTGCCTAAAACCAATGGAATACCAACATTTGATTTAGTTATTCTTGGGATGGGAGATGATGGCCATACTGCTTCAATTTTTCCAAATCAAATAGAATTGTGGAATTCGGAAAATTATTGTGAAGTGGCTGAACATCCTGTAAGTGGGCAAAAAAGAATCACTATTACGGGACAACTAATTAATAATGCCGAAACTGTTGCTTTTTTAGTTACTGGAGAAAGCAAAACAGAAAGGGTATATGAAATTCTTAATAACAAGGATTTAGCTACAATGTATCCTGCTAGTTTAGTTGTGCCTACAAAAGGAAATTTAGAGTGGTTTTTAGACGAAGCTGCAGCCGCAAAGGTTACTTCAGCTCAATCTTAACATTTTCGGTTTTTAGTAGTTCTAAAAATTCTTCTACTTTAAAATTATTAGAGTCGAATTTGTTATCACGATCAAAGGCCGATTCTTTTCGGTATTTGCTTCTCGAGTATCTTCTAATACCTTGTTCACTATCTACTAATAAACCAGGAATAGGAATGTTCTTTCCATTAGCATCTTTTGCAACCATGGTAAAATAAGAAGAATTACAGTGTCTCTTTTTTCCAGTGGTAATAGTTTCAGATTCAACACGAACCCCAACAACCATCGAAGTTCTACCTGTATAATTAATTGATGCCTTTAATGTTATTAATTCTCCAACTTCTACTGGTGATAGAAAATCTACACGGTTTACAGATGCAGTAACACAATAACATTGCGAATGTTTGGAGGCGCACGCAAAAGCGATTTGATCCATTAAATTTAGAATATGACCACCATGCACTTTGCCACCGAAATTTGAATGGGAGGGAAGCATCAATTCTGTAATTGATACATTCGATTCTTTTGCTGATTTAAATTTTTGCATTGTTACTTATTAAAATGTGGAGATTTTTCTTCAACTACTTCTGTAATAAAATAATTACTATCACCTAACCAAAAGAAAGTTGCATAACGCTCAACATAAGTTATTTTAACGTATCTGCCTTGGTAATCTTTCAATTTTTGAATTACGTCTTTCTCTTTATCTAATACGGAAAATGAGAAAATTTGAGCTCCAGAAATACCCTGACTAATTTCACCTTCCCAGGTTTTAACTAATACTCCTTTACTGCTAAATTTAATTAACTCCCCAGAGCGATAACCTTGGCTATATGGCACAAAATAAATAAAGGCATAATACGCTGCTATGGCAACTAATAATAAGGATAAACCAAGAAGTAATACTTTCTTCATGTTGTAGTTTTTATTTCAAAATAGCTATTGTTAGCTTTTAGTGCAGTAATATACATTCAGAAATTAAAGTAACCTTGGTTCTTCATCAAAATCTCCTTCTTCAGCACGTTTTAAAAATGCATCAGGAATAGACTTTTTTGCCTTTGCACCCATTTTTTTTAATTTTTCTATGCTTGTAATTATGTTTCCACGACCATCAACTAATTTATTCATAGCACCTTTATATTCGCTTTTAGCATCATCTAACCTTTTGCCTACTTTGGTAAGATCGCCAACAAAGCCTTCAAACTTGTCGTATAATGCACCAGCCTGTCTCGCAATTTCAATCGCATTTCGTTGCTGTTTTTCATTATTCCACATACTATCAATAGTGCGTAAAGTGGCTAATAATGTTGATGGAGTAACGATTACAATATTTTGTTCAAATGCTTTGTTATAAAGGACATTGTCGTTATTTATGGCAACGGCAAATGCAGGTTCGATTGGTACAAACATTAATACAAAATCTGGACTTTCCATTTCATAAAGGTCCTCATACTTTTTAGCGGAAAGTTGATCAACATGTTTTTTAAGCGAATTAATATGATCTTTTAAAAATTTGTCTTTTAATTCATCTTCAGCATTTACATAGCGCTCATAATCCGTAAGCGATACTTTGGAATCGACAACCATTTTTTTGCCATCCGGTAAATTAATAATAACATCAGGTAAAACACGGGATCCATCTTCTAAGGTAAAACTTTGTTGTACCAAATATTCCCGATCTTTTTCAAGTCCCGATTTTTCAAGTACACGTTCCAAAACCAATTCCCCCCAATTTCCTTGCATTTTACTATCACCCTTAAGTGCCTTGGTTAGATTTTCAGCCTCTTGGGTTATTTTTAAATTTTGGTTCTGGAGGTTTAAAAGTTGTTCTTTTAAGGCTTGATGTATTCCATAATTTTCCTTTCTACTTTCCTCTACCTTTTTTTCAAAAAGCAATATTTTTTCTTGAAGTGGATTTAGAATGTTTTTAATATTCTTTTGGTTTTGTTCCGTGAATTTGTTGCTTTTTTCGTCTAAAATTTTGTTGGCAAGATTCTCAAATTCTTTGGTAAACTTTTCTTGTAGTCTTTCAACTTCTTCTTTTTGTTCTCTATTTTTTAACTGAAGGTTTGCCATATCAGCTTCATTTCGAACAATTTGATTTCCTAATTGTTCTTTATCAGCCTGTAAATGCATTTTATGTTCTTCAGCATCTCGCAATCGTTGTTCAATAACCGCTAAGTTATTTCCTAATTGCTGCTCACGTTCAAGCAAGGCACTTTGTTCCGATTTTGTTTTAAGTGCATTTATATAATTTCCAATAAAATAGCCGATTGTTAAGCAGATAAGCCCAATTAAAAGGTAGATTAAATATTCGTTCATTCTCTAATAATGTATTCGAAGTAAAGATAAGGGATTTTGAAAAAGAAGAATGCCTAAGTTTTATGTTGAGATTGGGTTATCTTATTTTAAATGAATTTGTATCAGCATTAAAAACTACTGTATCCGCGGGAAATAGTTTTTCAAAAGATTTTTCTCTAATTAATGTTTTGGGTGAGCCAAAAGGATTGCTATCATTATCGAGTATTAAAATTTTGTCAGTCATCTGAATTGCCATTTCAATTTCATGAGTGGTGAAAACTATCGTCTTTTTGGTTTCCTTGGCGATTGTTTTTAATAATTTTAAAATTTGGACTTTATGATATAAATCTAAATGTGTAGTTGGTTCGTCTAATAAAATAATTGCGGTATCCTGAGCTAATGCTCTTGCAATCATAACTCGTTGTAACTGTCCGTCACTCAGTTCGTTACATTTTTTGTTTCGTAGTGTATTTAGTTCAACTTGTTTTATCGATTTTTCTATTATTGCTGTATCAGTTTCTGTTAATGTGCCCAGCCAATTTGTGTAAGGTGAACGACCTAAGGCAACTAATTCAATTACAGTCATGCTTTTAGCGGCAATCGGCTCTGTTAGCACCAAACTTATTTTGGCAGCTAGTGTCAAAGGATTGTACTTTTCTATCGCCTGGTCATTTAAATCAATCTCCCCAGATAAACTTGGCTGAATAGTACCTAAGGTTCGTAAAAGCGTCGATTTCCCTATTCCATTTGCACCAATTATTGCAGTAAATTCACCCTCATATAAGTTAAAATTAATGTTATTTGCTATAATTGTTTTTTCCTTTTTAGAGGAATAACCAACTGCTAAATCTTTTACATTTAAAGTGATATGTTCTTCTTCCTTTTCCATTAAAACGTCATTTTTCTTTTACGTAATAATAGCCAAATTACTATTGGAGCCCCTATAATACTTGTAATAGCATTTATGGGCAAAACATTAGCAGAACTTGGTAGTTGAGCTATAGTATCGCATAGCAACATTAAAATTGCACCATAGATTAAAACGGCAGGAATTAGAATTTTATGATTAGTCGTATTAAAAATTTGTCTGGTAAGATGTGGCACAGCAAGACCGACAAAAGCAATTGGACCCGCGAAGGCTGTTATACTTCCTGCTAGTATACCGGTAGCGATAATTATTAGATAACGCGATTTATTCATGTTTACCCCCAAACTACGAGCGTAATTTTCACCTAAAAGCAGGGCGTTTAATGACTTTATCGAAAATATACTTATGCATATTCCAACTAAAACTAAAATGAATACTAATAGTAATTGCTGCCAAGATAGATTACCTAAGCTGCCAAACGACCAATAAATATATTGTTGTAGTTTTTCGGCATTCGTAAAGTAGGAGAGTACGCTTACTATGGCTGCCGTAATGCTACCAAACATTAAACCGATAATTAATAATGCCATGGTATCTTTCACTTTTGTAGCTACTGCCAATACTACAAGTAGCACCAAAAAACTACCTATACTTGAAGCGATAGCTAAAGTAATATCGTTTATAAAATTAAAAGAAATGAAACTTGCTAATACTGTTGACCCCATAATCAATATGGCCGCCCCTAAACTAGCACCAGAACTTATTCCAAGTACAAAAGGCCCTGCTAATGGATTCCGAAACAAAGTTTGCATTAATAAGCCACTTAATGCTAAACCAGCTCCAACCAGTATGGCTGTTATTGCTTTGGGAATCCGATAATCCCAAATAATATAATTCCAAGATTCATTTTGTAAATCGCCTCCCAGAATTGCGGTAAGTGTCGATTTTAATGGAATTACAACTGACCCTGAACTTATATTTAATCCAAATACTATTAACAATACTAGAAGTAAAAGCAGAAAAGTAATGCGATAAGGTTTAGGCTGTTGCATTATTAATCTAGTGGTTTAAAAAAGTACGGTTTATGTTCTGGTAATAATTCGGGGTGAAATATATGTACCAAGTCTTTCAAAACCAAATCGGGTCTGTTTGGAGCTAATTCAAAATATAATAAGCCATCTGTTTCCCCTTTTGTTTTTGCAAAAGTGTAAAGGTTTTTGTGCTGAAATGCATCAAATTGAGAATAATGTCTGCTTGATTTTTCCATAGCATTGTAGGCGGTAAATTGTGATGGCGAAATCCAATATTTAGCTTTTTTCGCTTTGGTTAAAACCGCTTCAACCCCTAGTGATAAACTTCCAGATTCTTCCGTCTCTTTGTATATATAATTAGCATTAGCATCTTCAATAAATTTTGCGGCCCAACTGTTTCCACCGGGTAAGTACCACACATCTTTATATAATGCTCCGCTCAAAACTGTTGGTTTTGATTTTGCTTTTCGCGCTAATTTTTTTACTTCTAAATAAGATTTTTCTATGGCACTAAAAATGCTGTCTGCCTTTTTTTCTAATCCGAAAAAAGGAGCGAAAAATTTAATCCATTCTGCTTTTCCAAGTGGGGTTTGCTCTGTCCAATCTCCATTGTATGCCACAGGAATTTTGGCACGCTGTATAGTTTCATAAGCTTTGTTTTCACTACTGATTGAGAAACCTACAACGAGATCAGGATTTAATTCAATAATCATTTCCGTGTTTAATAAATGGTTACTTCCCAATTCTTTTATTTTATTTTCGGAGATTAAGGTTCTTGCTTTTTTGGTAGATATATATTGAGTGTCTGGAAATCCTCTTAATTTTTCTAATACTCCTAAGGCCTCTAATGCTGGAATATGCGTTGTTGAAGTAACGACAATATTTTCAGCAGGCGTAGCAATTATGGCATTATATTCATTTGAATTAAGCGTAATTGTCGCCATTTTGTTTTTGGGAATTAATGCATAGGTGAAAGCACTTTCTGAATTTGGCCAGGGCGAAGAAATCTTAAGTATCGTTATATCACCAGATTTTTCAATACTAAAACCGTTAGCATGATTGATAACAACTTGTTCTAGTTTTGTTGTATCTAGTTTGTTTGCTTTTTCCTTTACATCTGTTTTGCAAGAAAGCATAATTAAAGCAAGTAGTAAAAATATCTTTTTCAAATCGATGATTTTAAATCGGGTCAAATGTACAGTTAATCTTAATATTTTATTTCCACAGACTTTAGGTGAAATGGATTTCTTGTTTTATCAAAGAAGTTAGAATTATCAATTTTAGCTAAATAAGCATTGATCTTGTAAAAAAGACACCTATATTCGCAGCGAATTTTGGTTTGATACACATAATTGTGCTATCGATTAAAAGGGAATCTAGTGAAAATCTAGAGCTGTTCCCGCAACTGTGAGCTTTGCCGATTGTATCGGATTTCGCTGCAAACTTCAAACCACTGTCCGCTTATGGCGTATGGGAAGGTAAGTAGCAAAAAGCAAGTCAGGAGACCTGCCATTATTAGTTTGTCTAAGATAAACTTTAACCAATATTGAAAAACTTTCGGGATAAAAGTTTAATATATGAGAGAATATATAATCACTTTAGTTCTACTACTGTCCTTTTGCCGGCAGCTATCCGCCCAAGTAGGTCCTATTTGGAAATTGGATGAAGTAGTTATATCCGATACGCGCTTAAAAAGTTATGCCGATGGTCATAAAGTTACAGTGCTATTGGATAGTACAATTCAGCGCAATGGTCAGTCTCTCACTTCATTATTGAGCTTTAATTCTAATATTTATTTTAAAGAAAATGGTTTCGGTATGGTTTCTTCACCGGCCTTTAGAGGAACAAACGCTTCACATACAGCTGTTGTTTGGAATGGAATAAATATTAATTCGCAAATGAATGGACAAGTAGATTTCAATACCATTAATGCCATGAACTATAATTCCGTTGCTATTAGAAGTGGGGGTGGAAGCGTGCAATTTGGGACTGGAGCAATAGGAGGGAGTGTTCATTTAAATAACAATTTAGATTTTAGAAAACACTTCGATAATCGGTTTGTTATTGGTTATGGCAGTTTTAATACTAAAAATACCAACTATAATCAAAGTTTCGGAAATGGCAAGTGGTCCACAAGTCTCGGAGTTAATTACAATGCATCAGACAACGATTATAAATATTTAGAAACAAATAAAAAGAACAACAATGGTGAATTTGAAAATCTTAGTTTAAATTTTAATTCTGGGTACATAATTTCTGATCACCATGTTTTAAGATTGTATCATCAGAGCTTTATTGGTGATCGAAATTTATCAGATAATTTAACGAGCATCGGAAGGAGTCGTTACAAAGATAATCATTACCGAACCCAACTAGAATGGACAGGTTTAGGAGAAAAAACGATCTCAAAATTAAAAATAGCTCACCTTGATGAAGCATTTAAATATTTTGAAAATAAAGATTCTGATATTTATTCGAAAGGGCGCGTTACTACTTTACTTGCTCGATATTCTTTAGATTTTGAGTTATCTGATAAACTTAGATTGCATTCTTTTTTAGAATACAATCACTTTAAGGGAGCGGGGAGTAGTTTAGGAAATCCAACGAGGAATGATGCAGCTGTTACTTCCATTCTAAAGTATAGTTTGTCCGAGCATGCAGTATTTAACTTTAGTTTGAGAAAGGATTCTTCTTCTGATTTTTCAAGTCCCTTACTATTCTCTTTTGATGGAAATTATAAATTCAATCAGAATTATACTTTACAGCTAAATGCTTCTCGAAATTTTAGAGCCCCTACTTTTAATGACCTCTACTGGCAACCTGGTGGGAATTTGGACTTAACTCCAGAACAGTCTTATCAAATTGATTTAGGGCATCAGCTAGAGTTTGATAGGCTATCACTTAATCTAAATAGTTTTTATATCGCTACGGAAGATATGATTCGTTGGCTCCCGCAGAACAGTGGAATATGGTCACCAACCAATGTAGATGAAGTACAAATTTATGGTGTTGAAGCCGAAGTAGGAACCTTGTTTTCTATTGCCAATAAACAAAAGATAGCTATTAAAACGAATTACGCATATACCGTTTCACAAGACAAGGAAACTAAAGAGCAACTTATTTATGTTCCTTTTCATAAAGCTAATGCGTCAATAGCATATTCATATTCGAAGCTGGAGCTCTTTTATCAACACCTTTATAATGGACCGGTATCAATTATTGGAGGTGAATTAGAGGGTTATCAAGTGTCGAATTTGGGCATTAATTATACTTTTTCGACAAACCATAAATTGAAATATAAAATAGCTTTTACAATAAACAATCTTTTTAATACTTATTACGAGAATGTTGCATTGCGTCCAATGCCTAACAGAAATATTCAATCACAATTAATCTTTAATTTTTAAACTAATGAAACTTACAAGTAAATTTTTAACCGCTGTAATTGCAGCTCTCATATTTGGAGCATGTAGTAATGACGATAATAATGTGGATACACCAAGTGGGACTATTACCATATCCGTTTCGGAAAATGCTATTTCCGAAGATGACAGTGTTGTTCTTCTTGATTTTATAGCTACAAGCCCTTTTGCAACAGATGTATCAATTTCATATGAAGTATCTGGTTCGGCAACTTCGAATGAAGATTATGAGAGATTGGATGGATTGGTGACTTTGAGTGCAGGAGAAACTACAGCAACGCAATTTATCACCTTAATTGATGATGATGAAGTAGAGAATATAGAAGAACTTATTGTAACTATTACTGCTATTGATGGTTCACAAGAATTTATTGGATCAAATAATGCGGTTACTGTTTCCATTTCAGACAATGATTCTTTTGCTTATGAAAGTGGAATATTAGTTCTACATGAAGGTAATTTCGGTGCTGGAAATTCATCCGTTTCATTTATTTCCAATGATCTAACCGTTACTGAGAATGGAATTTTTAAATCTGTTAATGATGTTGATAGTTGGGGTGATACTGCTCAAAGCATCACTTTTAATGAAGATTTAGCGTTTATCGTTGTCAATAATTCGCAAAAAATTGAAGTGGTTAATCGTTTTACTTATGAATCGGTTGCAACAATAGGCGGACCTACGGAGACTGATTTTTTAAATCCGCGGTATATGACCATTGTTAATGGTAAAGGTTATGTAACCAATTGGGGTGATGGTAGTAATCCTGATGACGATTTTGTTTCGGTAGTAAACCTAGCCGATTATACCGTTGAATCTCCAATTCCCGTTGCGGAAGGACCAGAAAAGATTGTCTCGAATGATAATACAATTTATGTTGCACATAAGGGAGGCTATAATCAAAATAATATAATCTCTGTTATTGATGCAACTACGAATGCAGTAAGTACTACAATTACTGTAGCAGATAGACCTAATTCTATACAGTTTGATGCTGATGGAAATTTATGGGTGCTATCAGGTGGAAATCCATCATGGACAGGCATTGAATCTGCAGGGCAATTGGATAAAATAAGTAGTGTAGATAATAGTATTACTACAACTATTGCATTTAGTGAAACGGAACATCCTGGAGCACTTTCTGTAACCGATGGAAATTTATATTATTACCTATCTGGTTCGGTTTACAAAATGGATACTACGAGCACAACCTTACCAGCAACTGCCGATATTACAGGACTTAGCTTTGCAAATATGACCGTTGCTGATGGTAAACTTTATGGATTAGATGCTAAAGATTATGCGAGCAATGGTTCCTTGGAAGTATATAACCTTGAAAATAATACACTGTTATCTTCTATAGAGATTTCTATTATTCCTACTGGGGTATATTTTAATGGTGCATTTGAATTGTAACAAATAGATTTTCAATAGTCTGATAAAAGAAAAAGCGACCATGTAAATACATGGTCGCTTTTTTATTTATAGTTTGAAACTATTTACTCATTTAAATTCGTAATAAACATTCTATCGCCTAGTGGTGAAAACATTTTTGAATCTGATATTAAGTTTGTTGGCATTTGAACTTCAAAACTTCTTTTACCAGTAGCACTTGTAATTTCTTGTATAGCTCTAGCAAGTAACGGCTCATTCTGATCACCTAAAACACCGTAATTTGATAAATCTTCTTGCAACTCAATATCTGGCACTAGGCCTGAAGTATAATCTGAAAAGCCGTCTGCATTTTCATTACGACCACATAATGGTTGGAGAGCCCAACTGTTACTTGGGTTTATTTTATCTTCTCTACTTCTTAAAAATAAATAAGGATAGGTAGGACTTTCAAGATCATCTACAAAAGTTAAAGAAAATTCGTTTTTACCTCTAGTTTCATCACCTATATGAATTACTTCCATGTGAGGCGTAAGGCAATTAATCAATAATTCGCTAGCCGAGGCCGAACCATAAGTTGCTAAAACGTATACTTTACTAAGGTTTAATGTATTTAATTGTGTTCCTGCTCTCGTTTTATCTGCGAAATAATCAACTAAATCTTCTCCAAAAAATGCCTGCCATTGCGCATTCCAACGTTGTGTTAAAAACACTTTATCGGTATGTAAACCATGAATCATACTAGAAAGCAAACGGGAAGTATTAACATCGCCGCCAGAATTGTATCTTAAGTCGAGTACTAATTCTTCTACTTGTCCGGCAACAAATCTACCAAAGACTTCATTTAAATCTTCATCGTATTCATCGGTGAAACTGTTGTACACTAAGTAGCCAATCTTCTTTCCGTTAATTTCAAAAATTTTGTCTAAGAATATAGGGTCTTCTACTAAGCCATCATTTTTTGTAAGATTAATTTCAATATCATTAGCCATCAATTCATTGTTTTCAATTGTGGCCATATTTAATGTGTATGAGTCCGCATCACCAAAAAGTAGGTCTACATAATTATCGTCGTTTAGGGTAGTACCGTTTACGCCCATAAAAATATCTCCTCTTGATATTGCTTTTGTTGATGCATCTGAATTCGGAATTATATAACGTACAATACCAAAAATAGTGTCTGATTGATTTAAACGAACTAAACCAAATTCTAATCCATTACTTTTTGAAATACCAGATAAGGCATTTGTCCAAGTTTTGTAATCATCACTAGAACGACTAAAACGGTCTTCGCTAAAAAGTAATTCATCAAAAAAGTCACTAGGATTTTCTTCTGATTCTAAAAACGAGGTATACTCTTCTGAACTTGTAAACCTGTCATCAGCTAAATCTGGAACATCAGCTTTCCAAAAATACCATGTGTTCATAGCTCTATACATAAAGTCTTGAACACTTACATTTGCTTCTCCATCGGGCACTGGAATATTGGGATTAACCAATAAATCGTCATCATTCTTACAACCAATAACTACTAAGCCAATTAAACAAAGTAGCGTAAAATACTTATTTTTCATACCTTTTTTATTTGCTCTTTTAAACCGACAAGGCCCCTTTAAAAGTGCTGGATAATATTGTTGTTATCCTATTATATATTATTGCTAACGTATATACGTGTAGGTTTAGTTTAAAGTTTAACAACATACTTAAATTAATGAGGAATGTTTAAAACAATTGCTACCTATTAATTCCAATGTATATATTATTAATTAACACCTATAAAACCCTTATGTAATAGGCCATTCAATGGTTTTTTTCTACTTGAACTACTTATTGTTTTAATCTTCATGTTGTCAGATACAGGTGTTTTTAGAGATTTTGAACTAACTCCAGTAATTTTTTCAATGGCCAAATCTAATAAAGGCTCACCTTGTTCACCTAATTGCCCTAAATTACCTAAGACTTCAAGCAATTCATAGTCGGGTTGTAAACCGTCTGTATACTCTCCAAAACCTGCAGAATTTTCTGTTAAACCTACAATAGGTTGTAATGCATATTTATGATTAGGATTAGCATCTTCAAGAGTAGTAAATCCAAGTTCTTCACTTAAAGCGATATAGGGTAACTCTAAATTAGGTTGACCAACTGGTGCACCAGTTTGTGTATCATTATCTAATAAGGTTACCGACAATTGATTTTTACCTACAGTAACATCACCAATATGTATAACATCTATATAAGGTGCTAAATTGTTCATTACATATTCACTAGCGGAAGCTGAATCATCTGTTGCAATTACATATAGTTTCTCAAGATTAAGTTGATTTATTGGTGTATCGTCTATGGTGTCCTCGAAGTAATCGGCAGAGCCGAAAATATCATCCCATTTACTATTCCAAGTATCTCTTGCTAACAATTCACCGGTAAACTGACCAGTAATCATACTACAAAGTCGTCGAGCAGTCTGTCCACTACCACCACCATTATATCGCAAATCCAAAATTAACTCTTCAATATTTTCACTTTTTAATTCACCAATAGCATTGTTTAGTTCAATATCGTAACCAAAAGGAAAACTGTTGTACATTAAGTAGCCAATTTTTATTCCGTTCACTTCTAATGTTTTTGACACTAAAATTGGATCTTCAACTAATTCTTCTTTTGTCAATTCAATATTAATATCGTTTGGTACCGTGACATTTTCCTCTGTAATTTCTGCAAAGTTTAACGTAAAAGTATCAGGGTCAAGTAAATCTAAATTACTTGAGGTTATGTAACCTTCTGTATCGGTTTCTGCAAAAAGTTCTGTACCATTAACAGCATAAAAAATATCCCCTCTTTGTATGTTATTTTCGGCCGCATCTGATCCTGCTATTACATATCTAACTACACCAACAATTTTATTGCCACCCTCTGGTGGTCGCGTTATTACGTATTCTACACCGTTTGTTTTATACACTCCTGATAGAAAATTGAATAAATAATCGTAATCATCTACGATTGCACTAAACCTGTCTTTGGGAGAAAGTAATGCGGAAAATAGAACCATGGGCGATGAAAATTCATTTAAATAGGTGTTGTAGTCATTTTCATCTGCAAACCTATCATCACTTAGTTCAATTACTTCTTCTTGCCAATTATAAAATGAATTCATGGCCTTCCATGTAAAATCATTGGCTTCATTCTCAATTATAACATCATCTGTTTCTTCTGGAGTAACTGGCTGATCATCATTCTTTTTACAACTAGATATAAATAAGGAAATACTGATAAGTAGAAAAAGGGGTTTTTTCATTATTTTGGGTTTACTTTTATGGGGTGCAAAGCAATTTTTAATATAACAACCGAGTTCTTTTATTCCCTACTTTAATTTGTAAATATTGCATTTCGGTTTTATAATTCGATACTAAAAGTGGTGAAATTACTTACTTCTTAGGTATTAAAAAATAAATTGTAACAAAATTAGATATAATTCGTCTTCCTATTGTAGCCCTTTAAAAGGACAACCAAACATCAATCAAAATAATGCATCAATCAGAATTTGTAAATATTGTTACACCCTTTAAAGACAAGCTTTTTCGCATGGCAAAGCGATTATTAGTGTCGACAGAGGAAGCGGAAGACGCAACACAAGAAATATTGTTAAAGTTATGGACCAAGCAAAATACCATTGGAACCTATAAAAATGTTGAAGCATTTGCTATGACAATGACGAAGAACTTTTGCCTTGACCGATTAAAATCGAAACAGGCATCAAATTTGAAATTAGTACATAGTAATTATACCGACGAGAATAGCTCATTACAAAAGCAGGTAGAAGCATCGGACAGTGTAGTGTGGGTTCAAAAAATAATGGAAGATTTGCCCGAACAGCAAAAAATGGTATTGCAATTACGAGATGTAGAACAGTATGATTATGATGAAATAGCAGAAATGTTAGAAATGAAACCTACAGCGGTTAGAGTTGCGCTCTCGCGAGCACGAAAAATTGTTAGAGAAAAATTATTGGAAAAACACAGTTATGGAATTAGATAACATAGAAAAATTATTAGAAAAGTATTTTGAAGCAACCACTACAGTTGCCGAAGAAGAAACATTACAAAAATACTTCTCACAAGAAAGTGTAGCACCACATCTTGAACAGTATAAACGTATGTTTCAATACTTTAAAAGCGCAAAACAAGAACGCTTTACTAAGGAGGTTCCAATGACCACAGTGGTTACTAAGGTTAGAAAAAAACGATTTGGTTGGTATTCTGCCGCGGCTGCAGTCGCAATTTGTGCAGGGTTGTATTTTAATCAACCCACAACAATTGAAGATGAGTATTCACCTGAAGAAATTGTTGCAGCGCAAGAGGCCTTATCGCTGCTTGGCACTAATTTTAGTAAGGGATCGCATCAGATTACTTACTTAGATGAGTTTGAGAAAAACACCACAAGATTTATTCATAAATAGTTAAATAGATTACATCAATTAAAATGCAAACAATTAAAATAAATAAAATGAAAAAGCAAATAGCAATAGTTTTACTGGCACTTTTGCCAACCTTCATATACAGTCAAGATATTTTTGAAAAATATGAAGATAATAGCGACGTAACCTTTGTGGCCATGCAGCCCAAAATGTTTCAAATGTTAGCGAATATCAGCGTAGATTCTGATGACCCCGAAGCACAAGAATTTTTTAGTCTTGTAAAGTCTATTACTAGTTTTAGAGTAATTACCACAGCTAATAATTCTATATCAAATGATATGAATGGTTGGGTAACTTCTAAATTAAAAGGTTCTACATACGAGGAGTTAATGCGTGTTCGTGATGGTAATTCGAATGTAAAGTTTTATGTAAAAGAAGGCAAAGATAGTGATCATGTAAAAGAACTTTTAATGTTCGTTACTGGAATGGCAGATAAGAATATTAAAATAGAAGGAAAGAATATGGAAACTGTTTTACTTTCTTTAACTGGAGATATTGATTTGCGTAAAATTGGAAAACTTACAGATAAAATGGATTTGCCTGGAGGTGACCAATTAAGTAAAGCAGCAGATAAAAAGTAATAATTTAAAATTCATTATTAACAGCAGTCAATAGAAATTTTGATTGCTGTTAGCTTTATTTCATCAATCAAAAATAGAACATCATGAAAAAAATTTCAAATTTATTCGCGTTGTTGGGGCTGGTATTAATCACTGCTTGCTCTTCAACCCAAAGTCTTCAAGAATATTATGTTGACAATTCTGATAATCCAAACTTTTTAAAATTTGATGTGCCAACCAGTGTCTTAAATTTGTCAGCAGCGGAGTTAACAGAATCGCAACGTAAGGCAATGCAATCGTTTAAGAAGTTGAACGTTTTGGCTTTTAAAAAAACAGTTGATAATGCTGTTGAGTATACAGCTGAAAAAAAGGTGGTAAAAAATATTTTAAAAAATGATAATTTCAATGAGCTCATGAAATTAAATTTTGGTGCAGGTAATGCAAGTGTGCAGTATCTTGGTGATGATGATGCAATTGATGAGGTTGTTATTTACGGAAGTAGCGATGACAAAGGTTTTGCCCTAATACGAATATTAGGTGATGATATGAACCCTGCTCAATTAGTTGAATTATTAAAGGCAGTTCAAAAATCTGATTACAAAGGAGAGGGCCTTGAACAAATAGTAGATTTTTTAAAATAGGTAGATATACTTAAAAAAAGTCCCATTCAATTAAATTGAATGGGACTTTTTTTATGTTAGGAAATTATAAATCTTTAAAAAATATCTTTCAAATTGTGACTTGTTGCTTATTTTGGTGTCGTATAATTATAACGAAAACCTAAAAAATTTATAGAACATTATGGAAGACGCACAAGTATGGATTGATAAAGGCATTGAATTTGTCACCGAATATGGACCAAAAGTAATAGGTGCCATTCTCATTTACATTATAGGCTCATGGATTATTAGTAAACTTATTGGCGTTCTGCGTAAAGGAATGTTGAAAAAGGATTATGATGAATCTTTGCAAAAATTTCTTTTAAACCTTGTTAGTTGGGCTCTTAAAATCTTCTTGATTATAATGGTGATTTCTAAACTAGGTGTAGAAACAACTAGTTTTGCTGCAATTATTGCTGCTGCTGGTCTTGCCATTGGTTTAGCATTACAAGGGTCGCTTTCTAATTTTGCTGGCGGTGTACTCTTAATAATATTTAAGCCTTATAAAATTGGTGATTTGGTCGAAGCTCAAGGAACTTTAGGTGTGGTTAAAGAAATTGAAATCTTCACTACTAAATTGGTAACACCTGATAATAAATTGGCGATAGTACCTAATGGTGCAATGGCTAATGGAAATATTATCAATTATACCGCTGAAGGTAAAATGAGAGTAGACACAGTTATTGGTGTAGGTTACGATGAAGATATTAAAAAAACTAAAGAAGTTTTATTAGAAGTACTTACATCAAACCCTAAAGTACTTCAGGATCCAGCACCATCTGTAAATGTTATGGAACTTGCAGATAGTTCGGTAAACTTTGCTGTAAGACCATATTGTGCTCCTGAACATTATTGGGATGTTTACTTTGCTACTTACGAGAATTGTAAAATAGCTTTAGACAAAGCAGGTATCGAAATTCCTTACCCTCATGCTGTCGAAATACACAAAGAAGCTTAATTAATAACATAGATTACAAAAAGAAAAGACCGCAA
Source organism: Aurantibacter sp. (assembly GCF_039941195.1). Classification (GTDB taxonomy): domain Bacteria; phylum Bacteroidota; class Bacteroidia; order Flavobacteriales; family Flavobacteriaceae; genus Aurantibacter_A. The sequence continues at coordinate 37,822 of NZ_JBDVFA010000078.1, read as the reverse complement.
TCGCGGTCTTTTTTTATGCTTTATAATCAGATTTTAAATTCCAGTATAATTACTTGGTGTAATTGCTTTAAGTTCTGTTTTAATTGTATCTGAAACATCTAAGGTGTCTATAAACCCTGATATTGATTGTTGATTTATTTTTTCATTAGTTCTGGTTAAACCTTTCAATGCTTCATACGGATTAGGATATCCTTCTCGTCGTAAAATCGTTTGAATGGCTTCTGCTACTACAGCCCAATTATTTTCTAAATCTTGCTCAAATTTAGCAGCATTTAAAAGCAGTTTGTTTAAACCTTTCATGGTAGATTGAAAAGCAATCATAGTATGGGCAAAAGGTACGCCGATGTTTCTTAAAACCGTACTATCGGTTAAATCTCGTTGTAATCGGGATATCGGCAATTTCGCAGAAAGGTGTTCGAAAATTGCGTTTGCAATACCTAAGTTTCCTTCAGAATTCTCAAAATCAATAGGATTTACTTTATGTGGCATTGCAGAAGACCCTATTTCACCCTTTTTAATTTTCTGTTTAAAATAATCCATAGAAACGTAGGTCCAGAAATCTCTATCTAAATCTATTACAATGGTATTTATGCGTTTCATACAATCAAATAAAGCTGCAATATGATCGTAATGTTCTATTTGTGTTGTTGGAAAAGAATGATAGAGGCCTAATTTTTCTTGCACAAATTTTTCTCCAAATGCTTTCCAATCGATATTGGGATAAGCAACTTTATGTGCATTGTAATTTCCAGTAGCACCACCAAATTTTGCGGCACTTGGAATATCATTTAATAAATTAAATTGTTCTTTTAAACGAACTACATATACTTCAATTTCTTTTCCTAAACGGGTAGGAGATGCTGGTTGTCCATGCGTTCTGGCCAACATTGAAATGTCTGCCCACTCGATAACTAATTCTTCGAGCTTTTCTAATAACTGAAAATATTGAGGTACATAAACAGCATTCATAGCTTCTTTCATAGAAAGCGGAATAGCCGTATTGTTTATATCCTGAGAGGTTAATCCGAAATGAATAAATTCTTTAAAAGCATCTAGTCCTAAAACATCAAATTTCTTTTTAATAAAATATTCGACTGCTTTTACATCGTGATTAGTAACCTTCTCTAAGTCTTTTATTTCTTGAGCATCAGCAGTGTCAAAATTCTTGTAAATCTCTCGCATCGTGTCAAATTTACTGTTGTCAAATTCTGATAATTGGGGTAGTGGTATTTCGCACAAGGCAATAAAATATTCTATTTCTACTTGCACACGATATTTAATAAGAGCTTCCTCAGAAAAGAAAGGTCCTAGATTATCTACTTTGTTTCTATAGCGCCCATCTATAGGCGAAATTGCATTCAATTGATTTAACGACATAGCTGCTTTATTAAAAGCTGCAAAGATACCTAATAGGAAGAGAGTTTGAAAGTTTGTATCTACAGTTTTATTTTGGTTAAAACCATTCGTGCTCTAGCCTTATAAGCGGCACTACCACTAGGGTAATTTTGCTCTAGTACCATTTTTAATTCGGGGTGAATCCAGTCAAAATCTTTACCCATTAAATAGAGACAAGTCATAGCATGTGCTTTAGGAGCTACATTGTGTGAGCCAATTAACCAGTCAAAACAAGCTGTAGTTAGCCGTTCTAAGTGCACTTTTTTCACCACTTGTTTCGATGGCGTTTCTTTTTTAGAATAATAATCAAGTAGTAATAATTCACACATTTTGGCAAGAGGTCTAATCCCTTGTTCTCGGTTTATGCTATGTAAGCTTTTAGTAAAGAAATTTAGATGTGGTAATAGTAATGTTACATTTTGTTTTATGGTGTATTCCGTTACCCAAATGGCTTTGTCTGATATGTAATTATCATTTTCAAAAGCGACTTCTAATAGTTGAGGAATTAATCTTGGAGTCTTTAAAGCTAATTCCGCCATCTTACCTCTTTTTTCACGCGTATGATTTACATAATCTAGCTTAGTAATAAGATCCGCCTTAGTCATTATTATCGTACTTTAGTTGTACCTCAAATTATTGAACTTAATATAATGGAATGAAATTACTCAAAAAAATATTTTTGGGCCTGCTGTTAGTACTTGTGATTTTACAATTTTTTAGACCAGAAAAAAATACTACTCAAGGTAATCATACAAAATTATTTTTGGATGAAACTAACCCTCCTGCTGATGTAAAATTAATTCTAGAGCAAGCTTGTTATGATTGTCATAGTAACAACACTGTTTACCCATGGTATAATAATGTAGCGCCATTTTCTTTTTGGTTGTCAGATCACATAAAGGATGGAAAAAAACACTTAAATTTTTCGGATTGGGAATCTTATGAAACGAAAAAGAAAGATCATAAGTTGGATGAAGTAATTGAAACAGTAACGGACGATGAAATGCCACTAAAAGAATATACTTGGACGCACAGCAATGCAAGATTAACAGCGGAGCAAAGAAACAATGTTGTTCTCTGGGCTAAGTCGACTAGGCTTTTATATCAAGCAAAGATGTTACAAGATTAGGAACTCCATTAGTTGCTGAATCCGCGATTATTTTAATATTCTTAAAATCGTTTTGACCAACACTTGGTTTCGGATCAATAAAATAAATAGGTGTATTAGCATTCACTTCATGGATTAAACCTGCAGCAGGGTAAACTTGCATGGAAGTTCCGATTATAATTAAAATATCAGCCTTCGAAGTAATGGTTATAGCTTTTTCCAATAATGGTACTTGTTCACCAAACCAAACAATATGTGGCCGTAATTGATAACCTTTTTCACTTAAATCTCCTATTACAAGGTCATTTTCCCAGTTTAAAATTAAGTTTTCGTCTTGCGTGCATCGCACTTTTAGAAGTTCACCATGAATATGATGAACTTGAGAACTACCTGCGCGTTCATGCAAATCATCTACATTTTGAGTAATTATAGTAACATCAAACAAATCCTCAAGAGTAAATAATGCATCATGTGCTGAATTGGGACTAACAGTTGATAATTGTCTTCTTCTTTGATTATAAAAATCTAATACTAATTCTGGATTGTTAGTAAAACCTTGTGGAGAAGCAACCTCCATAACATCGTGCCCTTCCCATAATCCATCGGCATCTCTAAATGTTTTTATTCCGCTTTCAGCACTTATTCCTGCTCCAGTAAGCACAACTACTTTTTTCTTCATAATTCTAAAAATAGTCTTTTTGTATATTCGAATTATGATTGACCATCAACTTTTAAAATATTTAGAAGAAATTATTACGCCAGAACGCAAAGAACGTTTTGCAAGTATTCTAGCGGATAGGACAAAGTATATTACTGTGGCTATTGAAGATGTATTTCAGTTGCATAACACTAGTGCGGTAATTAGAAGTTGTGAAATTTTCGGTATACAAGAATCGCATGTGGTTGAAGGGCGATTTGGCCAACGTTTGGATAAAAATATTGCGATGGGTGCTGAACAATGGGTAGATGTGAAGCGGTATTCAAATACTGAAACCTGTATCAGTAACCTTCGAAAAAATGGATATCAAATTATTGCAACTACACCTCATAATGATTCTTGTTTATTACATGAATTTACCCTTGACAAAAAGACCGCACTCTTTTTTGGTACAGAAAGAGAAGGTTTAAGTGATGTAGTATTAAAAGAAGCTGATGGCTTTTTGAAAATACCAATGCTAGGTTTTACAGAGAGTTTAAATATTTCTGTTTCTGCAGCTATTATTTTGCAATATTTAAGAACACAATTAAATGCCTCTGAGATAAAATGGGGACTTAGCCCTGAAGAAAAAATTGAAAAGCATTTAGATTGGACGAAAAAATCAATTAAGAGTATTGACGAAATTTTAGAAAGGTATTACAAAGAGAATTAATTTTTTCTTATATTTATTAGTTAACCAACTAAAAATCAACACTATGTATTTAGCGCTTTATGTGGTTTTAGCAATTTTAGCGATTGTGTTATTATTGGCATTAATTGCTCCAAAAAACTATGATGTCTCCCGTTCTATTGAGGTTTCAAGACCGAAACAAGAAGTATTTGAATATTTAAAATCTTTAAAAAAGATGGATGAATGGTCTCCTTGGGCCAAAAAAGACCCGAATATGAAAAAGACATTTACTGGAGTAGATGGGGAAGTGGGGTGTGTGAGTCACTGGGTTGGCAATAAAGAAGTAGGAGAGGGCGAACAAGAAATTAAAAAGATTGTTGACGGTGAACGTATTGATTCTGAATTACGTTTTTTTAAACCTTGGAAATCGACATCTGATTGTTATTTAAAAGTGGATGAAGCTACTTTGAATAGTTCAAAAGTTACTTGGGGATTTTCTGGGGAAAATAAATTTCCGATGAGTATTATGACTTTATTAATGAGTATGGATAAAATGGTAGGTAAAGATTTTGAAACTGGTTTAGCATCAATGAAAGAAATCTTAGAGCAATAGGTTTAATTGTTTTTCGATGAAAATTAATAACACGGTTGAATTTGAAACTAAGGTGCTAATTCCAATAAGGCAATTGTACTATTATTATCTAAAAATACTTTGCCACTTTCAACTACGACTTCTGTATTAGTATAAGTGTCCAGCAATTTTGTTCCATTACCAAAAAAACCTTTTACCCAAAGTGATTTTTTCCCCACTGGTAAATCTAAACCTACGGCTACTTTATCTTTATAATCACCATCTATATAAGTACGACCAAATACATATGGTTTTTTTGCTAATCTTTTATGACGACCAGCTCCAATTGCTGGATGATTGTCTCGGAATTTTCCTAATTTCTGCCAATGCTGAAGTATCTTTTTAGTTTCTTCAGAATTTTCTAAATCCTCCCAATTCATAAAAGAACGTAGCGTGGCATCTCCAATTGCTCCTTCAATTGTCAGGTCTCTTGCTGTTTCATCTCCGTAATATACTTGGGAAGCTCCGGGTGTTAACAATAAGTAATTAGCTGTTACATATGGTTTTGTTCTTTCTTTGTCGAAAGGGGAGTCATCATCGTGCGATGTCATATAATTCAAAACTGAGTGGCCTTTAAGTTTGCTATTTAAAAGCTTACTATATTTTTCAAAAACAATATCGTAGCTTTTTTTAGCATCGCTTTTCAGTTCAAAATTTATAAGACTTTTAAATCCATTATTAAAATAATCAACTTTTTTATCTCCGAAATCATATTCACGACCACTAGAAATAGTATAACCATAAACTTCACCGGTCATAAAAAATGGGTTGTTATCGAGAATCTTATCTGGATTTCTTTTTTTCCAAGTATTAAATGAATACGAAGCTTCTTTATATAATTCTGCCCAAGCTTCTTCATCAACATGCTTTACAGTATCCACACGGTACCCATCAATGCCAAATTCTTTTATGTAATCAGTAAGCCATTTTATAATGTAATATCTTGGGGCACGAGGATATCCCGTACGTTCAAAAAATAACTGTAGTTCGTCAAGTTCTTGACTTAATTTACCTTCGTCCTTCCATTTTGCCAATAAGTGATCGGGCAATTTTATTGCCTCTTTAGAGGGTGTACGAATATCAGGTAAACCATCAACTAATGTGCAACTGGTAGTATTTTCATAATTTGTGAATTCGCAGGTAGGAGAGGTTTTTACCCATTCTTCCGGCCATAAGGGATCTAGTTCAGTAGTAGGTCCAGTATGGTTTAAAACTACATCCATAAGTATTCTAATTCCATATTTATGTGCTGTTTCTACAAGGATTTCAAGTTCATCTCTTGTACCAAAATTAGCATCTAAACTGGTCCAATCTTTTGTCCAATAACCATGATATCCATAGGTGATTCCGGTTCCTTCGTCTACAGAACCATGTATGTTTTCTACAACCGGGGTAAACCAAATTGCATTTATACCTAAGTCTGTAAAATAACCCTCAGTAATTTTTTCGGTAATTCCGGTAATGTCACCACCCATAAAGCCACGTAAAACAGCGGTAGAATCTTTACGCTCGTAATTTATATCGTTTGAAGCGTTGCCGTTGTAAAAGCGGTCTGTAAGTAGAAAATAAACATTGGCGGCGTCCCAAATAAAAGGAGTCGTACGTTCCGGATAGACAATTGAATCAGTAACTACTGTAGTTGCTTCTACTGGTTCTTTTTTTTGTTGCTTACAACTAAATACAAAAGAGAACATTGCAAGGGCAATCAGAAGTTTCTTCATTTATAGCTATTTTTTCTAAAGCTATAAAATGATGCTGGGAAAAGAAAATTTATTTTTTACGATTTAGAACTTTGAAGTCCTCATAACAGCTACTAATAGCATCTAAAATTTGAAGATCATTTGCTGTACGTATAAAAGACTTCGAATAATTACAATTATTTAAGATGTCTTCTATATCTAACTTTTCCATATTTAAAAGCTCAGTTAACGCCTCGCGGTCAAATTTAGTAGCTAAAAGATCTCTAATGTGGTCGTCTGCTTTCACCTTACGGAGCTTTCGCATATTATTCGGTTTTCTGCCAAATAAATTACGTAGTTGATCGGCTGGGTTTAATATGGCTCCCAATACTTTTGTAACAGCACTAGGACTTTTATTTCCTGCTTCGTAACTTACATTTAAACCAGATATACTGTATTGATATGCATTGTTTACAGGTATGTTTTTTACATCAATTTCTAAATATCCTGTAAGTTGATATGGTTTTACAATTACTTCTTCTAATGCATACGCTAATTCGGTTAAAGATATTTTAGTGTCTTTAAACTTAAACATGTCATTAGTAATTCTAATTTTCTGTGATTTGAACCCTAAAAAAGAAAAGTACAATGTGTCATTAACAGCTGCATCTATTTTAAATTCCCCTTTTTCATTGGTGATAGTACCAATAACCTGATTTAGGTTAATAATATGAACAGACTCCATTACCGATTCATCTTGCGCATTTACCACAATAGCATTAAACTCCCTTAATTGTGGGGCATCTTCTTCTATATCTTGAGCAATAGAAGTTAATCCGTATAATAAGGTAAAAAGAAGTATAAATTTACGCATTGACACTAAATCAGTTGTTTCGGAGTGCTAAACAAATGAAAAAAAAGGGTTTGAGCAGATTTTTAATAAAGAATTAACTCGTTTAAACTAAAAAAGTTTAAACGAGTTATAATTTTCTACTAGTAAAAACCACTTTTTTTCTTGCTACTACTTCTTCTTTTTCCAGAATTTGAAGCACTACCTTTTGAAAATTTTCTATCGCGACCTCTAGAACTACCTCGTCCAGAATTACCTCCGCCTGAACCACCTTTGTAGCTTCTTCGACCTCTGTTGCGTCCACCTCGACCACCTTCAGGACTCTTTGAAACTTCAACATTTATAAATCTACCATTCTCTTTATATTCTGTAAAGAATGCTAAAATGGCTTCAGTGTGTTCTGCTTCGGTATTGAAAAATGAGAATGCATCTTTCGTATCCACCTTAAAGACATCATCGCGACCTAAGCTTAGTTTATCTTTTAGGAAATCTTTTAAAGTCATCCAATCATAACCATCTTTTTCACCAACATTGATGAAATAACGAACAGATCCATCTGATGAATTTCCTCGGTCTTTTCTACCTCTGTCACTTCTGTCATTACCACGTTCACGATCAGGACCAGAACTATTTAAATCTTTCGATTTACTGTAGTAGTTTGAGAATCTTGTAAATTCTACTGAAACTATTTTCTTTATAAGTTCTTCGCGATCTAATCCTTCAAGAACTTCATTAATGGCGGGTAAATAACTTTCAACATCAGCATTAATCTCCGTATCCTTTATTTTGTTTGCCAAATGATATAACTGTGTTTCGCATATTTCGATTCCAGATGGAATTTTCTTGCTAATGAAATCACGTTTTATTTTTCTTTCAATAGCATTTATTTTTCGCATTTCACTGCGCGTTACAATTACCATCGATATTCCCGACTTACCTGCACGACCTGTACGACCACTTCGGTGATTGTAAGTTTCAATTTCATCAGGTAATTGATAGTTGATTACATGAGTAATATCGTCTACATCAATACCACGGGCTGCTACATCAGTAGCAACTAACATTTGAATTTGTTTTTTTCTAAACGAACTCATCACCAAATCTCTTTGGTTTTGACTAAGGTCTCCGTGCAAGGCACCAGCATTATAGCCATCTTCTATTAGTTTTTCTGCTACGCGTTGCGTATCTCTTTTTGTTCTACAGAATACAACTGAAAATATATCAGGATTAGCATCTGCTAATCGTTTTAATGCTGGGTAACGGTCACGACCACTAACTACATAGTATTCGTGTTGTACGGTATCCGTACCAGAATTTTTAGCACCAACCGTTATTTCTTGTGGGTTGTGCATGAATTTTTTGGCGATTACCGAAACTTCTTTCGGCATGGTTGCTGAAAACAACCATGTAGATTTTTCATCAGGAGTATTTGAAAGTATCTCTTTAATATCTTCAAAGAAGCCCATGTTTAACATCTCATCTGCCTCATCTAATATGCAGTAATCAATTTTTGAGATATCTACTAAGCGTCTTCCAATCATATCTTTCATACGACCTGGTGTTGCTACTACTATTTGAGCACCACGCTTTATTTGTCGTGCTTGCTCTGTAATGCTAGCACCACCATATATTGCCACTACATTTATGTTCTTCTCATACTTTGAGTATAATTTTAACTCATTTGTAATTTGCAAACAAAGTTCACGAGTAGGAGAAAGGATTAAACCTTGAGTGGTTCTACTATCTGATTGTAATTTTTGAATTAGTGGAAAACCAAAAGCTGCGGTTTTACCTGTTCCTGTTTGTGCGAGAGCTACTAAATCGGTCTCGTCTTCCAATAAAATTGGGATTGCTTTTTCTTGTACTTCTGAAGGGTTTTCAAAACCCATATCAGCAACTGCATCTAATAGGGTCTGTTGTAGCCCTAGCGCTTCAAATTTGTTCATTTTATGTTATACTAAATCGCAAATATGTGTGTTGCATAGAGCGATTATCGCGTATAACCTATTGAACTCAGCGCAACACCTGCCATACCGGCGGCGGTTAATAAAGGCGCAAAGGTACAGCTAATTATTCAATTGATAATCAAGGTGCTATTATATAACCATATATGGCGATTATCGTACCTATTATCCCGAAAAAAGCCATGAGAACAATAAAAGATTTTTGAAGTTTAGGATTATCATAAATAATGATACAAACGGCACCAAGTACTATGCTTATTTGAAAAAACAGCATTGCGATATCGAACTTCTTAGTGGCCACATCATATTGGTCTGCAAGTACTTCCCATTCTTTTACGCCTACTATTTCGCCCAATTCACCATCAAGGTCTTGTGTCCATTCTTCTTTCGGAATGTTGGCCGATCCAATCAATATTTCATTTTTCTCTGCACCATACTTTTTTATTTTTTCTTTCGATTTTTTTATGGATGCTACAATAGTTGATTTGTTATTTTCAGCAATTAAATTTGTTTGTAATAGTGCTTCTAAATAATCTAATTCACTTTCTTTTAAACTCTCTTTTATACTTTTCGATTGATACCAACTGGAATAATTAACAACTTTGTTATGTGCTATCATCATCTCCTCTTCAAATTCACCATTTATCATTTGTGAAATAGCCATTAGTGCGGCGAAAAAGGCAATCATAACTCCACCTATGGCCTCTGCTTTTTCGGATGCAACAGAGACTTCAACGGTTTTTATATTAGCGTTTTTTTGTGACATTAGTTTAGTGTTTTTAAATATGCTATCAATTTTTGGAGTGCTTTTCCTCGATGACTTATTTTGTTCTTTGTAGACATCGGTAGCTCTGCAAAGGTCTGTTTAAATTCGTTAGGAATAAAAATTGGATCATAACCAAAGCCGCCATTACCTATTTTCTTTTTAGATATTAAACCGAATACTGTACCCTCGAAAAAGTGACTTTCATTATTTAGGTTTAATGCAATTACGGTTTTAAAGTGTGCAGATCTATTTTTAGTGGTAAGCGCTTTTAACAATTTATTTATATTGTCTTCATCATTTTTTTGTTCACCAGCATATCTTGCGGAATAAACACCTGGAGCCCCATTTAATGCCTCAATTAAAAGCCCCGTGTCATCTGCAAAGCAAGGTAGGCCGTAATTTTGGGTTACATAGTCTGCTTTAATTTTTGCATTACCCTCTAATGTTTCTGCTGTTTCGGGAATTTCTTCGGTACAATCGATGTCGGATAAAGATAGTAAGGTTATGTTTTTTGGCATCAATAACTGTACTTCTCTTAATTTGTTTTGGTTGTGGGTAGCAAAAACAAGTTTCATATATAGTTGATATAATATTTTCGAAAATAGTAATTTTATAAGATGGAATTAAAATTACCACCTGTAGTTGTCTTTTTTATTTTTGCATTATTGATGTATTTGCTTGCCAGTTTTTTGCCTTTTGGTGAATTTGAATTCTTTGGTCGTTCTTATTTAAGTTATATTCTTACAGGAATGGCTATTGTTATTGGTTTTATCTCTATAAGTTATTTTATAAAAAATAAAACTACTGTTGACCCTAGAAAACCTGAAAAAACTGCAAAATTGGTGACCAGTGGAATATTCGCCTTTAGTCGTAATCCAATGTATCTTGCATTATTATTGGTATTGATTGCTTTTGGATTATACTTAGGAAATGCTTTCAATACTTTACTCGCTGCTTTTTTTGTTTCTTATATGAATAGATTTCAGATTTTACCTGAAGAAAAAGTACTTGTAGATTTGTTTGGCAAAGAATATCGAATTTACTGTAAAAACGTAAGACGTTGGTTTTGAGTATTTTAATTTATTTACGATATTCTTATTTATTACTAATTATGCTTATAAATTAATATTATTATCTTTTTTGCTTATATTTTATTATATTAGCATTTTAACTTATATATGAAAGCAATAATTACAGGTGACATTATCAATTCTGAAAAGCATCAGGCTTCCATTTGGATGGATATTTTAAAGAATTGCTTTAGCCAAATAGGAGAGTCTCCGCATGATTGGGAAATCTATAGAGGAGATGAATTTCAATTAAAAGTATCGGCAGCGAAAGCACTTGAAGTAGCCCTACACATAAAAGCTCGTATTAAGTCTATCAAAGGACTAGATGTAAGAATGGGGATTGGAGTTGGTGAAATTTCCTTTGTAGGGAATGGTGTAAGTGAATCCAATGGACCAGCTTATCGATTGTCCGGAAGAAGCTTTGAATCGCTAAAAGCATCAAAACTAAATTTGACTTTTGCTTCTAATGATTTGCTGAATGATCGTAGTTTTAATTTAATGCTAAAGTTAGCTTTAAATTTCATTGATGATTGGTCTCCGGTTTCAGCAGAAATAGTGGCACTAGCTTTAGAAAATCCAAATGCATCTCAGCAAATTATTGCAAATCAATTAAATATTAAACAATCTGCCGTAAGTCAACGTCAAAAAAGAGCCAGGTTAGATTTAGTTCAAGAATTATTAGCCTATTACGAAGAAACTATTAAAGAAATCGCCCCATGATTTTATTTGTAAAATTATTTTTAGCTCACCTTATAGCCGATTTTCTATTGCAACCCAATAGGTGGGTTATTCATAAAGAAGCTAATAAAGTAGCTTCAAAATATTTATACTTCCATGTTCTTTTGCATTTTGTAATTACTATGCTATTGTTATGGGATTTAGCTGCATGGCAAATGGTACTTATAATAACAATATCGCATTACATTATAGATTTAGTAAAATTGTATGCCAACCCGTTTTTTAAGCTAAAAAGCGTTCCATTTTTTATAGATCAATTACTGCATATATTAATTTTATACTGCTGCACATTCTATGGGAACTTGCAGGAGCAGACCATATCTATTTTTCAGCAAATGGACTGGCCCTTTGTAACCGCAATTGTATTTGTAAGTTTTCCTGCCGCAATAATCATGGGAAAGCTGTTGGAAGGCATGTCAAGTCAGATAGAATTTGATCATAAATCATTACCGAATGCAGGTAAGTACATCGGTATTATTGAACGCTTATTTGTGCTAGTATTTATTATTTTAGGTAGATGGGAAGCAATTGGCCTACTTATTACGGCCAAGTCTGTATTTCGATTTAACGATTTAAAAGAAAGCAATAGTCGAAAATTAACGGAGTATATTCTTATTGGAACCCTAATGAGCTTTGGTTTAGCAATTATTACTGGTATTATATATAAAAGCATTTAAAGTCTAAATATCATACTTATTTTTGTTTTATTGACTTTTTAACATTTTTATCGTCTTAGGAACATGTGCTATACAAATAAGACTTTTATAGAAAAAGGGAGCTTGAAGAACTTCAAAATAGAAACCTAACTACATATATGAGAGGTCTATATGTTAAGAATTTGTATCAAAATGTTTACGATTGGTTATACCGATAACTTTTGATAACATTTGACCAATACCAAAGGGATTAATCTTTATTTTTACAGCTTATTATTTTCAATAGTTACTATTTCTGTGAAAACAGAAGTCCAAATTTCATTTAAATAAAATTCCTGGCTCATCAGGAAAAATAAATTATGGTAGAAGTGGGTAGAAAATACGTATTCGATTTTGACAGCACATTAACGAGGGTTGAGGCACTTGATGTTTTAGCTGAAATGACGTTGCAGGGTAATTCAAACAAAGATGAGGTTATTGAAGAAATTCAAAAAATAACCAATCTTGGTATTGATGGAGACATCTCTTTTACCGAATCGTTAGAACGTAGAATAAAATTGCTGAAAGCTAATAAATCCGATTTGGAGGGGTTAGTATCAGAATTACGTCAAAAAATTTCAAAATCAATTGAATCAAACAAAGAGTTTTTTGAAAAATTTTCAGATGATATCTATGTAATTTCATGCGGATTTAAGGAGTTTATAGACCCTATTGTAGAAGAGTATAATATTCCTTCTGATCGGGTATATGCCAACACATTTAAATTTAATGATGAAGGAGATATCGTTGGTTTTGATGAAGAGAATCCGCTTTCGCAACATAATGGAAAAATAGAATGTCTTAAAAACATGGACTTAGAGGGCGAGGTACAGGTAATTGGCGATGGTTATAGCGATTATGTTATGCGCGAAGCTGGTATTGCTGATAAGTTTTTTGCCTATACCGAGAATGTACATCGAGATAAGGCTGCAAAAAATGCGGATCACGTAACACCTAATTTAGATGAGTTTCTTTTTGTGAATGATTTACCACGAAATATCTCATATCCAAAAAATAGAATTAAGATTTTACTTTTAGAAAATGTGCATCCAGCGGCATTCGATAAATTCTCTGGAGATGGTTTTTCTGTAGAATTAGTTGATAAAGCTATTCCAGAAGAAGAATTAATCGAAAAAATAAAGGGAGTTCATGTTTTGGGTATTCGTTCTAAAACACAAGTAACTGAAAAGGTTTTAGAAGCAGCAGATAAATTGTTGGTTGTTGGTGCTTTTTGTATTGGAACTACTCAAATTGATTTAAAAACTGCTAGAAACAAAGGTATTGTTGTTTTCAACGCTCCTTATAGTAATACGCGTTCAGTAGTAGAATTGGCCATTGGACAAATTATAATGTTAATGCGAAATGTTTTTCCTAGAAGTACGGAAATTCATAATGGACAATGGAATAAAACAGCCATTAATTCACGTGAAGTGCGAGGAAAAAACCTAGGGATTGTAGGTTATGGTAATATTGGAAAGCAATTATCGGTATTAGCAGAGGCTCTGGGTATGCGTGTTTATTATTATGATGTTGATGATAAATTAGCATTAGGTAACGCTGTTAAATGTAATACATTAGAAGATTTATTAAATGTCTCCGACGTTGTTACATTGCATATTGATGACAATAAGGCGAATAAAAACTTTATTGGAGAAAGAGAATTAGGACAGATGAAAAAAGGTGCTATTCTTATAAATCTTTCGAGAGGTTTTGTGGTTGATATTAAAGCCTTAGTTGCTTCATTAAAATCTGGTAAATTAGGGGGCGCTGCTGTGGATGTATATCCTGAGGAACCAAGAAGTAACGGAGAATTTATTACAGAATTACAAGGTTTGACTAATGTTATTCTAACACCACATGTTGGTGGTAGTACGGAAGAGGCGCAAAGAGATATTGCAGATTTTGTTCCTAATAAAATAATGGATTATATAAATTCTGGAAATACTGTTGACGCTGTTAACTTCCCTAATATTAGACTGCCAAAACAAAATAACGCACACCGTTTCTTGCATATTCATAAGAATGTTCCAGGAATTATGGCTAAGATAAATAAGGTTTTAGCTGAGTATGAGATGAATATTACTGGACAATATCTTTCTACAGATAGTGATGTCGGTTATGTGATTTCTGATTTGGATAAAGAATATAATAAAGAAGTAATTAGTGCTTTAAAGAAAGTCGAGAATACTATTAAATTTAGAGTTCTATATTAAGTAGTGCTATTCATCTACGATTGTATTAATCGTAAAAGTAAATATCAAAAAAATGCAAGTTGTTACAATTTGCATTTTTTTTTGGTTATTTATTACTGAAAAGAGACAACATTTTGGTCATTACTGGGTTATGCTTATGTGAATTGTATGTAGGAAAAATCTTTATAATGTTTAAAAGAGTTTTAACAAAACTAAAATTGAAGGATAATTTTAGTAGATATTACCTTTTGGTTTTTACAGTAATTGTGTTAACGGTTGTAATACAAACAATTATTCAATATTCTTTATCTAAGCAAAGACAAGCTTCATTAATAATTAATGAGGCTGGAAAGCAACGAATGTTATCTCAAGTAATATTGAATAGTGTTTATTCATGTAAGTATGGAACCTGTGACTATGGTAAGCTTCGTTTTGCATTAAACAAGATCAACAATACGCACATAGTTCTACAAAAAGGTTCTTCCTCAACTGGTATTCCGGTTTTGGATAATGAAAGCATTCAAGATAATTTTAATAAGCTTCAACCTAACTTGAATTATATTACAGCAAGTTTAGACGATTTTACAATGCTAAATTCAGTAAACATTGAAGAACTTACAATTGAAGTAAATCAGTTTTTGGAGGTAATGGACAACATTGTTTTTCAATTTCAAAAAGCTTCAGAAGAAGACATTAAGACCTTAATGATAATTGAAATGGAATTGGCCGTATTTTCTTTGTTGATTTTAATCTTGGAAATATTCTTAATTATAAATCCATCCTTTAAAAAAATCACATTGCAGAATCAGAAATTAAAAGAGATTAATTGGCACCAAACACATGCATTTAATTCTCATATGAAAAATATAAAGGATTTCAATCATATTCTTAAAATAGAAAAGAACCTATCACATAAAGAAGAATTAATTACTTGTCTAATGGAGGAGCTAAGCGATTTGGAAGGTGTTTCAAATAATATGGTAAAGTCTTTGGAAAAACAGGCTTAAGTTTTTATGGTATTATTCCGCTTATCGATGATGATAAGGTTCGTTCTTTAATATGGTAAAAGCTCTGTACAATTGTTCAACAACAAACAATCGAACCATTTGATGTGAGAAGGTCATTGTAGAAAGACTTATTTTTCCATGTGCTTTTTGATATATTTCTTGACTAAAACCATAGGGACCACCAATTACAAAAACCAATTGCTTTATTCCTGAATTCATTTTCTTTTGAAGATATTCGGAAAAATCTACGGATGAGAATTGTTTTCCTTTCTCATCTAATAATATCAGAACATCAGTATTGTTCAATTTTTTCAAAATTAACGCTCCTTCTTTTTCTTTTTGCTGATTTTCCGAAAGATTTTTCGAGTTTTTGATATCCTGAATTATCTCTAGTTCAAACTTGATATAATGTTTCAATCTATTTTCATAGGTTCTAATCAATGTTTGCAATTCCTTATTATCGGTTTTACCTATAGCGAGAAGTTTAATAGTCATGTTTCAAAGTTACAGGAATTTCTTTTTTTGGTATATGTTTTTGTTAATTTAGCCTAAAGCAAAAAGACATATGATTACAGAAGAACAATTTCAAAAAGAATTAGATATTATTATTTCAAATGCTATTCGCGAGGATGTTGGTGATGGTGATCATAGTTCTTTATCTTGTATTCCTGCTTCTGCAACTGGCAAAGCTAAATTATTGGTAAAAGAAGATGGAATATTGGCCGGTATCGAATTTGCGAAACAGGTTTTTGCTTTTGTGGATGATTCGCTTGAAATAGAAGTACTTATTGAAGATGGACAAAAAGTCGTCTACGGAGATATTGCATTTTATGTTTCAGGTAGCTCTCAAAGTATTTTAAAAGCAGAGCGTCTTGTTTTAAATGCTATGCAACGAATGAGTGCCATTGCAACCAAAACCAATTTTTTTGTAAACTTATTAGAAGGTACAAATACAAAAATATTAGATACGCGTAAGACCACACCAGGTATTAGAGCTCTTGAAAAATGGGCTGTTAAAATAGGAGGAGGGGTCAATCATCGTTTTGCTTTGTATGATATGATAATGCTTAAAGACAACCATATTGATTTTGCTGGTGGCATAACCAATGCAATTCAAAAAACGAAAGATTACCTAAAGGAAACTAAGCGCGATTTAAAAATTATAGTAGAAGCAAGGGACTTAACTGAAATTAGAGAGATTTTAAAATCTGATGGTGTATACCGAATTCTCATTGATAATTTTAATTATGAAGACACCCGTACAGCGGTTAAATTAATAGGAGAAAAATGCCTAACAGAATCTTCTGGTGGAATCAATGAAAAAACTATTCGTAAATATGCTGAATGCGGTGTGGATTATATTTCTTCTGGGGCCTTAACACATTCAGTCTATAATTTAGACCTTAGCCTAAAAGCGGTATAAATGTCGAAAGAAATCGAAGAAAAGCTGGAGAAAATCCCCATAGTTAATTGGGCTGTAAAACTTTTACAGCAAATTAAACTTCCGGGTTTTGAAGGACTGTCGATTTACGATCTTATTGAAATGTATGTTGGAGGAATAATAAATGGCGCCCTTGGAACAAGAGCTAGTTCTATTGCTTTTAGCCTTTTTATGGCATTATTTCCGCTAATTATTTTCCTGGTTACTTTGGTGCCATTTTTAGTATCATTTTTTAGCTTGGGTGATTCAAGTTTTGAAGCTCAATTTTTACCTTTTTTAGAGTCTTTTTTGCCTTCTGGTACAGCAGATTATTTTAGTGATATATATGAGCAAATTAAAAACCAAAAGAGTGGTGGTATTTTGTCATCTACTTTTTTGCTGTCTATTTTTTTAATGGCAAATGGTGTTAATGCAATTTTTGGAGGTTTTGAGACTTCATACCATGTGAGTTTAACTCGTAACCTTTTTAAACAATACGCGTATGCGCTAATGGTTGGCTTACTTTTATCTATCTTGATTATAATTGGTTTTGTGGCATTTGTCTATATCGAAGTATATGTTTTAAAGTATTTGAGCGAATTTGTTGCTAGACAAGGTGGTTATGTCTTAGATGAAGGTGAACTATTAGGGGTGCAAATTGCCAAATTTCTATTTTTTATAATTCTATCCTATTTTACTACAGCTATTTTATATTATTTTGGAACAGCAGAAGGCAAGCAAGCCAAGTTTTTTTCGGCAGGTGCATTAATGACAACCCTTCTCTTTATTTTAACTTCTTATCTGTTCGGTGTTTATGTAGAAAAGTTTGCTCGTTATAATGAATTATATGGTGCTTTGGGAGGTTTGTTGATATTGATGGTATTTATTTGGTTAAATTCCAATATATTGCTACTCGGCTTTGAATTAAACGCATCGCTAAATTCATTAAGAAACAGATATAAAAAAGCATGATCTTTCCCACAAAGTTTTCCTTAGTATTAGTGTTAATTTTAACTACAAGTTTTGCGAATTCACAATCTATATTTGGCAAATGGAAAACGATTGACGATCGAACAGGAAACCCAAAGGCGATTATTGATATTTTTAACAAGGACGGATTAATGTATGGTGTTGTTGAAAAAATTGTTGAGCCAGGAAAAGAGAATGCTAAATGTGTTAAATGTGAGGGTGATTTAAAAGATAAACCAGTTTTAGGAATGACTATAATTGATGGTTTAGAAAAGCATGAAGATGGGGTGTGGAAAGGAAAAACACTTTTTGACCCTGAACAAGCAATGACATTTCGCTGCAAAATTTGGTTGAACCCTGATAATTCTGATGAATTGAAAGTAAGGGGTTATCTAGCATTTATTTACCGTACCCAAACTTGGGTACGTGCCGATTGATATTATAGAGTTATAAAGGGGCCTATGCAGTATTTTATCAACGTTGTACTACCAATTCCTTTAGAAAAACAATTCACCTATTCTATTTCTGAAGAAGAATCACAAGTATTGCTAGCTGGTATGCGGGTAGCGGTTCCTTTTGGTAAATCTAAAGTATATACCGGCCTAGTTTTTTCAATACATAATAATCCACCTGAAATATATGAAGCAAAGCCTATACATCAAATCTTAGATGATTCGATTTTGGTGAATCAAGCGCAACTAAAGCATTGGCAGTGGATTGCTGATTATTATATGTGCACTTTAGGTGAAGTCTTTAGAAGTGCTATACCTAGTGCATTTTTATTAGAAAGTGAGACTTTAATTTTACTGAATAAACAGGTAGAAGTAGATGAAAAAGAATTAAAAGATGATGAATTTCTTGTCTATGAAGCTTTGCAATATCAATCTATGTTACGTGTGCATGAAGTTGCGGCCATCATCGAAAGAAAAAATACTTTACCCATATTAAATCGATTAATTGCAAAAGGCGTTATTGTCTTAAAAGAAGAATTATACGAGCAATACCGCCCAAAATTAGTGCGATACGTTAAAATGGGTGAGTCGTATCAATCAGAATCTGAATTAGAAAGCCTGTTGGATAGCTTAAAACGGGCACCTAAACAAAGTCAGGTTATTCTATCACTTTTTCAGTTGGAGGCCACTTCGAAGAATCCTATAAAAGTATCAGAATTAGAAACTAATAGTGGAGCTTCTAGAGCAATTATTAAGGCATTAATTGATAAAGAGATTTTAGAAGAATATTTTATACGTACAGATCGTGTAAATTATGATAAGGATGGAGCGGCAACTAATCTGAAAGATTTAAACGAATTTCAAGAGGAGGCCTTGTCGGAAATTCGTAAAAGTTTCGAAAATAACAAAGTAGCATTGTTGCACGGCGTAACGTCTTCTGGAAAAACGGAGGTCTATGTCGAACTCATTGAAGAATGTATAAAAGAGGGTAAGCAAGCTTTATATTTACTTCCGGAGATTGCCTTAACTACCCAACTAATAGGGCGCTTACAAGATTATTTTGGCGAACAAGTTTCGGTATTTCATTCTAAATATAACATTCAAGAAAGGGTAGAAGTCTATAATAATGTACTTGTTAGTAAGTCTAAAGCTCAAATAGTTATTGGTGCGCGCTCCGCTATGTTTTTACCTTTTTCAAATCTGGGATTAATAGTAGTAGATGAAGAACATGAAAGTTCATTTAAGCAATTTGATCCTGCACCTAGGTATCATGCACGTGATAGTGCTATCGTTTTAGGGAATCTTCATAGGTCTAATATTGTTTTAGGTTCGGCCACTCCTAGTATTGAAAGTTATCAGAATGCTAAGACTAAAAAATATGGTTATGCACAGATAACTAGGCGATTTGGAAATGTATTAATGCCAGAAATGGAGCTAGTAGACATTAAAGAACAGCATCGCAAAAAAAGAATGAAAGGTCATTTCTCTGAACGTCTTGTCGATGAAATTAATGAAACACTTGAAGTAGGGGAGCAAATTATCTTATTTCAAAATAGAAGAGGCTTTGCACCAATATTAGAATGCACAACATGTGGCCATTCTCCTCAATGTCCGAATTGTGATGTTAGTTTAACCTATCATCAGTATAAAAAACAATTGCGTTGCCACTACTGTGGTCATCATATAGCTTTACCTGAAAGCTGCCAAGCATGTGGAAGTTCTACACTTGACACCAAAGGTTTTGGTACAGAACGAGTGGAGCAAGAGCTTAAAAAGCTTTTTCCTGAGGTAAAGGTGGCTCGTATGGATTTGGATACTACTCGAGGTAAGCATGCCTTTGAAAAAATTATTACTTCTTTCGAGCAGCAGGAAGTAGATATTTTGGTAGGAACCCAAATGGTGACTAAGGGTCTTGACTTTAGAAATGTGAGTTTGGTGGGAATAATGAATGCTGATTCATTACTAAATTTTCCTGATTATAGGGCACATGAGCGTAGTTTTCAATTGTTAACCCAAGTAGCAGGTAGGGCAGGGAGGACGCAAAAAAGGGGTAAGGTAATTATTCAAACCTATAATCCGTATCATCAAATATTACGTCAAGTAACTAGTGGTGATTATGAAGCTATGTTTAAGGAACAATTATATGAACGCGAACAGTTTAAGTATCCGCCTCATAATAAAATTATACAAATAACATTTAAACACAAAGATTATAACCGACTAAATGAGGCCGCAGAGTGGTTTGCGAAGGGACTTCGTAATACGTTTAGAGCTAATGTGCTAGGCCCAGAGTTTCCACCTGTGGTGCGTATTAGAAATCAATATATAAAACATGTGTTACTTAAAATACCTGCTGGGCAATCGCTAGCTAAAACTAAAAGTAGTATAAAAAGAATCGAAAAATCCTTTAATGCTGTTGCTAGTTTTAGATCTGTACGAATACTATATAATGTAGATCATATATAAAAAAAATCGCTGGTTTTTATATAAAACCAGCGATTTCTAATTGTTAATAAATTTTTGGTAGAACTAGAAGTTGTTAAGTGCGTCTGCAAGTTCAGTCTTCTTGTTTCTACTTAGCGGTATTGACCTTCCGCTTACTTCAACATTTTTACTGTTGAATTTTTCAATTTTCTCTAAATTGACAATATAAGATTTGTGAATTCTTAAGAACTTGTCTTCTGGCAATTGCTTTTCAAAAGACTTCATGGTAGAAAGAATAACGATATTCGCTTCGTCAGTAACCAATTTAATATAGTCACCAAGTGCCTCAATCCACTTAATATCATTAAGAATTACTTTTCTTTTCTTTAGATTACTCTTTACAAAAATATGCTCTTCATCTTCATTGACTCTGTGCATCTGTTCAAATTTGCCTACGGCTCTTTTTACTGAAGCATCAAAACGAGCCATTGTTATTGGCTTGTGTAAATAGTCTGTTACGTCGTAATCAAAAGCTTTTAACGCGTAATCTGGTTTTCCGGTAATCAGAATAACTTGAGGTGGATTTTCTAATGATTCTAGTAAGTCAAATCCGTTGATTATGGGCATTTCAACATCTAGAAAAATCACATCAATCTGATTGTTTTTGATTCCATTCTTTGCCTCGATAGCATTACTGTACTCTGCTACCATAGCTAAATTAGGATGATTATTCACTAATTTTGCCACTGCCATTCGCTGCATAGATGAATCGTCAACAATTATACTTCTTAGTTTCATAAAAGGTTTGATTTGTGGGGTTAAATCATCGACAAATTACATAATAAAGACGCTGAGTTGCAACAAAAGTTGTAAACATTGTACGGTTTTCTGTGTAGTTTTCAATGACGATAGGTTAAGATTTAGGTTAAGTTTAATTTTTATGATTCCTGTTTATAACGAAGAAAAAACTGTTTTCGTGTGAATTAGTCTTAAAATATTCATATTTTTGCCGTCCTAAAATTAAATTAATATGAACAATTACGAAACTGTTTTCATTTTGAATCCCGTTCTGTCTGATACTCAGATAGAGGAAACAGTAAAGAAATTTGAAGATTTCGTCAAAAAGAACGGAGGCAAAATGGTCTCTAAAGAGAATTGGGGGCTAAAGAAATTAGCCTACGCTATCCAGCACAAGAAAAGTGGTTTTTACCACTTGTTCGAGTTTACTGCTCCTGGTGAATTAATTTTACCTTATGAGCAAGAATTTCGCAGAGATGAACGTGTTATGCGTTTCTTAACTGTAAAATTAGACAAACATGCGGTTGCATGGGCGGAGAAAAGAAGAACAAGGTTAAAAACATCTAAAGCGTAAGTGATATGGCATCTATAGAGCAACAAGCAAAAAGTAAAAAAGATGGAGAAATCAGATATCTGACTCCATTAAACATTGAAACCAATACTAAAAAGAAGTATTGTAGATTTAAAAAGTCTGGTATTAAGTATATCGACTATAAAGATGCTGATTTCTTAATGAAATTAGTAAACGAACAAGGTAAATTACTTCCTAGAAGACTTACTGGAACTTCGTTAAAGTATCAAAGAAAAGTGGCTCAAGCTGTAAAACGCGCACGTCACATTGCATTAATGCCTTATGTTGGCGATTTGTTAAAATAAAAGAAACGAACGATGGAACTTATATTAAAACAAGACGTAGAGCATTTAGGCTTTAAAGATGATGTTGTAATCGTTAAGAATGGTTACGGAAGAAATTACCTTATTCCTAGAGGTTTGGCGCATTTAGCTACTACCTCTGCTAAAAAGGTTTTGGCTGAAAATTTAAAGCAACGTGCTCATAAAGAGAAAGAAGTTGTAGATGGCGCTAATAAAACCGCTAATGCACTTAAAGAATTGGAATTGAAGATTCCTGCCAAAACAGGTGCTGGTGATAAATTATTTGGTTCTGTAACCAATATAGATTTGGCTGGTGCTCTTGAAAAGCAAGGACATAAAATCGATAAGAAATTTATCAAAATTCAAGGTGGTTCAGTAAAGCGTACTGGTACTGCTAATGCACAAATAAGATTGCATAGAGAAGTTTTGGTTGATTTCGCATTTGATGTGGTTGCTGACGCTAAGGCTAAGTAAATCTTTCAGATTTCTTTAAAAATGTTAAGAGCCGTGTTCGCATGGCTCTTTTTTTGTTTTATAGATTAAAAGTATAATTGATTGTGAAATACGCTAGACTTACAAAACAACAGTTAGAAGAATTGCATCCTGAATTCATAAATTTCCTTGCCACCCAGTCGGTAACAGGCGATGAATGGAAGCAATTGAAAGAAGAAAAACCGGAAGTAGCTGAAGATGAAATTGATGTTTTTAGTGATTTAATTTGGGAGGGTGTTCTTAGTAAAGTAGGCTACTTAGAAAATGTTTCAGAAAAGCAAATGCATCTCTTTTATTGTTCTGATAAAGAAATGAAATTAATATCGGTAAAAGTGATGAATCCCGAAATAGATTTGACCACTACCGTTGGTTTTTCGTGGTTTAAGAAAAATTGGCAGTCTGATTTTGTGGAGTATTTAACAGCTTCTAAAGCTTACACCGAAGATAAAAACTTAGACAAATTCAACTTAATCAAACAAGGAGCTGTAATAACCAAAGGTGAATTGTATCAATGGTTTGAGAAGGTGATTGTAACTTCGTAATCATAAAATTCAGAAAATTTATCTTTAATGCTACAAGTTTAAAATTTCCCTTCATTTAAGAATCGTTAAATGAGGAGTATATTTGCAACTGAAACCCTAATTTAAAATGCCTGAATGTTTACAAGGGCATGCTTTACAAGAATTTTAATACATGGCTCAAAAACCAAGCATACCTAAAGGAACCCGTGATTTTTCTCCGAGTGAAGTTGCTAAACGCAATTATATATTCGATATCGTTAAAAAACATTTTCAAACCTTCGGTTTTCAACCGATAGAAACGCCATCGTTTGAAAATTCGAGTACACTTTTGGGGAAATATGGCGAGGAAGGTGATCGGCTGATATTTAAGATTTTGAATTCTGGTGATTTTATTAGTAAAGTTGATGATGTTACCTATAGTTCTAAGAACTCTAATTCCATTGCACCTAAGATTACAGAAAAAGCTTTGCGTTATGACTTAACTGTGCCTTTTGCGCGTTATGTAGTGATGCATCAAAATGATATCGACTTTCCTTTTAAACGATATCAAATACAGCCTGTTTGGCGTGCAGACCGCCCGCAAAAAGGTAGATTTAGAGAATTTTATCAATGTGATGCGGATGTTGTTGGCTCTAATTCGCTATTACAAGAAATTGAATTCATTCAACTTTATGATGCTGTTTTTACTGATTTAAAATTAGAAGGAGCCACGATAAAATTGAATAATAGAAAAATTTTATCTGGAATAGCAGAAACTATAGGAGCGAAAAACTTATTAATTGATTTCACAGTTGCACTTGATAAATTAGATAAAATAGGAGAGGAAGGGGTTGTAAAGGAAATGCTAAGCAAAGGAATTTCACCGGAATCGATTGAAAAGGTTTCACCGCTATTTTCTTTATCGGGTAGTAACACAGAGCAATTAGCTGCTTTAAAACAATTATTAGCAAGTTCTGAGGAGGGAAGCACCGGTGTTGAAGAACTTTCTTTTATTATAGAAACTATTGAAGCGATGGGACTTCAATCTGCTAATCTTGCAATTGATGTAACCTTGGCTAGAGGTCTTAATTATTACACAGGTGCTATTTTTGAAGTTAGTCCTCCAGAAGGAGTTAAAATGGGTTCTATAGGCGGTGGAGGTAGATATGATGACCTTACAGGTATATTCGGACTTAAAGATGTTAGTGGAGTTGGTATTTCATTTGGATTGGATCGTATTTATATGGTATTAGAAGAGCTAGGGGTATTTCCAGATGCTGTTGACCAATCATTGGAAGTACTTTGTTTAAACTTTGGAGATAATGAAGCTATAAGTGCCTTAAAATTGGTAAGTAGCCTTAGAAAATCTGGAATTAAAGCGGACCTGTACCCTTCAAATGTTAAGATTCAGAAACAAATGAAATATGCCAATAACCGAAAAGTTCCCTTTGTTATTCTGATTGGGGAGCAAGAGTTAAATGAAAATTCATTTGTTGTTAAGAATATGGTAGAAGGGTCACAAGAGAAGTATAGTTTAAATACTATAGATAATTTCATTACAAGCTTAAAGTAGTAGATTAAACTATATTTGTAAAAACAGAAACACAAAAACCATTAATAATAGTTGTTGTTTAATAACAACTATATACCTAATTTAATTAGCAGTATCATGAAAAATATAGATAAACTAAGCGGAAAAAATGTATTAATAACTGCTGGAGCTCAAGGAATAGGCGAATCCATTACCAAACATTTTATTGATAGTGGTGCGAATGTGGCAATACACTATTTTTCTAGTGCTGATACTGCAAACGAATTAACGGAGTATGCAACTAGCAATGGCGTAAAAGCTGTTGCCATAAGTGGAGACTTAACTAAAGAGGCTGATGCTAAAGCGTTGGTTGAAAAATCAGTTGAAGCCTTAGGTGGATTGAATATTCTTATTAATAATGCTGGCTCTCTTGTTGCCCGTAAAATGTTAGGAGAAATGGCAGCAGAATTTTGGCACAAGGTTATGGATATTAATATGACCTCTATGATGTTTGTTACTAAAGCAGCATCTCCTTATCTAGCTAAAAATGATAACAGTAGTATTGTTAACTTGGCATCACTTGCTGGCCGTAAAGGTGGTCATCCAGGGTCATTAGTTTATTCTACAAGTAAAGGTGCCATATTAACATTTACCCGTGCACTGTCTACCGAATTAGGCTCTCAGGGAACTAGAGTTAATGCTGTTGCTCCTGGTCTTATTCTTGGAACTTCATTTCATAATACACATACAACTAAAGAATCTGCAGCGGCAACAACAGCTGGTATTCCTATCCAAAGGGCAGGTAATGCGGCAGATGTAGCTCGGGCAGTATTGTATCTTGCTTCTGAGTATGACGGTTTTATTACCGGTGCAACGTTGGATATTAATGGAGGAGTTTACAATATGTAAACCAACTATAATTGCAATTGATGAATCAGTTGTAATGGAATTTTAATACTACTGAACACGTGGTACTGTTTAGTTCCAAGTGATTTAATTCATTCATTTTCAAATTTTATAGAAATGCTTAAAACCCCAGTAATACACCCAACGATTATGGAAGTATTAGGGCGTTCAGGTCATTTTGCACAAGTTGTAATTGCAGATGGCAATTTACCTGTTGGTGCTATGAACGGTCCTAACTCGACTACAGTGCACCTCAATTTCCGACCAGGCTTATTAGATTCGCTTACTGTTCTTGAAGGAATCTTAGAAGTTTGTCCTATTCAGGGTGCCATTGTAATGGAAAAGCCTGCTGAAGCAAATGCGGAAATTCATGAGGAATTTAAGAATTTACTTGGGGATGTAAGTTGGGACGAAATGGAACGTTGGGCTTTCTATGATAAAATAAAAGAACCAGCAACCACTTTAATAATTCAGACCGGGGAACAACGACGTTTTGCAAATTTAATTTTAATCGTAGGGGTGGTTAAAATGGCAGAAGAAAGTAATTTTTAATGATTAAAGTGTTTTAGTATTTTTTTAAGTCAACTTGCTCTTTATCAGTATATTATTATTTTTTACAGTTTCTTTTTTATTTGTGTGTAGATAGTTTCATAATACATCGGTGAATGAGGAACATAATTTGATTTTTTTATATGGATTAATTCCGCTCTAAATTGATTAATTGAAACCAGTTTTAATCCTTCCACTTCACTTTCTTGCTTGATAAGTTTTTCGAATGGAATGTTCAGGGTTGACATAAAAGTGTGATGAAACTCGCAGTCAATTAAATTAGAACTATGTTTTTGAACCGACTTAAAAACTCCAATTTTCTCTAATTGTTCGATTTTAATTTTTATTCCAATTTCTTCTTCTATTTCTCTAATCGCAGCTATTTCTATAGCTTCTCCTGCACCAATATGGCCAGCTACAGATACATCCCATAATAAAGGGTGGATATCTTTGTCCTTGCCACGTAGTTGCATGAGAATTTCACCATTAGTGGTATAAAACCATATATGAACGGTTTGATGAAACCACCCATTTTTATGGGCCTCAATTTTCATAGCTGTTTTCCCTGTTGGGTTGCCTTCAGTATCTAAAATATCAATTAACTCATCCATAAAAAAAGCCTCCTATAATAGGAGGCTATATATGATTATTCGAAATAACTAAAAGTTTCACCTGATTCTATTGCCAAAAGTGTTTCGTAATATAAACGAATTACATTTTCTACATCATCCTTATGCACTGTTTCAACTGTTGTATGCATATAACGTAAGGGTAAAGAAATTAGCGCCGAAGCTACACCACCATTGCTATAAGCAAATGCATCTGTATCAGTTCCTGTTGATCTAGAGGCCGCTAAACGCTGAAAAGGTATCTTGTTTTTCTCTGCGGTTTCGATAAGGCGCTCACGTAATTTATTCTGAACGGCAGGAGCATAAGATATAACAGGGCCAGAACCAATTTCAATATGGCCTTCCTTCTTTTTGTCAATCATAGGTGTGGTTGTATCATGACAAACATCAGTAATAATAGCTACATCTGGATTAATAGTATGACTTATCATTTCTGCACCTCTAAGTCCTATTTCCTCCTGTACGGAGTTTGTAATGTAAAGACCAAAAGGCAATTTTTTCTTATTCTCATGTAAAAGTCGAGCAACTTCTGCAATCATAAAACCACCAACTCTATTATCTAATGCACGACAAACAAATTTATCTTTGTTAAGAATTTTAAATTCATCTGGGTAAGTAATTACACACCCCACATGAACACCCATTTTTAATACTTCATCTTTGTCTTTTGCTCCTATATCAATAAAAATATTATCTGGTTTAGGTGGTTCTTCCTTAACACGACTACGGGTATGAATTGCGGGCCAACCAAATATACCTTTTACAACTCCATTTTTTGTATGGATATTAACCCATTTAGATGGTGCAATTTGATGGTCACTACCACCATTTCTAATTACATAAATTAATCCATCATCAGTTATATAATTCACATACCACGCTATTTCATCAGAATGGCCTTCAATTACTACCTTATACTTTGCCTCAGGATTTATAACACCCACAGCGGAACCATAAGTATCCGTTATAAAAGTATCTACATATGGCTTTAGATACTCCATCCATAATTTTTGCCCTTCCCATTCATATCCGGTAGGAGCAGCGTTATTAAGATATTTTTCTAAAAAGTCTAGTGATTTTTTTGTCAATATTTTCTTTGTACTCATTTAATTCAAATTTGAATACAAACTTAATCATATTCACGTTTATTTAATAATAACATGCTTGCATAATGGTTAACTTTGGCGAGTGAATTGCACTAAGTAGTATATGATACGTAGCTTTTTATTGATTTTATTCTTTGGAGTGACTTCTTTGGTATACGCACAGATAGAGGATCAACCTCTGGATTCTGTTTCCGAACGGTTAATAATGATAGAAGGTGATTCTATTTTTAGAAGCTCAGTTTCCTTAGATGAAGTATATGTTTTCGGTAAGCTGAAATTCGATAATTACCAAGAAAAATTGCATTATTACATTTTACGAAGAAAAACATTAAAAGTATACCCATATGCGAAATTAGCTGCAGAAAGATTGGTAGAACTAAATGATAGTTTAATGAAGATTACGAAAACTCGTAAAAAGAAAAAGTATACCAAAAAAATCCAGAAGTATATTGAGGGAGAATTCTCTGAAGAATTGAAAAAATTGACACGTACAGAAGGGCAAATACTCGTTAAATTGGTACACCGACAGACTGGAATTACAGCTTTTGATTTAGTGAAACAATTGCGAAATGGATGGCGCGCATTTTGGTATCAGACTACTGCGAAGATGTTTAAAATTAGTATTAAAGAGGAATTTGACCCTGTTCATGTTCATGATGATTACTTAATTGAGGATATTCTACAACGCGCATTTGCTAAATTTAAATTAGAAAGACAAGAATCTGTATTGGATTTCGACTTTGCCGCCTTAAACGATAAGTGGACTA
Organism: Aurantibacter sp.; assembly: GCF_039941195.1. Classification (GTDB taxonomy): domain Bacteria; phylum Bacteroidota; class Bacteroidia; order Flavobacteriales; family Flavobacteriaceae; genus Aurantibacter_A. Next base: position 8,983 of record NZ_JBDVFA010000078.1, on the reverse strand, counting down.
ACCCTATAGAAGAAAAGGAATAAATTTATTCTTTTATAAAAGGAAGCAAAGCTTTACGCATTTTAATATAGCCTTTTTTATTAGGATGTAGTCCATCTGAAAAGAGCCCTTCATCAATTTTACCATCTTCCTTTAAAAATATAGCACCGATATCAGCATATTTTATATGCATTTGTTGAGCCAATTCCTTAATCTTTTCATTTAGCGTAATTACACGTTCTTCTTTTTCTCTTCTTGGTAAAATTCCAAACCATACTATTTCCGCGTTCGGTTGTCGGTATTGTATCGCTTCGATTACCAATTTATGACCTTTAATAATTTCTTCATCTGTATTTAGATGTAGGTTATTTGTGCTTACCATTCCTATAATTTGTTCAGCACTAAATCCATCAAGTTCTCCATGATAAATTCGCCATAATAAGTTTTCCAAGCGATCCCAACCATAAGCATAGTTGCCCATACCTAAAGGATTGAAATATTTATCCCAAGTTTTTTCTTCTCTAGCAAGTTTGGCTTTTGGCATTCCGCCCCAAAAATGAATAATGGAATTAGCTAAAAACACCTTTTTTGGTGGATTAGTACTATTTATTTCTAAGATTTCTCGGTGGCGCTTTTCCCAATCGTAATTGTTAGGTTCTCTGTATTGCGTAACTGGTAGGGTAGTGGTTGCCTTTCCTATAGGCTCATTTAAAATGTTACGTAGTTTTCTTTCATAGGCCTCAGCATAATGTAGCATGCCTAAATCATTGGGATGCGTGCCATCAACCATATCATCCAATTGTAAACCTAATTCCTCATAACTTAAATAATGTAGGTTTTTAATGCCTTCCTTTTTAAGTTTTTCAAAAGCGGCTTGTTGTACTTCATTTACTCTCGTATAAGATTTTAATCGTTCAGGTTGAATAAAACCATCCGTATATCCTGCATGTTCGGTTAGTAAAATAGGTGTATTAGGTCTTTTGGCTCTTAATTGGTGAACTGAATTAAGCACTCTTTTTTCTATTTCAGCATTACTAAATTCATTTTCACGGACAAGATTTGGTAAACAGTCTATAACAACAATTTTTGCGTCTATTTCTTCGACTAAGTCAATTACTTCTTTTTCAAGTCTACCATTTCCAGAAAAGGCGAGATTTATAAGTGGTCTATCCATTTTTCTACTCAAAATATTCGTCCATGCCATTCCGGGCCTACTGGCACATGCACCATGCGCTATAGAAGTACCGTAAACTAAAATGGGCTTTTCTTTACGAACCGGTAAGGGTTGAAAATGAGTATTTTTTGAAACGCCAATTTCCAACCATTCAACACTATTATACAGCGGTAGATTTAGTCGATACTCCCTTCCTAATTTATGGTAAGTATCGTTAGGTAATAAGCCGCTATAACGATACGTAATAGTGTCTGAAAACGCTCTTTTGCCATTGGCCCACAATATTGCTCCGTCATTGGTAATTGCGTATAAATCGACACCGCTTACACCTGTAGCCGGCATATGGTCCATTTCCTTTTTATTTCTAACCTTATATCGTACGACAATTTCTTCAGCATTTGAACGGAATCTTATTTTTAAGCCAGCAGCATGACGTGAAAGATTCCACACAGATTTTCTTACAGTTTTTTCTGCTCTTGCTGGAAACCTGTCATAGGGAGATTCTACTTCGTTTGGCCAAGCCTGTCCTTCTATAACAGGAAACTCATTCGTAACTGGATTCCACCATACTATTTCAGAATCTTGAGCTATAATACTGTTAAATTGCAAGCAGAGGATAAAAATGATAATTGTTCTCATTCGTAGTAATGTATAAATTGAATATAAAAAGCCCTCTATTTTTAGAATAAGTCTAAAAATAGAGGGCGCGCTTTTGTAATATTAAATCATATCTATAACGGCACGAACATAGCCAATAGATTCGGCTAGGCCAAATTTAGCATGCTCACCATCTTTCTCATATTCTATGCCAACAACTCCAGAATACTTAATTTCTTTTAAGGCCTTTAGTATACTTGGAATATCCATTTTGCCTCGACCAATCTCTACAGGCTTTCCCTCGGGAATTTGTTCATTAATATCCTTAAGATGAACGTCTAATAACCGATCTTGATATTTTTTTAATTCCTCAGCTGGATCCAGGTTCAATCTAAAGGTGTGTCCCAAATCCATACAAAGTCCTATTCTAGAGTCAAGATTTTTTATCTTGTCATAAACACTTTTAGGAGAAGGGAAAATCTTATCTTCAGGACCATGATTATGTATCGCTAATTTTATGTCAGTTTCCTTAACTTTCTTTTCAATTTGAGGTAATAACTCGTGTGTTGTAACCCCAATAATCATTTTAAAACCAGCTTTTTTAGCATAATTAAAATACGTTTCAATATCTTCTGGAGTCTTCATATATATTACCCCACCACCATATAAATTAAGACCTCTAGCTTTCACTTTATCCTTAATAAATCGTATTTCTTCATCGGTTGACTCGTAAGGCAAATGAAAACTTTTAAAGGCTACATCTTTAATATTAAGGCCTAGTGAAATATCAATTACCTCATCTAAACTATATTTGCGTAATGTGTATGATGCTAGTCCAATATTTAATTGGTGTTCTTCAAAACTCTTTTTATTGCTTTTGGACAAAACAGTAAAAGATGAAGTACTTGCTGCAACGGTTCCGAGGGCAATACTTCGTATAAAATTCTTTCTAGTTACGCTCATAATTGTTCTTTTTAAAATTTATTTTAAAAATCTCGGTATTCACCTTCTAAATACTGATTGGCTTCACTTTCAGAAAATTGTGCTGAAGAACTATCCCAATGCAAGGTTTTATTAGGAAAGCGACCAGCGATAACACCTAATAAAATTGTTTCCGTTAACCGAGAAGCATACGAAAATGGAGCAGTTGTTTCCCCTTTTCCTAAACATGCATCAACAAATTGATGGTAGTGCTTTGGCCCTTCGGATTCGTAATTTCGTACGATTTCTCCAATATTATTTGCTTTACTTACAGCCTCAATTTCGGCAGTAATATCAACATATTTTCCGTCAACTATTTTTGTTGGTAACTGCATAAAGTGCGGTAATAATAAACGTCCTTTTTCACCAACGAACATTGCTCCTTGATTTGGAAGTTTTCCTGCACCAGCTATTTTAGCATCTAGTGATATTTTATCTTTTACAGATTCTTTTTTCTTTGATTTTTTCTCTTTTTTCGAAGCATTTGGTTCGCCCGGTAAAACTAAATCTGGATGTTCATTTGGTGCACCAGGACCATCATACCAAACCCATTTTAATGTCTCAGTAGTATATTGCGTTGCAGGAAATTCATAGGTTACAACATTGTTTTCAGGAAAACCGAAACCATTAGAAGCTCTGCATTCATTTTTTATTGTTCTTGGTACATCTAGTTCGAGTGCGTTATAAGGGGTGTCAAATATATGCACTCCCATATCTCCTAATGTGCCACAGCCGTAGTCCATCAATTTTCTCCAATTTCCAGGATGGTAGACATCCTTTTTGTAAGGTCTTTTTGCTGATGTTCCTAACCATAGATTCCAATCTAAAGTATCAGGGACTGGATCTTGACCTTCAGGTTCTGGTCCATCATAACCCCAACTCTTTGGAGACCATGCATGTACCGTATGAACCTTACCTATAATACCAGATTGTATTAGTAATGTAGCTAGTTTATAATCGTAAAAAGAATGTACTTGAATTCCCATTTGGGTTACTAAGTTTTTTTCCGCTGCAAGCTTTTTCATAGCTCGGGCTTCTGAAACATAGTGTGTTAGGGGTTTTTGACAGTAAACAGGTTTGTTTAAATTCATTGCCATCAAAGAAGCAGGTGCGTGGGTATGATCTGGAGTAGATACAATTACGGCATCAATTTCATTTTCCATTTCTTTAAGCATTACTCTATAATCGGAGTATGTTTTTGCATTTGGATGTAATTTCTTAGCGGCTGCTAAATTAGTAGCATCTACATCGCAAAGTACGGTTACATCTACTTTTGCGTGAGAAGAAATGGCTTCTAAATCAGCATTGCCCATATTTCCAACACCAATATGTGCAGTTCTTAATCGATCATGGGGACCAGCATTTTTCATAATGAAAGATGGAGCCAAAGCTATTGCCATACCCGCTAGACCACTTTTTTTCAAAAATTCTCTACGGTCCTTGTTTTGCATGTTCTTCTTCATATTGTTTGGAATATTTTATTTGTTTGAAGTTAATTCTTTAATTTTTATATTTTTAAATCGTACTACATCGCCATGACCTAAAAAACCTATACGTCCCGTTCTTTTTTTAAGACCAGGATGGTCCTTGTGATCTAATGTGCCGTTTTTACTAGCTTCTTGGTAATCACCATCAACTATTGTTGTGCCATTAAGAACAATTTTTATTTTTGAACCCTTGACCGTAACCTCTTGATAATTCCATTCACCTACTGGTTTTAAGTACCCTCGTTTTGCTGGAATTACTCCATATACAGATCCGTGATATTGATAAGTTTCTAAATCAGAATATTTATCTGCAGTGTCATCAAGTATTTGCAGCTCCATAGCATCGTAGGCAGCGTGATCATCTGGTGCCATATGGATACCTAAGCCATTGTTCGCCCCTGGTGTAAGTTGAAATTCAAACTGAAAAATATAGTCACTGAATTCTTTTTCGGTATATAAATTACCACCGCTATTATCACCATTAGGGTCTATCACCATTATTCCATTCTCAACTTTATAAGAACCTTTATTGCCTTCCCAACCCTCTAGGTTTTCACCATTAAAAAGAGATGTAAAATTGGAATTTTGCTTTTGTGCAATACATGACACAATTAATACAGATTGTAAACATCCTAGTACTAGATATTTTAAATGATTTACTTTCATATAGTATTTGCTATAATTTTTTAATCTTGATGTTTTTGAACCAAATGGGACTCGCATGATCCTGTAAACCTATAAAGCCAGTTTTGTATTTACCGTAATTTGGAGAATTTTTCCATTTATCTGAATTTTTCTTTTCAGTCCAAGCTTCGTCCCAAGGGACAAAAGAGAACAGCATTTTGCCATTAAGCCAATGTTCTACTTTTTCTGGAGTAAAAACAATTTTTGAAGAATTCCATTCTCCTACCGGGTGTAGAATCTTTTCCGCAGGAGCTGGATGCATTGCGTAATCAGCACCTGTAGATTGTAGCGGCTTTAATTCTTCAGGCTTTTCTGTATAGCCTAGGCTAGTGTTATATTCTGTTAAATCATGAATACGTGCATAGTTTTCATCATCAATTAATTGATACTCTGGTGAAATTTCTGGTGGTCCAGAATGTCCTTCCTTTAAATGATAAAAAATACCACTATTTCCACCTTCAGGTAGTTTCCATTCCAAATAAAGTTCGAAATTTTCAAACTCTTCAGCAGCATATATAATGTCTTTGCCTCCTTCATAATCTTGTTCTAAACCCAATTCTGTTTTAAAAGTTAAGGTACTATCTTCTATAACCCATCCCGGCGGTAAAGTTTTTCCATTATATCCACGCCAGCCATCAGTTGTAGTACCATCAAAAAGATAAATCCAATCATTTGACTCCGCTATTTCATCAACTATTTCTTCTTCTGGTTTATCTGTTTTCTTTTCTTCTTTACACGCAAATAGTACTAGTGTAATTGTAATTATGGTAAGTATTCTTTTCATTCGTCGTCAGTATTATAAATTATTAGCTTATTATATCTAATGGGTTAGTGTTTTTCCAATTTCCCCTTGTGAAATCTGGAAATTCTTGTGGCATTCCACCATTTTGGACGGAGGCAATACTTAAGGGGGTTACTGCGCTCCAGAAGGCTCCTTCGTAAACATTTTGGTCTAAAGGAAGCCCTTTTTGTAAGCATTCAACAATACGGTACATCATAATCCCATCCATTCCTCCATGACCGGAACCTTTTGCGGCTTCGTTTAGTCTTTTATATAAAGGGTGGTCATATTTTTCATAAACGGCTGCCAATTTATCACCTTCAACCCACTCGTGATGATCCTTTGTTATACCTAACACGCCACCTTCTAAAGCAACTCTATTTGGAAAACCGGCAAGAGTTCCTTTAGTACCTTGTATTAAATTGTGTCTAGAATACGGTCTTGGACTAGTTTCATCCCATTGTATCATTACGGTTTTACCTAAATGAGTTTTTACAATTGAGGTATTAATATCACCCCCTGTAAATTCCATGTTTTTCCATTTATTATCGGGACTCATTTCGTTTTGCTCATATAGTTTTCTTCCACGAGAAGGAGAAGAAAATGAAACAAGACTTTTAAAATTATCATCTTTACGACCTAGGTTCATGTATTGCGCTACTGGGCCGAGACCATGAGTTGGATATAAATTACCGTTATTATTTGCTATTTGAGGTGTTCTCCACGATCCTGTTCCACGTTCCTGCTCGGTCATTTGCCACCTTAATTCATGTATGTAAGCTGCTTCACCATGTAACAAATCACCAATAACCCCTTGTCTACACATGTTTAGGTACATTAACTCTTCACGATTATAGTTAACGTTTTCCATCATCATGCAGTGTTTTCCAGTAGCTTCTGAGGTGTCAACAAGATCCCACATTTCTTTTATGGTTAAAGCCATAGGCACCTCGGTAAATGCGTGCGCACCTTTTTTCATAGCCTCAATAGCCATTGGAGCATGATTAGCCCAATTTGTTATTACAAATACTACATCGGGTTTAATTTCGTCCAACATGGTCCGCCATTTCTCTTCCGCACCGTAGTATAATTTTATATTTTGGTGTTGATTTCCTTTACCAATTTCTTTAGCCTTTTCACTCCATTTTTTTGCATTATCTTCATATAGGTCACAAATGGCCACAATTTCTGTTCCCTCCAAACCAGCAAAAAATTGTAAGTGGGCAGGACCTCTACTACCTACACCTATAAAGGCAGCTCTAACTTTTTCTAACTTCGGAGCAGCAAAATCTCCCATGTATTTATGCATGAAAGGTCTTTCAGTATAAGAAATTCCAGCACTACCCATAGTAGGTGCAATGGATATCGCCGCACCAGCTAGCGATGTTTTTCTAATAAAATTTCTTCTGTCTAATGTGCTCATCGGTCTATTTTTAAATTGTTATAGTATTCAAATTGGCAATATTGGTTTGTAAAAGTTTCTTTTATTATCTTTTTTTAAATGAGAAATGGGTTTAGGAGGTTTACTATTTTGGAAGGTATTTTGATCTTGTTTTTTAATTTTCATTCTTGATTGTATTAAAATTAATATCAATTTTAATACTACGATTGTACAGGACCTAACAATAAATAATAAGTAAAATACTACTAATTTATAGGGGGTATTTTTCGTGTCCCCTAATTTAATAAATAGAAGCGGAAATGGTAGTATATGGTAGACTAATTTTGCTTTTTTCTTCCGAAAAGTCCGTCCATCATTAGCTTTATAGTATAGAAGCCACCAGCAACAGCACCTATGGCTAATATTCCTCCAATTATAATTACTGGCCAAAAGAAAGCGTGTTCTTGATTTTTAAATGCAGAAGATATAATTACTGGTGCAGCAAACATTAATGCTATAGTAATGCCTGCAAATCTTAAACCTTTAATTAGAAGAAATTTATCGGTCTTCATAAGAAAAATTAGAATAACTCAAATTTACAGAATTATACTTTATAAGTAGTTTTCGATTGTGGCTAAAACGATATTCATTCTAGCGTAATGGTTTTTTTAAATTCTTGTGATACTGAAAAATAACCTAAAGGGTAATTGGATTCTTGATCTTCTGACACAGTATCTAAACCATTTGTTATGTTAATTATATTACCGCGAACTGTTGCTGCAGGTGTTTGAAAGGGACCTTGGTCTCCTCCGGCTTGTACAATTATTTGATTCATATAATTGTAAAACTGTTCATCAACTCCCATTACGCTTACCTCCAAACTGTAGCCAGATCGCAATCCATCTTCATAAAAATAGGAGAACTCAAAATTTTGACCTTTATAAAATGTATCCTCCGATACTAAATACTCATTAAACGAAAAGTCAAAAAGATAAAAATCTGTACGATTTGGTGTATCAGTAATACTAAGTACTATTTCAGTCTCTTCACCAGTAAAAAGTGTTTGATTTCCTTCTTCTAAAGTTTCAATAGGTACCGTTGGTACATAAATTGTTTGAGCATAATAACGTTCATTGTTGTGTTCGATATATAATTCTAGACTGCCATTAGTGAAGAACTCGGTTTCTTTTGCGCCCGAATATTCTCCTTGATTACTTTTCTCAAGTATTAAAATATTTTGATTAAGATCATCTGATGGATAGTCAATATTCCTTATAGAAATTAAATCGACATCGGTGGGTTCTGTTTGTCCGAAAAATGAATTGGATAAAGAAACGTTAATTACAGCTGTAGTCACCGTTAATGATTCATCTATTCGAATTAATGCGTCAATAGAAAGACGTGGTGCTTCTGTTGGAGGATCTACAGTTATAACATCTTGGCAGCTTATAAAAGTCCAAAAAATAGATAGAAACAGCGGTGTTAGTTTTTTCATATTCTAAAATTTGAAATTATAAGTTACGGCTGGAACAATACCAAATATTGAAGTTCGAACGGCTTCATTTACACCGGTGTCTTGATTTCTGCTAAAATTTATTGATGCAGCATTTCTACGATTGTATACATTATAGATGCTAAAAACCCATTCTGCTTTCAAATTTCTATTTAGATTTTTTCGTGGTGTAAGTGTGGCTGAAATATCTAGTCGATTATAATCTGGCAAACGTTCACTATTACGTAATCCATAATAAGGCACAGCTAGACCTTGAAATTCAAATTGTCCAATAGGATAATTTGTTGGCTGACCTGTTTGATATACAAATGTGGAATTGATAGTCCATTTATCATTTAGCTCATAACTGCCAAATAAAGAAAAATCATGGGTTTTATCGAAGGGTGTGTTGTACCATTCTCCAAAA
>NZ_JBDVFA010000077.1:0-6907 GCF_039941195.1 Aurantibacter sp. | reverse complement strand
CTATGTACTTCTAGAATTACCACGGCTTCACGTGCAGGACATGATCCTACCGCAATACTGGTATATCTAAAGGTATATTCACCAGGAGTAACTTGGGTGGCATCAAAAGTGTTATCAGTTAATGCGCCAGTAGGAGCATCTTCAGACCAAATACCGTTAATATCTTGTACTTGTCCATCTTGATTACTTCCTAAGAAGCTATACAAGTTTACATCATTTTCATTGTTACATGCATTTGCACCACCATCAATATTATCCTGCCCAGGATAACCACCTAATTCTATGGTAACAATCGCTGATTCTCCACAAAGTGCATTATCATATTGAAATTGGTGCGAACCGGCAACATATATTTGCCATAAATCTAATTCTCCAGTAGCTTCATCTAAAGCTGTGGAATTTGATCCGGCTAACGCTGTCCATGTTCCTCCTGCAAGAGGTGTTCCTCCTAGGGCTGCAAAAAGGTCGTATGTTCTATTACCGGTATCTTGTTCTTTATTACATACCGTAACAGTATTATCTGATCCAGCACATTGAGCATTTACTTGTGTAAAACTCAAGAGCAATATAAATACCGAAAGAACAAAATATGATTTGTTGAAATTCTGGTAGGTCATTGTTTTTTAATTTAAAGCAACTATTATAGCTTACGAACGAACAAATGTATACGCCTTGTATTCGATTATATAAAGAATGTTGTGAAACGCTTTAAAAGAGAGGTGAATCCTACGAAAGTTGTTAAAAACCTCAAAAAAAGTGCATTATGTCGATATAAACGCACGTTTTATCGGATTTTTCTTACAATTAACATTTTTGAATTAAAGTCCAGTTTTTTTTCAATGTTTATCTTTACGAACTAAATTTTAAAAATGAAAATTCATTTTATTGCTATTGGAGGCAGTGCAATGCACAATTTAGCCTTAGCACTAGAACATAAGGGTTATATAATAACTGGTAGTGACGATGTTATTTTTGAACCTTCTAAAAGTAGATTAGCAGATAAAGGATTGTTGCCAGATGAGTTTGGTTGGTTTTCGGAAAATATACATGCCGAATTAGACGCAGTAATATTGGGGATGCACGCCAAACCTGATAATCCCGAATTATTGAAAGCACAAGAATTGGGGATAACTATCTATTCGTATCCTGAATTTCTATATGAACAATCGAAGAATAAAACACGAGTGGTTATTGGTGGTAGTCATGGAAAGACGACCATTACATCAATGATATTACATGTTTTAAATTATCACAATCGCGAGGTTGATTTTATGGTTGGCGCGCAATTAGATGGTTTTGAACGAATGGTTCATTTAACTGAGGAAAACGATTTTATTGTTTTAGAAGGTGATGAGTATTTATCATCTCCTATTGATAGGAGGCCAAAATTTCATTTATATAAACCTAACATAGCCTTATTAAGTGGTATCGCTTGGGATCACATTAATGTATTTCCCACATTCGACAATTATGTGGAACAGTTTTCAATATTTGCGGATAGTATTGTTAAAGGAGGGAGTATTACTTATAATAATGAAGATCCTGAAGTAAAGAAGGTTGTTGAAGCGTCTGAAAATGCGATACGTAAATTACCCTATGAAACTCCTAATTACACGGTTGAAAATGGTCAAACACTTTTAGAGACACCCGAGGGTCCTATGCCAATTGAAGTTTTTGGTAAGCATAATTTAAGTAATCTTGCGGGTGCCAAATGGATTTGTCAGAACATGGGGGTAGATGAAAATGATTTCTATGAGGCAATAGCGACATTTACCGGAGCGTCTAAGAGGCTTGAAAAGATTGCTGAAAATTCGAATTGCGTAGTTTATAAGGATTTTGCACATTCGCCAAGTAAAGTGGCAGCGACAACTAAGGCTGTTAAAGAACAATATCCAAATAGAAAAGTAATCGCATGTTTAGAATTACACACCTATAGTAGTTTTAATCCTGAGTTTTTAAAAGATTACAAAGGAGCGCTTAATCCGGCTGATGTTGCATCGGTATTCTATTTGCCCGAATCAGTAAAGATTAAAAAGTTAAAAGAAGTTACACCGGATCAAATATCGGAAGCTTTCCAAAGATTAGATCTTAATATTTTTACAGAATCTGCTGAATTTAAAGATTTTGTTTTTCAGCAAGATTATACTAATTCAGTTTTACTTTTAATGAGTTCAGGAAATTATGGAGGTCTTGATTTGCAAGAAATTAAAAGTTTGATTGAAAGTTAAGAACCATTTTTAAATCCTTAGAATTTAGAAAAATAGAGGAATAAATAATTGCAATACAATTTATTTGATTATTTACTATTTTTAAGAATGCAAGAAAAATCAACATCATTCTCAATAAAAAACTGGTCTGATGATGATAAACCTAGGGAGAAGTTAGTACAAAAAGGACGTGCTGTACTTTCAGATGCTGAACTAATCGCAATTTTAATAGGTTCAGGAAGTAGAAACGAAAGCGCAGTAGAACTTTCGAAACGCATATTGGCATCGGTAAATAATAATTTAAACGAACTGGGTAAATTATCTCCGAAACAATTAATGGAATTTAAAGGAATTGGAGAAGCTAAAGCGGTTACCATTACTGCGGCATTGGAAATGGGTAGACGCAGAAGAGGAGAAGCGGCTGTAGAAATTTCAAAAATAACAAGTAGTAAAGATGCGTTTGAAATTCTAAGACCAATAATAGGAGAATTAGAGCACGAAGAATTTTGGATTCTTTACTTGAACAATGCAAATAAAGTTTTACATCAATCACAATTAAGTAAAGGTGGTTTAACCGGCACGTTGGTGGATGTTAGAATTGTATTGAAAAAAGCTCTGGAATTGGGCGCTGTAGCCTTAATATTGTCTCATAATCATCCCTCAGGAACCTTAAAACCAAGTCAAGCAGATAAGTCTGTAACACAGAAATTACAAGCCGCCGCAAAGGCATTGGATATAAAAGTGCTTGATCATATCATAGTAACCCAGAAAAACTACTATAGCTTTGCAGATGATGGACTCTTATAAAAAGGATTCATATCTATATTACAAATGCCCTTAAAATAAATACCTTCGCGATTATTAAAATAAGAACTAATTAATACTTTATCACCAGCCTTAAAAAATGCTTTTAGTATATACTCATAAAATAACGCCGCGCTTTACTTATATAATGAAGCATATATTTAGTCGTATGATTGGTGTTGAGGTCTCTTTTACAGTAAAAGTGGAAGATTTTATTAAGCATTCGGGTCCCAAAATAACTTATACCAAACAACCTTTGCAGAATGAATTTTTTGTGCGAAGTAATGATTTATTATTTCAGCAGGGCATAAATGATATTGAAGTTAATATTGTAGATTGGGATGGAGTTCCATGTTTTTTTAGAGCAGGAGAACGAAGCGAGTTGGCCTTTGATATATTTTCAGCAAGTTTTTATTTATTAAGCCGGTACGAGGAATATTTGCCACATGTAAAAGACGTTCACGGCCGATTTTCACCAAAAGAAAGTATCGCTTATAAAAACGGATTTCTGAGTTTGCCGATTGTAGATATCTGGGTAGAGCGATTGTTAAAAAGTTTAAAGGAGCGATTTCCAGAATTGGAACATAAAACGAAAACGTTCTCTTATACTTCTGTTGTTGATGTAACAACTTCACATAGTTACGCATATCGAGGTTTCGTACGTGGAATAGCTGGTTTTTTAATGGACTTAGGAACGTTTAAATTTAAACGAATTATTAAAAGGTTCGGTGTAATATTTGGGCAAAATGATCCGTATAATAACTTTCAAGAACTTGTAGAAATGCATAAGAAGAATCATACAAAAAGTATGTTTTTCTTTCAATTTGCGGACTATTCTACTTTTGATAAAAATGTGTCACCTACCAATAATAAATTTCGATTTTTAATTAAATCGATGGCCGATTACAGTACGGTTTCATTAGCTGCATCTTATAGCTCATTTGAAAATACAGAATTATTAAAACGAGAAAAAACACGACTGGAATCTGTAATTAATAGGCCCGTAAGTTCTTCAAGAATGCGATATAATCGCGTAGATATTCCGATAACATATAGAAATTTAGTGGAGGCTGAATTTAGTGACGATTACACCATGGGTTATACACATGAAGTTGGTTTTAGAGCTGGAACATGTACACCTTTTTTCTTTTACGATATAAATTTAGAAATACAGCAACCTATACGAGTCCATTCTTTTGCCATACACGATTATGCTTTGGTGAATTTAAAGCATGCTGATGAAATGATGAGTGTTATTGCCGAGTTAGCAAACGAAGTGAAAAAGGTAAATGGTAATTTTATAACCATATTTTCAAACGAATTATTAGGTGGCGAGCATAAAGTAAATTGGCTTGAATTTTATGAATCAGTTATAGAATCGCAGCATGTTTAAAGATTTTGTAACAGATGTGTTTTTTGATTTGGATCATACCCTTTGGGATTTTGAGAAAAACTCAGCCCTAACTTTTGAAAAAATTCTCAGCGAAAATGGTTTAAATGTTGATTTAGATGATTTTTTGGAGATTTATATTCCTCAAAACTTTGCATTTTGGAAATTATATAGAGAAAATAGAATAAGTAAACCAGATTTAAGGTATCAGAGGCTTAAAACTGTTTTCGATAAATTAGGTGTAATTGTATCTGATAGTGATATTAATATTTTGTCAGAGGCTTATATTGAACATTTATCAAGTTTTGATCATCTCTTTCCAGGTACAATAGATATTTTGAAGTATTTACAACCCAATTATCGCTTGCACATTATTACCAATGGCTTTCAAGAAGTTCAACTTAAAAAATTACATAATGCTGACATACATGGTTATTTTACTGAAATAATTGACTCTGAAATGGCAGGCGTAAAAAAACCAAATCCAATAATATTTGATTTAGCTTTAAAAAAAGCGAAGGTGTCGTCCAATTGCTCTTTGATGATAGGTGATAGTTTTGAGGCAGATATTATGGGAGCCCATACTGCTGGTTTTCACACTTTACATTTTAATTCACACAAGCAACCAACTCATAAAATATGCCCCATGATCGACCATTTGCATGAAATAAAATCCTTTTTATAGAGTTATACTAGTTGTAACTGAAAATCGCAGCGATTTTAGAAGGATGCACTTTAGATGGGGAAAAAGATTGGCTATTTATTACAGGTCTTATTAGCAATGGTAACGCTTCAATCATGTGTTGAAGATTTAGATTTTGATCAATTCGACGATTTACAAATAGAACCTGTAATTGAAGGTAGTATTTTATATGTTGAAGCACCAGAAGATATTATTAATAGGGCAATTGCTTCAAATTTCTATTCACAAGACTTTAATTTTGATGGTTTCTCAGATGCTTTTTTTGCAGACCGTGTAATAGATGGGGTAGTTACCTATTTGGTCGAAAATACGACAAGTAAAGATTTGAATATTTCTGTTGACTTTGTAGATGAGGCAGGTAATGTATTGGATGTAGAGTTTTTTAATGTTCCTGCAGCCCCACCAATGCAGCAGATATTACGTGAAATACCATACGGTGGTACAGGTAATAGTTTAGATATTTTAATAAATACTTCTGCCATTCGTGTCACCGCAGAGAATAATGGTGATACATCCAGTACTTCAGATATTTCAGACGCTAAAGTAACCATTAAATCTAGCGGTAAATTTAGACTCTCGGTTAAATGAGAAATACAAAATTATTGATATTTGCTATGTTTTTGGTAGGCGTTTTTGCGCAAGGCCAGAATAGGCAATTGCTTTACGATTTTAACGAAATACCACAATCATTAATGGTAAACCCAGGTGTTGAAGTCGATTTTAAATGGTATGCGGGTATACCTGCAACAAATATTTCTTTTCAAGCAGGTTTAAGTGGTGTAGCTGTTAACGATATTTTTGCTGATGATGGTCTAGATTTTACAGATAAATTTGCCAATGAAGTTATTTATGGGATGACCACAGGTGATGAGTTAAGTGGAACATTTCAGCTCGAATTAATAAATGTAGGTTTTCGTGGAAAAAATGAAGATAATTTTTATTCATTAGGTGTTTATACCGAAGGTGATGCTATTGGATATTGGTTTAGTGACTTAGCAATATTAGGTTTTGAAGGTAATGCAGATAATTTAAATCAACGTTTTAATTTGAGCGATTTTAAAACTAGGGGAGAATTACTAAATGTTTACCATATTGGTTTAAATAAGCGTATTAATAATAAACTAACAATAGGGGTTAGAGCAAAAGTTTATTCAAGTATTTTTGATTTTAATTCTACACATAATAAAGGCTATTTTGTTACCACAGAAGGTGTAAATAATTTTTATGCTAATACTTTAGATGCAGATGCGGAATTCCGCATGTCAGGTCTACCTTCGCTCAGAGATGCTGAAAAGGATGGTACTATAGCTAGTACGCTTACAAAGCGAGCATTTTTTGGAGGTAATTTAGGTGTTGGAGTAGACCTAGGTTTTACGTATAAACTTAACGAGCAAACCGTTTTCACTGCCAGTCTTTTAGATCTTGGTTTTGTAAATCATTCTAATGATGTTAAAAATTACACACTAAAAGGAAAAGCAACTATAGAAGGTGTAGAAGTAATTTTGCCTGATGCCCTAGCTGACCCAGATCAAGATTTCTGGAACGATTTAATAGATGAGGTAGAAGAATTAATTCCTTTTGAGGAAAATAATGATAGCTACATTATGTTCAGACCTACTAAATTAAATGCCTCATTACGGTATAATTGGGGAGAACAAACATTAACTGGTGCCAATTGTGATTGTGGACCATACGCTTCTGGGAGTGATAGAGGTACAAGATATGCGAATAGTATAGGAGGACATTTATATGCTATAAATAGACCTAGAGGGCCGCAAACAGCACTTTCTGTTTTTTATCAAA
>NZ_JBDVFA010000076.1:0-18948 GCF_039941195.1 Aurantibacter sp. | reverse complement strand
GATTTACAAGGAGGCACTTATAATGTGTGTATTACTGTAGATGGTCAAACAGGCTATTCGAGTTGTTTTGATGTAGTTGTTGCACAGCCCGAAGCACTGTCGGTAAGTTCAAAAGTGAATTTAAGTGCTAAGTCGGTAAGCTTAAATTTGTCTGGTGCTGATGAGTATACTATTTCATTGAATGATGAAGTAATTGTAACCAGTGAATCGGAAGTAACGATTCCATTAAGAACATCAATAACAAAATTGACAATTAAGACGGATAAATTTTGTCAAGGTTTATATGAGGAGAATTTTGATTTGAATGATGTGGTTGTCGTATATCCTAATCCCGTACAAAGTGGAGCGATTTCAGTAGCACTTAGCAAGACATATAGCTATTCGTTACCAATACAATTAAACACTTTTGATGGTAGAACCATATTTCAAAAAAATATTGAACCCAATACAAGTGAGATTAAACTTGATTCCGATGGCCTAACAGCAGGAGTTTATTTGTTGTCTGTTTTGATAGATGGAGAAACAAAAACATTTAAAATAATAAAACAATGAGAGTAGTAAAACTAATAATGTCGTTACTATTGCTAGTAGTGTTAACTGCGTGTCCAGGTAGTAAGGATGACGGTTCTAATTCAAATCCAATAGGCGACCCAGGTAGTGTAACTTTAGTTTTTCCTGAAAATAATTCTGAGTGTACAAAAGGTGACGCAGTCAACGATTTGCAAAGTGCAATAACTTTTATGTGGGAAGCTTCGCAAAACGCAGATAGTTATGAGGTTAATATAAAGAATCTAGAAAATGGAGATACTCAAAAAACGGAAGTAACAACCAACGAATCTATTATTACATTAAAAAGTAATACTCCTTATGAATGGTTTGTTGTTACAAGAAGTAATAATTCTGATGCTATGCCAGTAAGCGCAACTTGGAAATTTTACAATGCTGGTGAAGGAGTAACAAATTATGCGCCTTTTCCTGCTTCAGTCGTTAGTCCTAGAAGGGGAGAATCTGTTGCTGCAATGACGGCTACAACTCTTGAATGGCAAGGAAGTGATGTTGATAATGATATTGCTGAATTTGAAGTGCTTTTTGGTACAGTAGCTACACCTTCAACAAATATTGGTGCTACCTCTCAGAGTTCAATGTCAGCTAATGTAATTTCAGGACAAACCTATTATTGGCAAGTAATAACCAAAGATAATGTAGGTAATACTTCGCAATCAGAGGTTTTTGATTTTAAAGTTCAGTAAGAAAATAGTATTTCATGTTTGAGTTGGTTAGGTCGGAACCCTGCATCTTACTATAGGTGTAGGGTTTTTCGATGGGAAAATCTTAATGTGCTGTTTTTCAAATTCTTGTGTCATATCAACTTAAAGCAACATACTTCTTTAAAGTGCAAGTAATCTTGCTGAAAGCCCAATAACATGTATTTTGCCTAGTATCACCTCCATTTGAACTAGTATTCCAATTAAATCCTTAATGTAGCATGACCTTTGTATCGCTAACTAATGTTTAACGATTAAATGAAGTGATTATGAAGACAACATTACTTATTAAAGAAATTTATTTACAGGCTTTCAGAAATTTTAGCAATTATGTTATTAAGAACTATTTGAAGGTTTTAACATGGTTTACCTTCTTTTTAATAATAGTGGGCATGTATGCCTTAATATTTAGAATATCAACAGGTTTTGCCTTTGACTAGCGTGCTCTTTTACGAGAAGTAGATTTTGAAAATGAATTTGTAAAACACCTTGCTTTATGCAGGGTGTTTTTTTAGTTATTAAATTGGAAATAATCCAAAAAATTGGAAATAATCCATATATTAGCGTTCTCTTTTGTAACGCATGAATAAAACTATTTTACATCTCGATTTAGATACTTTTTTTGTGTCTGTTGAACGACTTTTAGATAGTCGTTTAAAGAATAAGCCTATTCTTGTAGGTGGTCTTAGCGACCGTGGAGTAGTAGCTGCCTGTAGTTATGAAACACGTGGGTATGGTATTCACTCGGGCATGCCCATGAAAATGGCAAAAGAACTCTGTCCTGAGGCCATACGAATTAAAGGTAATGCAGGTACATATAGCAAACATTCTAATCTTGTTACCGAAATTGTTAAGGAACATGTGCCACTTTTTGAAAAATCGAGTATCGATGAATTTTATGCAGACCTCACCGGAATGGATCGCTTTTTTGGCTCGTATAAATATGCGTCCGAGTTGCGAAAAAAAATTATTAAAGAAACAGGTTTGCCTATTTCTTTTGGCTTGTCGGGTAATAAAGTAGTATCTAAAGTGGCAACGGGGGAAGCGAAACCCAATAACCAATTGAAAATTGATTATGGTTTAGAAAAACCATTTTTGGCGCCCTTATCTATAAAAAAAATACCCATGGTGGGCGATAAAACATATCAAACGCTCAGAAACTTAGGTTTGCGAAAAGTGGGCACGATACAAGAAATGCCAATAGATGTTATGCGGCGTGTATTGGGTAAAAATGGTGCAGTAATTTGGAAACGTGCCAATGGTATTGATCACACACCTGTAATTCCGTTTTGGGAACGAAAATCTATTTCCACAGAGCGCACTTTTGATAAAGACACTATTGATGTTGTAAAGTTGAGAGGCATTTTAATAGCAATGACAGAAAATTTGGCTTATCAGTTACGGCGAGGTGAAAAATTGACGGCCTGCATAGCGGTAAGAATTCGGTATTCCGATTATAACACTTATTCAAAACAGGTGCGAATACCGTATACCAGTGCTGATCATATTTTAATTCCGAAAATTTTAGAGCTATTTAAAACACTTTATAACAGAAGGCTATTAGTGCGTTTAATTGGAGTTCGGTTTACCCATTTGGTAAGTGGTAATTATCAAATAAACTTATTTGAAGATACCGAAGAAGCTTTAAACCTTTATCAGGCTATGGACCATATTCGAAAAAAGTATGGTGATAAAAGTGTGATTCGAGCTGCAGCTATGGGCGCACGTACTATTGGGCGAATGAATAATCCATTTAATGGGCAACCACCAATCGTTTTAGCACACCGAAAGCAATAATCTAGTTGTTGGTTGATAGTTGTCGGTTGAGCAAAATACTATCAACGAACAGCGAACAACGAACAATCTTTGTATCTAAACTGTCATACATATTATAGTCTTCGCTTCGGAACTTTTTCCGAAATAGAACTCTTGCGACTTGCACAAGAGAATCATGTAACACAACTGGTACTAACCGATATTAATAATACTTCGGGTGCTTTAAATTTTGTGCGTAAGGCCCCTGAATATAATGTAAGGCCTATACTTGGTATTGATTTTAGAAACGGAGTAGATCAATGTTTTGTAGGTATTGCGAAAAATAACGAAGGGTATTTAAATTTAAATAATTTTCTATCAAAGCATTTGCACGAAGCGAAAGAGCTGCCGTTAATTGCTCCTAAATTTGAAGATGTTTATGTGGTTTATCCTTTTGAAAAAGTACTGCAGAATGAGCAAATAACGTTTACAGATTATGAGTATATCGGTATTTCAATAGCCGATTTACGAAAACTGCCTTTTTCGCGCTTAGCTAAAATGAGAGATAAGTTAGTGGTACAGCAGCCTGTTACATTTCGTAATAAAGCTGATTTTAATGCGCATCGATTACTGCGAGCTGTCGACAATAATATATTGCTGAGTAAGCTAGAGCAAAGTGAAGAGGCTAATGAGAATGAGAAGATTTTTCCAGTAGCGAACTTAGCGGTAGCTTTTTCGGAATTTCCCTTTATTCTTGAAAATACAGAGCGACTACTTAATTCTTGTGTAATACATTTTGATTTTTCTAGTAAACGAAAGCCACAAAACCTTAAAACATATACAGCCACTAAGCAAGAGGACGAAGAAATGATTGAGCGACTCTGTCAAGAAGGTTTACCGTATCGGTATCCCGATGGGGGAGAAGACGTTCTAAAGCGTGTGTCAAAAGAGTTGGAGCTTATTAAAAGCATGGGTTTTGTTTCTTATTTTTTGATTAATTGGGATATTGTCAGTTTTGCTCGAAAACAAGGTTTTTTTTACGTGGGTAGGGGCAGTGGTGCAAATAGTATTGTTGCATACCTCTTGCGTATTACCGATGTAGATCCAATGGAATTAGATTTATATTTTGAGCGTTTTATGAATTTGTATCGGGCCAATCCACCAGATTTTGATATCGATTTTTCGCATCACGATCGACCAACCGTTACTCAATATATTTTTAATCGCTTTAAAAATGTGGCGCTTTTGGGTACTTATGTCACCTTTAAAGAACGAGGAGTTATTCGTGAATTAGGTAAGGTATTCGGACTTCCAAAAAGTGAGATTGATATGCTTTCTGGCGGAAAATATAGCCCTTCACAGCTTGATGAGGTATCGCGTTTGGTTATAAAATATGGCGGTCTAATTATGGGTATGCCAAATTACCTAAGTATTCATGCAGGAGGCATATTAATTAGTGAAAAACCCTTGCATTGGTTTGCTGCAACTCACCTGCCACCCAAAGGTTTTCCGACCGTTCAGTTTGATATGGTTATTTCTGAAGACGTGGGACTTTATAAATTTGATATCCTTGGGCAGCGTGGACTCTCGAAAATACGCGAGGCCGTTGATATTATTGGGTATAATCAGCCTGAAAAAATTAACACTTTTGATATTCATGACGTGCGTCGATTTAAGACCGATCAGTCGGTTAATGCATTAATTAAGAGTGCACAGTGTATGGGTTGTTTTTATGTAGAATCACCCGCTATGCGTATGCTTTTAAAGAAGTTGGAGGTTGATAATTACCTTGGTTTGGTGGCGGCAAGTTCAATAATTAGACCCGGTGTTGCGAAAAGTGGCATGATGCGAGAATACATTCTTCGTCATCGAAATCCAGGGCGAGATAAAGAAAGAGCGCATCCTGTTATGTTGGAAATTATGCCAGACACGTATGGGGTAATGGTCTACCAAGAGGATGTTATTAAAGTAGCGCATCATTTTGCAAATTTAGATTTGGGCGAAGCTGATGTGTTGCGGCGCGGTATGAGTGGTAAGTTTCGTTCACGTGAAGAGTTTCAAAAAGTAAAAGAAAAGTTTTTTGAGAATTGTAGAAAGAAAGCATACCAAGAAAAGCTCATTTCAGAGGTTTGGGAGCAGATTGCCAGCTTTGCGGGTTATGCATTTGCTAAGGGGCATTCAGCTTCTTATGCGGTGGAAAGTTATCAAACCTTGTTTTTGCGTGCCTATTACCCCTTAGAATATATGGTAGCTGTACTTAATAATGGCGGTGGTTTTTATCGTCCAGAGTTTTATGTGCACGAAGCTCGAATGATGGGTGCAACAGTAAATCCGCCTTGTATTAATAGAAGTTTTAATAAAAATACGATTTATGGAAAGGCTATTTATCTTGGGTTTGGTTATTTACATGAATTAGAAAATAGAATTGCAGAGCGAATTATAAAAGATAGAACAGCCAACGGAAGTTTTAGTTCTTTAGAAGATTTTTTAGATCGCGTTTTTATTAGTATTGATCAGATGAGTATTCTCATTCGTATTGATGCTTTTCGGTTTACGGGGGTAAACAAGCATAAATTACTTTGGAAAGCGCATCTGTTTCTTAATAAAAATGTGAAAATAGATCACCCGAAATTGTTTCCACCGAAGCATCAGAATTTTGAGATTCCACAATTGCATACTACCGTTTTAGAAATGGCATTTACGCAATTAGAGCTTTTAGGCTTTTGTTTGTGTAGCCCGTTCGAATTACTGGCAGAACCACCCAAAAACAATAGGAATGTTGAGGATTTAGACCGATTTTTAGGACATCATATTGATATTTATGGGTATCTGGTAACCTTTAAGAATACAAAAACCCATGATGGAAAACGCATGTATTTTGCTACAATGATTGATCAAAAAGGTAAAGTCTTCGATTCAGTGCATTTTCCTCCAGTTGCTGCGCAGTATTATTTCACAGGAAGAGGTATTTATCGTTTTTATGGTAAAGTGGTTAGTGAATTCGGTTTTTTAAGCATAGAGGTTATTAAAATGCTAAAACAAGATTATATACAAGATCCGCGCTACGCAGAAATGAAGACGAGTGTTCGGGTTTTTCAGGAGAAAAGTTGAGGTAAATTAAGAGTGGTGGGTTATTGTTTGATTGTTGTGGTTTTATTTTTTCAAATCCTCAGAAGTGGCCAATGCTATCACCCTACCATTATCACCTACAGCATTGTAAAAATGGTAAACAACACCTTTCCATTTTAGAACCCAAGGTTTGTGGGCGTATTCTTTATCATACGTTTCAGAAGGCGCTAGTAAGTCTTCACCTTCCCAGTCTGTCCAATGTATTAAATCGTACGAACAAGCAAAACGTTCGAAAGCTCCAGGTTTCCAGAAGGCGCCAAAATAAAACATAACGTAAATATCATCGATTTTCGCAATCTGAGCATCTCCACAAATCCCTTTTCCTCTAGTTATAACTGGATTTTCCCCAAATCGTTCCCATGAAAGCATATCGTCTGAAACCGCCATGGCAATACTTTCAAAGTTGTCTTTAACTCCTTTTGCATTATAATACATTACAAAGGGATGTCCAGTAAGTTTGGCATTATCTCGAATAACTAAGCTTTTGTAAATGGTTTTGTTTTCAAACCATCGAGCATCTTCATCTTCTGGGGTTAAAAGCGGAGAGTGGTTTGTATTCCAAAGCGCAGCCGATGTTGGGGTAGCAGTGTTGGCTAAGCCTATTTTTAATGTGCCAGCTTCATAGCCAACAGTATTTCCACCCAAATAGGTCATCCAGTAATTGTCGTTGTAATTTTCTAAAGCATAATCGCCACCCCATTCGGTATTTACAAGTGAAACGTAGCCTGCTTTTTGATTAGCATCCCAGGTGTCTTTCGTAAATGATAGTATTTTCCCTTTCGATTTCCAATGGAGCAAATCCTCACTTTCTGATAGCCAAGTTTCATAGCCTTGACCATTAAAAACTATATAAGTCATATACCAGATATCGTTTTTGCGAAAGATAGTCGGGCTATCAACCATCTTATTGTCGTCGGGTTGTTCAATAACCACTCCGTATTTAAAAGGCGTTTTAATCTCGTTAAAGATCTTTTGCATTTCTTCCTGAGGGACTACTTTGTTTAGGGCAGTATCTTTTTGTTTGCAACCAATTACCGATATTGCTGCGATTAGCAATAGTAGATTCTTCATATAAAGAGATGTGTATTTACTTTACAACTCCTTCAACATAATATTCCGGTATTCAACTTTCATAGGTGGGCCAACATGCACTTGCATGCCTAATTTACCAGCTGTCATACTATTTATGCTATCGTTATCGATTACCTCACTCATTAAAACACCATTAATATAATGTTGTAATTTATTCCCTTTAATGATTAAATGAGCAGCATTCCAGTCGTTACTTTTAATTTTTGTTTTCAGACTGTCTGAATTCCCTAGTTCCCTTAAAATATTGCGATTTTGCCAACAGTTATTTTTTACGTTACCTCGTAAAGAACCTTTTACATCCGCATTATCCTGAGCGGTTATCTCTGCTTTTTCACCCCTATAGGCTAGGGTTGCTCGTTTGCGTTCTTCGTAATTTTGACCAGTATACCGAATCTTCCCATCGATATCTGCCTGATAACCTCGTAAAGCATAGGGTATGGTGTCTAATTGGTCACTACGGTAGTTAATACCGCTATTTCCATCTTCTGAAATTTTAAACTCTAATTTTAATTCAAAATCTGCCAATTGGTCATTTTCATAAATAATGAAGGTGTTTGATTTTAATAGGGTTTCTGGGGTGATTTCACCAACAATAGTTCCATCAACAACACTCCAGTATGTGCTGTCTCCATTCCAGCCATTTAATGTTGTGCCATCAAAAATTGATTTGAAATCATCACTTGAAGTAATCTCTTCAGGAGCTAATTCTGCATCGTTTTTTTTTGGTTTTTCTTTACAAGATTGCAATGTGAAAACAGAGAGCAGCGCAATAATTAACAGAGTTGATAATGAATTGAAATGTTTGGTCTTGAAATTCATGATTTGGTTTTAAGGTTTAGTCTAGTTTCTAAAAGTACTAAAATAAGAAACAAAATGGAGCAGTTATAATCAATAGTAATAAGGCACAGGTTTTTCAAAATAATTACCTTTATAGGATGCGAGAATTTACAAGAAAAGTCTCTATTACGGGGTCTACAGAATTTACTGGGTTAGAATTGAAAGAGCCAGTGCGGATTGCAGCTGGAGCACTTGGTGTAAAAGAAGCCCTTAGACATGGATTTAAAGAGATGGGTATTGTTCGTTCAATGAGTGCATTGTTTGAGATGAATCAGAAAGACGGCTTTGATTGCCCAAGTTGTGCCTGGCCTGATCCTGAAGAGCCTTCTAAACTTGGAGAATATTGTGAAAACGGAGCAAAAGCACTTGCAGATGAGGCGACTACCAAAAAGATTGATGCTGATTTTTTTAAGAAACATTCGGTAGAAGAATTATCCCAACTTACAGATTATCAAATAAATAAATTTGGAAGATTAGTAGAGCCAATGGTTTTACTTCCGGGAAAGGTTAATTACGAGTCAATTACTTGGGAGAATGCCTTTAGTTTGATTTCGAATGAATTACATAAGCTTAATTCTCCAAATGAGGCTATTTTTTATACCTCTGGTAGGTCGAGTAACGAAGCCGCATTCTTATATGGAATGTTTGCGCGCGCTGTAGGAACTAATAATATGCCTGATTGTTCAAATATGTGTCACGAGTCTAGCGGTATAGCATTAGGCGAAACTTTGGGAATTGGTAAAGGTTCCGTAAAGCTAGAGGATTTATACGAAGCAGAGGTCGTTCTTGTTGCGGGTCAAAACCCGGGAACCAATCACCCAAGAATGTTATCGGCTTTGGCAAAATGCAAAGAGAATGGCGGAAAAGTTGTTAGTATTAATCCTCTTGAAGAATCAGGCTTAGTAGAGTTTAAAAATCCACAACAGGTAAAAGGTTGGTTCGGTAGTCCGAGTGCAATAGCAGATTTACATTTAGCAGTAAATATCAATCAAGATATTGCATTAATGAAGTTGGTTATAAAAAAATTGGCAGCATTAGATGTTGAAAATCAGTCGGTTTTTGATCATAATTTTATTGAACAATATACTGAAGGGTATGAAAAATTGATTGCAGATATTGCCCAGCATAATGAGGAGGAGCTGCTTAGTTTATGCGGTTTGGATAATAATGATATAAACATTTTAGTTGAATTGTTAGCTCGTAAATCTAAGATAGTGGTTTGTTGGGCCATGGGCTTAACGCAGCACAAAAATGGAGTAGAAACAATACGAGAATATATTAATTTATTGTTGCTTAAAGGAGCGCTTGGTAAACCAAATGCAGGCACATGTCCAGTTCGTGGTCATAGTAATGTACAAGGTGATCGCAGTGTTGGTATTATGCATTTCGTTGATGAATATTTAAATAAACGAATAGAAAAACACCTTGGTTTTAAAGCGCCAACTGAAGAAGGTTTTGATACTGTAGATGCTATTAAAGCAATGCATGAAGGTAAGGGAAAAGTTTTTATGTGTCTTGGAGGAAATTTTTTAATGGCTGCTTCTGATACTGCATATACGGCAGAGGCAATGCAAAACTGCGAGTTAACGGTGCAAGTAAGTACCAAATTAAATCGTTCACATTTGGTAACTGGCAAAACGGCATTAATTCTACCAACTATCGGTCGTTCTGAAAAGGATATGAAGAATGGCGAGCAACGTCACTTTACAGTTGAAAATAGTATGGGGCGTGTTACACAATCTAAAGGGGTATTAAAGCCAGCATCTGAGGAATTAATGAGCGAGCCTGAAATTATTGGTCAATTGGCTGATGATTATTTTCAAGGTAAGCATACGGTCAATTGGAAGAAGCTTGGAGAAGATTACGAATTAACACGTTCTTTTATTGATAAAGTAATCAAAGGTTTTGAAGGTACAGAAGCTCGATCTAAAGGTGTAGGTTATTATTTGCCTAATAATGTGCGCGACTTGGATTTCAGTAAATTATCGAACGGGAAAGCTAAGATTACAATTAATAGTTTGCCACAACATCACTTAAGTCTCAACGAATTCATGTTGATGACAATTCGTTCGCATGATCAATTTAATACCACGATTTATGGTTTGGATGATAGATACCGAGGAGTATATAATGAGCGAAGAGTGCTTTTTATGAATGCGGAGGATGTTTCTAAATTAAATTTAAAGAAGTTTGATGTGGTTGATATTCGAAGTAATTATGATGGCAAAATTAGGACTGCAAATAAATTTCTAATAATTCCTTACAACATTCCAAAGGGTAATTTGGCGGCCTATTTTCCGGAGACCAATATTTTAGTGCCTCATAATCATTATGCCGATAGAAGCAAAACTCCAATAAGCAAGTCCATAAAGGTGACTGTAGCAAAAGTGTAAAGTTGTAGTAAAATTCAGTATTATGAAGCATTTCTTCAAATTGGGAGAATATTGTTTTGAATAAAACAGAACAGCAATGGCTTAAAGAATATTCTTAAATTAGAAGGATGGAAGAAAGTCATTGGGTATTTCAGTTATTAGGGCGACTGCATCCTATGGTTGTGCATTTTCCGATTGGTCTTTTGGTTGTTGCACTTTTTTTTGAACTTCTTACTATACGTGGTAAAAGACCTTCGTTGCGCGAGGGTATTAAATGGATGTTGTATTTGGGTGCTTTTTTTGCCATGCTATCTGCGCTATTTGGTTGGCTTCTTAAAACGGAAGACGATTATAGTGGTCAACTAGTTGAGAACCATCAGAATGTAGGAATTGCTACAGCTGCATTTGCAATACTTTCTGTATTCTTATTATCTAAAAGCCTCAAGGGGAAATTATCAAGTTTTTTAGTTTACCGCATAAGTCTTGTAATTACAGTGTTGTTATTAACTGTAGCAGGTCATTTAGGGTCTAGTATTACACATGGCGAAGATTATTTGACTAATGTGTTTTTAAATGACAAATCTGAAAATGACAATGATGCGACTGCATTGCTTTTGACTAAACTTAAAGATGTGGATTCATTATCCATGAACCAACAAGATAAATTGAATTTAGGAGTTAGAGCAATATTCGCTCATAATTGCTATCAATGTCATAGTGAGAACAAACGCAAAGGGGGTCTCGAATTAGATAATAAAGAAGGAGTTTATAAAGGTGGAGAATCGGGTGTAATAATCGTAGAAGGTAAGCCACAAGAAAGTGAACTTTTTAGAAGAGTTTCACTTTCACCAAACGATGACGAAGTAATGCCTAAAAAAGGCAAGGTGTTAAAGCCAAATGAAATTGCCTTAATTAAACTTTGGATTAAAAATGGTGCGCATTGGTCCGATCAAGCACTGAAGGTTTTTCCAGAAGCAGATTTAGCACTTACTAGACCTAATTTGCCAAAAGGTAGTTTGGAAGAACACCCAGTGGATAAATTGATCGATGAGTATTTTAAGAAGAAAGATATTTCATGGCCTGAAAAGGTGAACGACCATATGTTTGTTCGTCGTGCCTACTTAGACGTGGTGGGTTTATTACCAAGTCCCAGTGAAGTTACTAGTTTCATCGAAAATCAAAATCCGCATAAAAGAGATGTACTAATAAATAAATTGCTAAATGATACTACAAATTATACGCAACATTGGTTGACTTTCTGGAACGATTTACTACGAAATGATTATAGTGGCCCGGGATTTATTACAGGAGGTAGAAAGCAAATTACTAATTGGTTATATAGAAGTTTAGAACAAAACAAACCATATGACGAAATGGTTAAAGAATTAATCAATCCTACGGCCGAATCTGAAGGTTTTATAAAAGGTATACAATGGCGTGGTGTTGTAAATGCCAGTCAGCGTACAGAAATGCAAGCTGCTCAAAATATAGGACAATCGTTGCTTGGTGTGAATGTAAAATGTGCCTCTTGTCATAATAGTTTTGTAAGCAATTTAACACTAGAAGAATCTTATGGCTTTGCAGCAATTTTCGCTGATTCAGTTTTAGAATTAAATCGTTGTGATAAGCCCATTGGGAAAATGGCAAAGGTTAGTTTTTTATACCCCGAACTGGGTGATGTAAATGCTGAAACTGTAATGGAGCGTTTAGCATTACTCTCCGAAGTAATTATAAAACCAGAAAACGGTCGAATGTATCGCACGCTCGTAAATCGTATCTGGAAAAAATTTATGGGTAGAGGCATAGTGGAGCCGGTTGATGAAATGGATAAGGAGCCTTGGGATGCAAATATTTTAGATTGGCTGGCTTCAGATTTTATTGATTCAGGACATGATTTAAAGCACTTAATGCGTCAAATATTAAGCTCTAAAACATATCAATTAGCAACGGCAAAGTATTCAACTTTAGAAGCAATAAAAGGCGATTATGTTTTTCAAGGTCCTTTAGTTAGGCGATTGAGTGCAGAGCAGTTTTCAGATGCAGTAAGTAAAACCATTGCTCCATTGTATCCTACAGTTGAGTACGATCCAACAGGAAAGATTTTAAAGGACAAAAGGTTTTGGCATCGCGAAGTTAAATTTGATAGAACTGTGTTGCCAGAGCCGGGTACCCGATATTTTCGTCAACAAATAAAAGTCCCAATTGCGAATATTGAAAAAGCACTAGTTTTAATTTCGGTAGATCATTCATATGCATTGCAGATTAATGGGGAAGAAGTTGGGAAAGGAAATAATTGGCGAGAGGTTGATAAAATTGAAGTTTCAAAGTATTTAATCCCAGGAAATAACACAGTTGCAATAATTGCTAATAATGAAGGGACAATAGCGAATCCTGCAGGGATTTTATTTGGTATGCGACTTTATTTAGAAAATGGCGAAGAAATAGATGTTGATTCAGATAAAAATTGGAAGAGTACAGATGTGTTGCCGGATGCTGACTGGGTTCAAATAAATTTTGATGATTCTGAATGGAAAGAAACTCAGAATTATGGTTCAGCGAACTGGGGTAAATTGGTTGAATTTAATTTTGATAATAGCAAGCAACAAATAGCGAGAGCCAGTTTGGTGAAACAACATCCGTTTATGAAGGCACTCGGTAGACCATCAAGAGAAAATGTTACAACCACCAGAGACGAACAAGCTACTTTGCTTCAGGCACTAGAGCTCACCAACGGGGAGTATTTTAATGTTGTTTTAAATGAAGGGGCTACGTTCTGGTTAAATACAATTGGCAATAAAAGTGAAAAAATCACAGAAAATCTGTATCAAAAATTATTAGGTAGAAGCCCAACATCAATGGAGAAAAAAATCATAACTGATGCATTCGGAAGTACTGTTAATAAAGAAACGGTACAAGATTTATTTTGGACGGTATTGGTTTTACCTGAATTTCAATTTATTTATTAAGATGGATTCAATAAATAATAGATCGCGTAGAGAATTTATAAAAAAAATGACTGCAGCAAGTCTAAGTGCAGCTGCAACAACAATTCCTACAGCTAATTTTTTAAGCTCTTGTGGCAGGACAGAAGCACTTGCATCAAAAGCTGATACAGTGATTTTGTTGTGGATGGCTGGTGGTATGGCACATACTGAAACTTTTGATCCTAAGGCTTATGTGCCTTATAAAAAAGGAGTGGAGAGTAAGAGGATTTTAAGTACGTTTCCGAAATCACCTACAATTGTGGATGGACTCGATTTTTCTGAAGGACTTGAAGGTATTGGAAACGTAATGGATAAAGGCGCTATCATTCGTTCTTATAAATCTGCAGATTTAGGTCACATTTTACATACTCGACATCAATACCATTGGCATACCTGTTATGAACCACCACAATCGGTACAAGCGCCACATTTAGGAGCGTGGATAGCAAAAGAGTTAGGTCCTGTGAATGATGTAATTCCTCCTTTTATAGCTATGGGACAACGTTTTACTGTAGGTGAGGCAGAAGAATTAAAAGCATTTCATTCGGCTGGATTCTTGGGTACGGAATATGGCCCATTTTTAATTCCTGATCCATCAACCGGACTTGACAGTGTTCGTCCTCCACAAGGTATGTCAATGAAAAGATTCGAGGCGCGGTATAAATTGTATAAAGAATTGGCAAACAATAGTCAGGTCATGGAAAATGGGAGTGATTATCAACGAGAGTCGTTAATGCGTTCTATGGAGCAGTCATATCGATTATTAAATTCTCCTGAAGCAAAAGTTTTTGATTTATCTGAAGAATCTAAAGAAACCTATGACACTTATAATACCGGTAGATTTGGTTTGGGTTGTCTTTTAGCAAAAAGACTAGCTATGAATGGAGGGCGTTTTATTAGTGTGTCAACGGAATATGAGCCTTTCTTGGGTTGGGATACGCATGAAAATGGACATTTGCGCGCAGCTAAAATGAAAGAACTCATAGATAGGCCGATTGCTCAATTAATAAAGGATTTGAATGAATCGGGCCATTTAGACCGAACGTTAATTATTTTAGCAAGTGAATTTAGTAGAGATGCTATTATGGAAGGACGTCCAGGGTTAAAGGTTAAAGATCAGGTGAATCAACCTGATATAATTGAAGATGAAAAATTCTATGGAATGCATCGTCACTTTACAGATGGCAGTTCTGTTTTAATGTGGGGTGGAGGAATAAAAAAAGGAATGGTCTATGGCAAAACAGCGGATGAACGTCCTTGTTCATCTATAGAAAATCCTGTAGTAATAGATCAAATTCATCAATCTGTTTATCATGCCTTAGGAATTGATTCGCAAACTAATTATACAATTGAAGGAAGACCTTTTTATACTACACCAGATGGGCATGGTAAACCAATTTTGGATCTTTTTGCTTGATTTAGTATTTTCATTTAAGTCGTGGATAGAATTGCTATAAACTAAAAAGAGCTCCGTCTTACGATCGGAGCTCTTTTACGAGAACACTATATGAAAATGAAAAAATTTTATTCGTTTTTTATTACATGTCAAACATACGAACAGCATCTAATTGTGTAAAAAAAATGATGTGAAACTGGGTAATTCTGTTGTGAAAGGATTGATATTTGATTTTTAGGTGCAATTTTTCATTAAAAAGTGGGCATTACATATAATTTAAAATAGATTTTTTACGTTGTATTTGTAGCCATCCATCTTGACAAAATGAAAAAATTTGCCGTCATTTTAGTATTTATCCTAGCATTGTTTTCTTGTACTAAAGAAAATGTTGGTGTAATTAATACGGAATTGGAAGGAAAATGGATATTAACAAATGCAGCTTGTTATTGTAATTTTGATGAGAATGTTGACTTCGGAACGCATCAAATTACTTTTCTAGGAAGTAGGTTAGATGTGGAGAATTCTGCAGAAACTAAATTTTTAACTAATGCAGATGGTGAATATTCGGTTGAAGGAAATATAATTGTTTTTGATTCAGGAGCTCAATTTTCTTATGTCGTTAATAATGATAAACTAGAATTGACTGCAGCGGATAATCCACAAATTGCTGATGATGAATTGGTACTGTCCTACGAAAAGTATTAAAAACTCTTTCTTACTGAAATGCAGGAAAACCGGTAATATCAGCACCAGTAATTAGTAAATGAATGTCATGTGTTCCTTCATAAGTAATTACACTTTCGAGATTCATCATATGGCGCATTATCGAGTAATCGCCAGTAATACCCATACCTCCTAATATTTGTCTGGCTTCTCTAGCAATTTTAATAGCCATGTCCACATTATTCCTTTTAGCCATAGAAATTTGAGCAGAGGTTGCTTTGCCTTCATTTTTTAGTTGTCCTAATCTAAAGGCTAATAATTGTGCCTTGGTGATTTCTGTAATCATTTCAGCCAATTTCTTTTGTTGCAACTGAAAAGCCGCTATGGGTTTTCCAAATTGTACCCGTTCTTTAGCATATCGTAATGCAGTATCGTAGCAATCCATAGCTGCTCCAATAGCACCCCAAGAAATTCCATATCGCGCAGAGTCTAAACATCCAAGTGGAGCTCCTAAACCATTTTTACCTGGCAGTAGATTTTCTTTAGGCACTTTTACATTGTCAAAAATTAACTCGCCAGTTGCAGATGCTCTTAACGACCATTTATTATGTGTTTCGGGGGTTGAAAAACCTTCCATGCCTCTTTCTACAATGAGTCCGTGAATTCTACCCGCTTCATTTTTAGCCCATACTATAGCGATGTCTGCAAAAGGGGAATTTGAAATCCAAAGTTTAGCACCATTCAATAAATAGTGGTCACCCATATCTTTAAATTTGGTTTCCATTCCATTTGGGTTTGATCCATGATTAGGTTCTGTTAAACCAAAACACCCCATAAATTCGCCTGTAGCTAATTTTGGTAAATATTTTTTTCGTTGCGCGTCTGAACCATATTGATAAATTGGATACATTACCAATGAAGATTGAACTGATGCCGTTGAACGAACACCACTATCACCACGTTCTATTTCTTGCATGATAATGCCGTAGCTAATCTGATCTAATCCGGCCCCTCCATACTCCGTAGGAATATATGGGCCAAACGCTCCAATTTCGGCTAAACCATTAATAATTTGTTTAGGGAATTCTGCCTTTTGAGCATATTCTTCTATTATGGGTGAGATATCTCTCTTAACCCATCTTCTTGCCGCATCACGAACAAGTTTGTGTTCATCTGAAAGTAAATCATCAAGGTTATAATAGTCTGGTGCTTCAAAAAGATCCGGTTTCATGTCGGCGTGTTTTTATCAAATATAGTTATGAAACGCAACATTACCTTTGCAAATTGTTACATTTTTAAATAAAAATCTTTAGTAAGCGCGATATACTGCGCCGTATATATATGTCGTGCAGTTTCTATAATTAGTTCATTACTATTAATTTCTTGCTCATGAAATGTAAACTCTAATAGGCTTCTTTTTATTTTAGCATTTTCGTTTCCTTTTACTCTGGTAATCTTTTTGGGAAATAATTTATGCTGAGCCGACATTTTAATGAAGTTTTCTTCTTCGTTAAAAGGAATTACTGTGGCAAATGTGCCGCTGGATTCTAATAAGAGTGAAACTCCATGAATTAGTTCGTCAAAGGGTAGTGCGTCATAAAATCTAGCTTTTTTTCTTGATGAATCTACTGCTACATCCCCATTAGTAACTGAAAGGGGAGGCTCATAAAATGGAGGGTTGCAAATTATTAGCTCATATTTATCTTCTATTTCTTCGAGTAATTCGTCAAAAGCAGCATGATAGCAAAACATACGATCAGCCCAATCGGAAACTTCAAAATTATCAACACATTGCTCATACGCATCTTCATCAATTTCAATGGCATCAATAGTTTCGGCATTGCTACGTTGGGCTAGCATCAGTGCAATTACTCCAGTTCCAGAACCAATATCCAAAATTGAGTTTGGTTCTTTATTTAAAGATACCCAAGCGCCTAGCAAAACACCATCTGTACCAATTTTCATAGCACATTGATCTTGATTTACCGTGAATTGTTTGAATTTAAAAGTTTGTTTCAAATGTTCTTTTTTTATTTCACAGCCTTTTCCAAAAGTTGAATACTCATCGTGGAGGTGTTTAGTTTAGCTTTAATGCCTATCGGGAAGGTGAAATTGTTTTTGATATGACCAA
Organism: Aurantibacter sp.; assembly: GCF_039941195.1. Taxonomy (GTDB): domain Bacteria; phylum Bacteroidota; class Bacteroidia; order Flavobacteriales; family Flavobacteriaceae; genus Aurantibacter_A. The sequence goes on along the minus strand of NZ_JBDVFA010000076.1, from coordinate 1,324 downwards.
AACTCATTCCGTAAACAGCTGGTATTCCTAGCGGTTTTATTCGGTCCATTATTACTTCCTTTAAGGTGAAAGATTTGGATGTTTTTGGTTTATCGCATCCAGCAAATACACCAAATACAATTCCTGCAGCATTTTTAAAAGTTTCACCTTGTATTAGTTGCGTAAGCATCCTATCAATTCGATAAGGAGCTTCTTCCACATCTTCAATACATACAATAGCGTTGGTAAAGTCGATTTCATGGGGTGTGCCAATAAGTGCATTAATTAAGGTTAAGCTTCCACCTGATAATCTTCCAACTGCTGCGCCTTCAGTTATGGTGTAGCGCTCATATTCGCTATTGTTCTTTAATTTGTTATTCGATAGAATTACATTTTTTATTGTAAAACTTTCTTTGGGATTTATAATGATATTTTCTAACTTTTCAATACTATAAGAATCATCTAATGTACTTCCAACAGGTCCGTGGAAGCAAACTAACCCCGTTTCTTTATGAATACCGTTTAAAAGCGATGTAATATCACTAAACCCAACAAGTACTTTAGGGTTAGTTTTTATTAAATTGTAATTTATTAAGTGCATAATTCTTGTGCAGCCATATCCGCCTCTAGCGCAAAGAATTCCATCAATATTAGGGTTGTTAAACATTTCGTTTAAATCATCTACTCGTTCTTTATCTGTATTGCTGAAATAACCAGAATTACCAAGAATACGGTTGGTGTTATATGTTTTAAACCCCATTCTTTTTAGGGTGTGAATGGTATTTTTTAAAATTTCAGATGTAATGGCGTATCCGGGTGCTATTATACCAATAGTGTCTCCTTTTTTTAGTTGTTTTGGTAAAAGCAACTTGTTGTGTTCTGATGTTTTAGTGGTGCCAAAAGTTTTTTGAGGTATGGTAAGCGCAGCAGAAGCACTCAATGTTGTACTGATAAACTTTCTTCTTTTAATCATAAACCTAATTTTGATTTAGTTATTTCGTATCTAACCTGCCCGGCTCTCTCGTTTCACTGCCATCTAATTCTAATAAAGAATCTCCTAATTTGGAACGCATATTGTTGGATAATAGCTTTATTTGTTCCACTATTTCTGGGTTTACAGATGCGACATTTTTTGTTTCACTAATATCATTTACAACATCATATAATTCAATTTCTTCCATATCAATCATTCTATAATCTCCCGGTAACCCATCCTTACCAGGTTCTTGTCCATTCATGGTTCTATATCTATGTGGAAAATATAATTTCCACTTCCCATAGCGCACACCCATTAATTCATTTACTCGATAGTAAAAGAAATATGCTTCTTGGGGGCTTTCAGTGC
>NZ_JBDVFA010000075.1:0-16049 GCF_039941195.1 Aurantibacter sp. | reverse complement strand
GGTCGCCAGATCCATCTTGTAAATTCACTGTAAATCTAGCATTACCGCCTTCAGCCCCACTCACAGCTGATAGTACTGCAATTCCAGATTCATTATCTAAAATGGTAACTACAAAGTCTAAGTTGCCATTTGTGTCGGCATCTTTAAGAGTTACCCTTGTGTCCGATGGATTACTTATTCGAATTCGAAATTGTTCGTCACCTTCTAATAAAGTGTCATCCAAAATACCAATGGTGTATGCTGTTAATCCGTCATTAAAATACTCGTATACCAGCTTTTCATTTTGGGGTATGCTATTAAAGTCATTATCAGCAATTGCAGTAAGTTCTATTACTTGAATATCGAAGTCAACCAATAGGTTATCCGTATCTGCATTTGGTATTGAAACCTTTATCTCTATATCTCGGAGGCCTTCATTGATATTAGCTGTATTTAATATGTCTGTAACGATTTCAACTTCTGCTTCATAAGAGGAAACTGAGTTGCAATTAGTTTTAAATTCAACTGTAGTATCTACTTTCCATTCCCCATTGGTAACTTTTTGTTCTGCTAAGCTAGTATTGTCCACAGCAACACAAGTTAAATTTGTACCTGTTATATCAACATCATTTAGAATGGTATTATTTCCGTTTTTTAAGTTTAATTCCGTTAGTCCAGAATTAATCCCATTAATAAAAGTTAAACTAGGGTTGTTACTTAAATCAAGTGCAGTAATTCCACCATTTTCAGAAATATCCACATACTCTAAGGCATTATACTTTGTCAAATCAAGGGATGATAGACTATTACCGTATATACTAAGTTTTTGTAAAGTCCCATTCTGCGTTGTTGCGGTATTCAAAGTTATCATACTGGTTAAATTCGCATTCAACTCTATTAATGATGGGACGTCCGTAAGATCAAAAATTGTGGTATTGGTATCCGTAATATTCAAAACTTCTAAAGAAGTAAAAGCTTCTATACCTGTTAAATCATTGATGAACATTTTTTCTAAATCCAATTCTTTTACAACGGCAATCGAAGCAGTTAATACAAGATTATTATCAGCAATGCCATCTCCATAGCCAAGACGCTCTAGCTCCGCTTCAAAAACATCATCGGGTACTGTAGTTTTTGTTTGAACTACTGAGCAATCTGTACTGAAAGTTTGGTTGCTTGATACATCCCAATCAATTCCACTTGCTGCATTTTCAGCTTCTGAAACATTATGAACTTCAATACATGTAAGGTTCGGATTGTTCTCAGTTATTAAAGTAAATGATGTATAGTCAAGATTAGTATTATTCAAGTTTAAGCTGGTAAGGTTGCTATCGCCTTCGGGGTGTCCAAATCCTGCAAATACTAAAAAACCATTATTGGTAGAAAGATCTATAGTAGTTATTCCTGAACCGGCTGTATCAATTAACTCTAAACCTGTTAAGTCCGTAATATCAAGTGTCGTTAAATTCAAATTGCCACCAACATGAACAGAACTAATTTCAGTAAAACCGCTAAGATTTAAATTTTGGAGATTGTTATCTCTAAATTGAAGAACTTCTAATAATGGATTTTCAACTGATGACAATTGAATCGAGGTTAGATTGGCATTATCATATATAAGTGCATTTTTAATTTGCCATACTCTGTTTAAGTCTATATTGGTTAACGCTGTTTTTGTTAGTTCTAGGTCAATTATTCCAGTTCCTTCTATTTCTAACGTATTAAACGAGGGATGATTTGTTAAGCTTAACGCAGTAATTCCTTGGTTTTCAGAAATATTTAAAGATTCTAGTGCGTTGTAATTTGACAAATCAATAGTAGATAAGCTGTTACCATAAATACTAAGACTATGTAATGTTGTATTCTGATTATTTGAGGTGTTCAGATTTAACATACTAGTTAAATTTGCTTCTAATTCAATTAAAGTCGGTACATCATTTAAATTAAAGTTAGTAGTATTGGTGCCTGAAATATTCAAAACTTCTAGAGAAGCAAAAGCTTCAATACCCGTGAGATCATTGATGAACATATTTTCTAAATCAAGTTCAGTTACTGCGGCAATCGAAGCAGTTAATACACGATTATTATCGTCTATGCCATCTCCATAGCCCAATCGTTCAAGTTCCGCTTCAAAAATATCATCAGGTATCGACGTATAGGCTGTTTGTTGTCCACAGTCTAAACTATAATTACCATCTGCCCAATTCGAATTACTCTCCGCGGCATTTACGTCATTTACTTGAATACAGGCAATCGTGGCGCCACCATTCTCGAACCTATCAAGAAATGTTAAGCCCCTAAGGTCCAAAATCTCAATGGATCCTTGACTAATAAACAAATCTTGTAGGCCTGCATTTAGCCTTAGATCTAACGAGGTAAGTGTTCCTGAAATGACCAATTCTTCCATATTAATATTTAAACTCAAATCGATGGCCGTAATGTTATTGCCATTTAATGTCAGATACTTTAACTCAGTATTCGAAGAGGTATCCAAAGTAGTTAAAAGGTTATCATAAAGGTATATGGATTCTAAACTCGGGTTTGCCGATATGTTTATGTTCGTTAGCGAGTTATTGGCAGCCTCCAAATTTATCAAGTTCGGATTGGAACTAAAGTCAAGTGTACTCAATTGATTCGAACCCAAAGCAACATTTTCTAAATTTGGTGAATTCGACAAATTCAAAACAGTGAGCCTATTTGCGACCGCATCTAGGGTAACAAGAGACGTAAATGCTTCGATCCCAGTTAGGTCTTCTATGTCCAAACCTTGAATATTCAAATTCGTAACAGCGGCAATTGAAGATGTGAGTACATACTCGTCATTTGGGTTATTGTTATCATGACCTAATTCTATCAATTTCGCCCTGAAGTTAAGATCTGGAATTCTAGTTGTAGGTTGAGTCGCGGAACAATCTGTATTAAACGATTGACTTGATGGCACAGACCAAAAACCTTGGTTTACAGCTTCTTGGGCATCAGTCGCATTATGTACTTCGATACAGTTTAATGCTGGGTTTCGATCAGTAGTTAAAATAAAATTAGTGTATACTAAATTGCTAGTAGTATTATTTAGGTTTAAACTGGTGAGATTACTATCACCTAAAGTATTTCCTACCGTAACTTCTGAAAGCGTTCCATTATTTGTAGATAGGTCTAAAGCGGTAATTCCTGATTGATATGTTGCTAAGAATTCTAAATTTACCTGATTTGTTATATCTAAAGTTGTGAGGTTGGGATTGTTACTAACATCAATAGTTGTAATGTTGGATAAATCTGAAATGTCTAGGGTTCCCGTTAAATCGTTTGCCCTTAATGAAAGCCTAGTAATCGAAGTAGGTTCAAACCCTGGATTGTTTAAGAACACTCCTTGTAAAAGACTGTTCTCTTCAATGTTGACTAGTTCTAAATCACTCAATTGGTCTAAAGCTATATAAGCTATTGCAGTATTTCTAATCGTCAGATTTTGTACGGCCGATCTAGTAACTATTATCGAAGTTAGATTAGGATAACTGCCTGAATCTAATTCTAAATCTGTAATTGGAGTGGAATCTAGATTTATAGATTCTAGATTTGTATTTGTACTTAGTTCAAAAGATGAAATTGATCCATTATCAAAATTAAGAATTCGTAAAGCTCCGCAACTTGTAGTATTAAGCGCGCTAAAAGTAGATAAAATTCCTTGAATTTCTTCTAGCGAAGAATTACCGCTAACATCTATAGTTTTACCTGATAAATTATTTTGCGAAAGCGTAAGTTTTTGTAGGGTGTTGGTATTTGTTGGAAGAATAAGGTTTTCAATATTTGTATCGGTAATGCTTATTTCTTCTAAGTTTGTATTTGAATTTAATTCTAAACTTAGCAAACCGGCTGGTGATGCTCTTAAAGTAAATTTCGTGAGCGCCGTGAAATTGCCGATGCCCACGTAGCTACTTATATTCGCATTTACAATGGTTTCATCGATATTCAGAGCATCAATACGCTCAATTGGATCACGAAGTACCTTGCCGTTGCCGACAATACCATCAGACGGAAAAACTTGATTGCCAAGGGCATCAAAAAAAGTATTTGTTGAATCTTCTAAATATGCCTCAAAGGAAACAGCAACATCCACTGTGTTTTGGACATTACAATTTTGACTAAACTGTGCGGAAGCATCTTTAGTCCAATTACTAGCGGTTGTTTGTTGAGTTGCAAATGTTACATCATCGACTTGAATACAGCTCAAACCTGCATTGCCATCAAGATTTACCGAATTCAAATTTGTGTTAAAACCATTTTTAAGATTCAAGGAAGTCAGAGCTCCATCTTTTCCATCTATTCTAGTCAATTTGGTATTTGAACTAAGGTCTAAACTGGTTATTTGTGATTCATAAGTGTCTAGAGCTTCTAAATCTGCAAAACCGGAAACATCCAAACTTGTTATTGGGTTTACGGCCACACCCAAGAAAGTTAAGTTTGGTACAGGTGATAAGTCAATACTGCTGATATTATTGTCTGCCAACTGAAGTAGTAATAAATTGGTTTTTCCAGTTAAATCAATACTGTTAAAAACAGTTCCACGGGTCACAATTGATAGATCTCTAAGGGCATTGTTTTGACTGATATCCACAGAGGGTACGTTTGGAGAATTAATAATCGTAATTTTATCTAAATTGGTATTGCCACTAAAATTGATGGGCTGAATAGCCACGGCTTGATTGTTAAGCATTTCGAATTCGGCTAAAGCCGTAAAATCGTCTAGCCCTGTAAAGTCAGAAATATCATAGCTGTTTATTTTCAATTCAGTGAGATTTGAAATTGCTGAGGTTAAGACAAAGCCGTCCGGGGTGGTGTTGGTATCAATGCCACTTTGGATTAAATAATCTTCAAAAATAGGGCCGGTTATTGCGGTCATTGCTCCGGCTGTTGCACCATCACAAGCTGTAATAACTTGTTGTAAGCTTGGATTGTAAGCATTGAATTCCGCATCAAAAGCAGTACTAGTGGGGTTGGCTATTGCCCAAGGCCGAAGCCCACAAAAATTATTTAACAAGGTATTACTGTCTATTTCTATATGATTAGTAGATGAGAGGTTATTAAAACCATTAATTCCTTGTAAAGAATTATTTTGGTTAATTTGAATATCGTCGGCTGTGGTTAAGGTATTTAGTGCGCTTAAATCAGTTAACTGAGGATTCAATATTATTTGCAGTATATTCGTAACGGAAACCAAATTTTGAAGCCCGCTTAGGTTGATTAAACTATTATTTCCATTGATTATTACTCTATCCGCTGATGTAAATTGTAAACCATTTAACGTCGTCAATGACAGATTTTCTGTTATTATCACATCACTAGGTATTTGTTGAATACCACTTAAACTACTTAAATCAGTTAAAACGGGATTTCGTAATAGTTCTATACTTCCTGCAGAAACCATATTTTGAAGCCCATTCAGGTTGGCCAGATTATTGTTATCGCTAATTCTTAGAGCAGCACCTATATTGGTAAGTTGTAAACCATTTAAACTAGTTAATAATGGGTTTTGCTCTATGTAAACATAATCTGTCACTAGAAGAACACCACTAAGTCCGCTAATGTCTGTCAAGTTGTTATTTATACGGATTTCTAGTCCTAAAGTTCCTACGAAACCTCCAACTGTTGTTATGTTTTGAAGTCCGTTAAGATTAGTAAGTGCCGTGTTATTTTCTATAACCAAACCACCAACAGAGGTTAGAGATGACAAAGGGCTTAAATCTGTAATATCGGTACTATTATAAATAATTAGATTTTCTGTTATTTTATTAAACCCCAGCGCCCCTCCTTGAGACCCGAAGAGATTTACTTCAGCTTGGCTGGTCAAAACCGCACTACCGTTATAGGTATTTTGTGCACCAGCGATAAATGAACCTGTGATACATAGAACCCATAAAAGGATCCATTTAATACTGCTAATAGGTTTCTTTGAGATTCTGAAATCAGTTCGGATTAGTTTTGATATATGGTAGTGATAACTTCTTTTCATAATCATTTTTTTGGTTTGTTAGTTGTATGCCTTGATCATTAGAATATGTTCTATTTATTCTTCAATGGGTTTTTTATAAAACTCGGTAACTTTATCTGAGACGGCATTAGCTTGTGTTGTCACTAATGCCATATTAACAGGTTGAAAATCATCATCTAAATCAATTTCTGATAACTTAATAATTTGGCCATCGCTAGGATTTAGATTCAAATTCTTGGTAATGTTTTCGTTATGTAGAAGTTCGTTTTGATAAACAACACAGGTATTGCGGTTTTTGCAGTATCGGTTTAATGCGAATACAAGTACTCCTAATACAAAAATTTTAAATAGATTGGTAGGCATAATTTTATCGTCTTCTCTTTTTAGGGTTCTTTGCTTTATCATGAAACATAGGAACTTTAAGTCCGACATAAACATTGGCTAAATCGGGTTTTTTGGAAAAAAGTGAAGAAAAAAGTGTTCCAGACCCTACAATTAACGGACCCATTCTTAAACCAGCTCCAAATGTTAGTCCACTTAAATTACTATAGTTAACAGGTGTGTAAAGGCTTACGAATTTGGATTCAAATCGCGGTGCGATTGAAATTAAATTTAAGGTATTGTTGTTATATAATCCGTTTTTTGGGTTTAACGATAACGTGAAATTAATACTCGTATAAATGTTTTTTGTAAATCTATAATCACCATTTATGCGTAAAGAAGTTGGTAGCATGGCTGTGGCTTCACCAATGGTTGTAGTCTTTGAATAATTATCATCTAGCTTATCTTCAAAACTGTCACTTAAATTGTTGGTACTGATGCTTGAATTGAGATTGTATGTGTTCAATTCAACATCTTTATATTTTATTCTCCCAAAATCAGTTAATGCTACACCGACTTTAAAAAGGTATTTGTTTGCTCCTCGTTCGTCTCCATTTCTTGATGCATAACCAGATGATCTTGGTCGATATTCATAAACAAAACCAATATCCATTCCGAAACCCGGTGATAGACTGTAGGAGGTATTCTCATCGTCGGAGTCATAGTTTATTATATAAGAAAAAGAACCATTTGTATTAAGTGTTTGTTGATTGGCATTATAGTCACCACTAAGTGTCTCCGAATTGCCTTGGGCAAAGATTCCACCCAATAAATACTTCAGCGTCATTCCCGCTTTTAAAAAATGATAATCTTTTTCAAAAACGGTTCGACCATAAACGAGACCGTATTCGACCCAGGCATGTGTAGTACCATCTAAATTTTCCATATTAAACGAATAGTCATCAGAAGGGAAACCATCAGCAAAACTTTCAAGTACTTGTCCATTTATATTGTTGTAATTGTTTACTGCGCGGATCCGAGATATTAATCCAATAGAGCTCTTTTCATTTAGGCTGAACATAAAGGAAGTGCCAAGTACATCGGCATTCAAAATAACTTGGTTATTATCGGAAGGAAACCTTTCAATAGAATTTCCAGATCCTGAATCTTCTAGTAATATTTTAATATTATCTAATGATAGGGGCGTATAATCGGTGCCTGCAAATGCGTCTGCAGAGATGATATTTACATCAATTTTTGATCGAGAATCGGCTAGGTTAGCGGGGTTGAAAATTGCACCATGAATTCCGCTGTAATTATCAGATTCCATGCCTAAAAAAGATTGGCCAAAGGTAATTGTTGATAACAAGAGGAAATAGGGAACTAGTATTTGTTTCTTCATTTGGTTTGGTCTGGTTTGGTCGTTAGTACAGAGCAATAATTCTGTAAAAGACTACTGTCTCATATACAGAATTCAAATAAGAAAGTTCAATACTTGGGGAATTGTTTAAGCAAACATACAATTTGAAATAAGACAAAAAAATACCCAATAGTGGGTATTTTTTTGTCTTTTCAGAGCCTTTTAATTAGTATTTGTAGGTGCTTTCTTAATTTAATTGGAGGCTTAAATATTTACGTTATGAAATTACATGTGCCATTTTGATTTGAATACATGATAAAAAATTTAATTCAAAACTTGATTATCGTTTTAGTGTAAAATGTCCTTGAAATTCTCTTTCATTCTGCAATATTGCTCTGAACCAATAATCGGAAGAGGGTAGTAGTTTGCCATTTTAAATTATTTGATTGCAAATCCATACTTTTCATTTAGTTTATTTAGTTTGATTTTATCGAAAGTGTATTCAAAATTATTATATTTAGACATTATCATTTGCGTAAAATTATAATACACTGTAAATTAGTATATTGTGATTTGAGGGTGTAGTTATTATTTTTATAATAGATAAAATGTTGGGATAGATTTATGTGAAATTGTCTTAATATTTTTTTTTAGCTGTCGGGTGTGTACGAACACACTGTAATGGTTTCAGGGGTTTGTAATGGAACTATATTATTTAGAAGCAATACTTTATGAAAGATAAAAAGTTGATTGGAAAGTGAAAATAAAATGGATTTATAAAATATGAAGTCTTCTTTTAAAATGAAATTACCTGAAACTTACTTATTGTTAAAACATGAAAATTCGAGACATTTTTTAATAATTGGAATGCAATTTAGAAACTGTCCTTTCGCAAAAAGAACTAGAATGCTGAGGTAATTGTAAGTCAAGAAATGAAGTATATTTTTAAATTGTAAATTGAATAATATTAATAGAGGATAAAAATAACTTATAAAATATATCAAAATTTGAGTGCAAAAAAGGAACAGATTGATGTTATTACATTAACTCAAAAACTTATTGGTTTCAATACTATTAATCCGCCTGGTAACGAAGGTGGTTTGGCAATTTTTATTGGAGAACTATTAATTGAAAATGGATTTGAAGTAGACTATCCAATTTATGCCAAAGACCGTTTACAGTTAGTTGCCACTAAAGGACTTTCCGATGAGAAACCACCAATTATTTTTACTGGTCACTTAGATGTTGTTCCATTAGGTGCAAACGATTGGACTAAAGACCCTTTTGCTGGAGATATTATTGATAACAAACTTTATGGTAGAGGTTCTACGGATATGAAAGCTGGTGTAGCAGCGATGATTATCGCGGCCATAGAAATGTATAAAAATGAGTCTCCACGAGGGGGGATAAAACTCATTTTCACCGCTGATGAAGAATTAGGCTGTAATGGTGCGCAGCATTTATGTAATAGTGGTTATGATTTGGGTGAGGCTAGTGCAATTGTTGTTGGAGAACCAACAGGTAATATGCCTTATGTTGGTCATAAAGGTGGTCTGTATCTAAATGTTTTTACTAAAGGAATTACTGCACATTCTTCAATGCCCGAGTTGGGTGATAATGCCATTTACAAAGCGGCAAATGCAATTGTAAAAATTGAAGGTTTAAAATTTGACGCAAAAGAAGATGAACTTTTAGGGTATCCAACCATTAATGTTGGTAGAATGGAAGGAGGACTTAACTTGAATTCGGTTCCTGATAAAGCAACCTTTACCATTGATGTTCGAACTACAACCAAATTTAGAAATGATAAAGTTTGGACGCAATTAAATGAACTATTAGGAGAAGAGGTAGCACTTGAGAAACTCACTGATTTAAATGCGATTTCAACTTCTGAAGATGATGATTTTATTAAAATGATTTTTAATATACTAGAATTAGATAATAAAGATGATAATTTAAAAAAGTCAGCAAATTTTCTTACTGATGCCGCCGTATTTATGCCGCATTTAAAAAATACACCTACGGTAATACTCGGACCTGGTGAACCTGAAATGGCGCATCAAACTGATGAGTATTGTTATGTAGATAAAATTGAAAAAGCAGTAGCTATTTATAGCGAAATTATTATAAAAAATAGTACCCTTTAATTATGATAGAATATCCAGAAATTATAGAAAATGAGGAGCATTTAGAAGAAATGCTTTCACAGCCAAGTGACAAATTGGTTGAAATGATGCGTACTATTGAAGGTGATTTTATTTTCCTTGGGGTTGCCGGTAAAATTGGAGTTTCAATGGCTCGCATGGCAAGGAAAGCTTGTGATATTGCACAAGTAAATAAAAGGCTAGTTGGGGTTGCACGTTTTAGTGATGCTAATCAACGTGTTCTCTTAGAGGAAAGTGGTATAGAAACTATAAAAGGTGATTTATTAGATATTGATTTTGTAAAAAGCCTTCCACAAATTAAGAATGTTGTTTTTCTTGCCGGAATGAAATTCGGTACCGATGGTAATGAATCTTTTACTTGGGCAATGAATTCTTTTTTGCCAGGTTTGATTGTTGAACAATTTAAAAATTCGAGAATAGTTGCTTTTTCTACCGGTTGCGTCTACCCACTTGCAACGGTTGCTTCTGGAGGATGTAAAGAAACAGATTCTGCAGGGCCTGTTGGAGAATATGCACAATCTTGCTTAGGTAGGGAACGACTGTTTGAATTTGGGAGTATTAAAAATAATACACCAGTAGTAATTATTCGTTTAAATTATGCCGTAGAACCACGATATGGTGTACTTGTTGATATAGCTCGAAAAATATACAACGAAGAAACCATTGACTTAACAATGGGTTATGCCAATGTTATTTGGCAGGGCGATGCGAACGAAATGATTTTAAGAAGTATTCAATTTTGCGAAAGTCCAGCGAAGCATTTGAATATTAGTGGACCAGAAATAATATCTGTAGAAGAAGTAGCTAATAGGTTGGGAGAATTGTTAGATAAACCGGTAAAACTTAAAGGAAAACAAGCGGACACCGCTCTGTTAATTAATGTTGCCGAAAGTCAGAAGATATTGGGTACTAGAAAAGTTTCGGTAGATCAGGTTTTAAAATGGACTGCTAAATGGATATCAAATGATAATAGACTTCTGGGCAAACCAACTCATTTTGAAGTTAGAGATGGTAAATATTAGATTAAAAAAGTAATAAAATATATGAGTGTTATACTTTCGAACGAATTAAAACAAATTTTGAATGCAGGCACTATTATTCCTGCGAATCCAACAGCTTTAACTAAAGACCTTAAATTAGATGAGCGTCGACAAAGAGCACTAATGCGTTATTATCTAGATGCTGGCTCAGGGGGTTTAGCTATCGGAGTACATACTAGTCAATTTGAGATTCGCGAAGCAGGACTTTTCCAACCAATTTTGGAATTAGGTAAAGAAGAATTAGATGCACAATTTGCTAAAGAGAAAAAGCCAATTATTAGAGTTGCTGGCGCAATGGGTAAAACAGAACAAGCAATTGGAGAGGCAACTTTGGCAGCAGATTTAGACTATAATGCCGTTTTATTGAATCTTTCTGCTTTTAAAGAAGATTCAAATGAAGTGCTAATAAATCACTGTAAAGAAATTGCAGCTATTATTCCCGTTATAGGTTTTTACCTGCAACCAACCATAGGTGGTCGTTCGTATGATACCGATTTTTGGCGTCAATTTGCGCAAATAGAAAATGTGGTTGCGATTAAAGTTGCTGCTTTTGATCGGTACGATACTATTGATGTTATTAGAGGTGTAGCGGAATCGGGTAGGGCAGATAAAGTTGCTTTATACACTGGTAATGATGATACTATTGTAAACGATTTACTATCTGAATATCAATTCCCTATAGGTGGTACTGTTGTAAAAAAATCCTTTGTAGGTGGACTACTTGGACATTGGGCAGTTTGGAATAATAAAGCAGTTGAATTATTTAATCGCATTAAAAATGCGAAACCAGAGGAAATATCAGATCTCATTTCTTTAGGTGTTAAAGTAACAGACGCAAATGCAGCATTTTTCGATTCTAGAAATAAATTTAAGGGGTCAATAGCTGGTATACATGAAGTTTTAATTCGACAAGGTTTTATGGAAGCGAATTATACCATTAGCTCACATGAGGTTTTAAGTCCTGGTCAAAAAGAAGAAATTGACCGTGTGTATAAAATTTATCCCGAGCTAAATGATGATGAGTTTGTCGCAGAAAATATTGATCGTTGGATGCGTTAGTAACTATCAACTCATATTAGAAATTAAAATAAAATTTAATGCAATTATTAAATAAAATTAAAACAAGTCTAGGAGCTATTGGTCCTGGATTTATTATAGCAGCAGTTGCATTAGGCCCAGGGAGTATTACGGCAGCTTCTAAAATTGGCGCAACACAAGGATATAATTTTTTGTGGGCGATTTTAATTGCAGGAATTTCCATGGCAGTTTATACGGGTATGAGTACAAGATTTGCTGTTTTAAATAAGCAATCAATTTTAAGTGTAATTGCGGATAAATATGGAAAATGGTTTTCTTACGCAATTGGTATCAGTTCATTTCTTGCTTCCTTAAGTTTTCAATTTGGGAATAATTTAGGTGTTGGAATGGGCATGGAATCGATAACCGGTATCGATGTTAGAATTTGGCCGATTATCTTTACAGTCTTAGCAATTGTATTAATCTTTTTTGCGCAAAATTTATATGCTACTTTAGAAAAGCTGATGATGTATATTGTTATGCTAATCATAATTGCTTTTGTAGTGAATTTGGTTTTTGTAAAACCCGATTTATCACAAACTATTTCTGGTTTTATCCCTAGAGCATTTTCAATGGATTTTATCGGTGAGTTAGCTGCTATTGTAGGAACTACATTTGTATTAAGTAGTGCTTTATATCAGTCCTATTTAATTCAGAAAAAAAACTGGCAAGTTGAGGATATGAAAACGGCTATAAAAGCTTCAAATGCTGGTGTTTTTTTATTGGCATTAATGTCAGTATTAATAATTATGACAGCCGCCGCTAGTTTAAAGCCGATGGGAATTCAAATTAATTCAGCGGCAGATATGGCTTTGCAGTTAGAATTATTACTTGGTAACTACGCTAAGTATATTTTTGCTATTGGATTTCTCGCTGCATCATTTTCATCGCTTTTAGTAAATGCAGTAATAGGTGGAGGATTGCTAGCAGATGGTTTAGGAATGGGACAGACTATGGATAAAAAAATGCCAAAAGTCTTTACTATTGTTATTCTTATTACAGGTATGGTTATCGCAACTTTTGTTGCAAGTGGATTGAGTAGCCCTGTGTATTCTTTGATTTTAGCGCAGTCGTCTTCAATGATTGCAGTTCCATTAATTGGAATTGGTTTATTGCTTATTGTGAATAGAAAAGACGTTATGGGCAAATATAAAAATACAATCTTACAAAACATTATGGCCGTTATTGGTTTGATTTTGCTATGTGTTTTGGTTTATATCATGTATGGTAAACTGATTAGCTATTTTGCAAATCTTTAACCAATTTCAAGAAAATATATTTTTTTGAAAATAATCAAAATTACATGCTGGAAGTAAAAACTAACAATAAGGATAGACGCAATTTTATACAACAAATAACTTTAGCTGCCGCAGGTTTAAGTATTATTCCAAATAGCATTTATGCCAATATTTCGGTAAAAAATAAGATAGTGAAAGTGGGAATGATAGGTCTCGATACATCGCATAGTATTGAGTATACAAAATTATTAAACGATCCAAATGCATCAGAGGAAATAGCCGGTTTTCCTGTGGTCGCTGCGTACCCGTTAGGTAGTTCAACAATTGAATCAAGCTACAGTCGAATTCCCAAGTACACCAAGGAAATGGAAGCAATGGGCGTGAAGATCGTAGATTCTATACAAGAATTATTGAATCAAGTAGATGTTATCTTGTTAGAAAGTAATGACGGTGGAGTTCGTTTGGAACAAACTTTAGAGGTGCTAAAAAAAGGTATACCGATGTTTATTGATAAACCTGTAGCTGCAACCTTTTCGGATGTTAAAAAGATTTATACTGAAGCTGATAAACTCAAAGTGCCAATATTTTCATCTTCATCTCTACGATTTTTAAAAAATGCTGATGCCATTCGAAACAAAAATGAAATAGGTAAGGTAATGGGTGCCACAACATATAGTCCTTGTTACATAGAACCAAGTCATACCGATTTATTTTGGTATGGCGTACATGGTGTAGAATTACTTTTTACAGTTATGGGCACCGGATGTAAAAGTATCCGACGAGATTTTACCGAGGACAATGATATTGTTTATGGAACATGGCACGATGGAAGAGTAGGTGTATACCGCGGGCGACCACATTATGAAATTAGTTTTGGAGGTATAGCTTTCGGTGAAAAAGGAAATTTAACAATGGGACCTCACGATGGTTATAAAACTATAATCACGGAAATTGTAAAATTCTTTAAATCGCATGAATCCCCAGTTCTGCCTAAAGAAACTTTAGAAATATATGCTTTTATGGAGGCAGCCGATGAAAGCAAAAGTAAAAATGGCGAAACAATACTACTAGAAAAGTATTTATAAACATAGTTCCCAAAATGATTAAAATAATTTTATTTAAAATATTGAAAATCAATGCTTTATTTAAGGAATGTGGTCATCGAGCTATTTTGACTTTTATCGCTTTTTTTTTGTTTGTAGCTTGTAAAGAAGATACCAATAAACCAAAGGAAATTGAAGGTGTTGCAGGTAATGAAAAAGTAGCAGAATACATGAAAAGTTTTGAAGGTGTTGGCGTACTTTCAGACGATTCTGAACCTACACCCGCCGAAGATGCTCTTCAACAATTTAAGATTTCACCAGATTTAAAACTCGACTTAATTTTATCAGAACCACAAATTAATCAACCTGTTGAAATGAATTTTGACCATCGTGGTCGACTTTGGGTGGTACAATACACACAATATCCTTACCCGAAAGGTTTAAAAGTTATGGGCATGGATAATTATTTACGTGTTAAGTATGATACCGTTCCTTTACCACCGCCAACTGGAGTGCAAGGGGCAGATAAAATATCTTTCTTTGAAGATACCAATGGTGATGGTTTTTATGATAAAGAAACAAATGCAATTTCAGATTTGAATATTGCTACTAGTGTAATTTTTGGTAGAGGGAAAATTTGGGTTTTAAATCCACCTTTTTTATTAGCTTATCTAGATAAAGAAGGTGATGGTTTGCCTGATGGAAATCCAGAAGTAGTACTAGATGGCTTTGGACTAGAAGATACCCATGCTGTGGCGAATAGTTTACGCTGGGGTCCCGATGGGTGGTTGTATGGTGCTACAGGTAGTACGGTTACCAACAACATTAATTCTGAAAATTCTAAAAATGTATTCTTTCAAGGACAGGCAATTTGGCGTTATCATCCTGAGAATAAAATTTTTGAAGTTTTTGCAGAAGGAGGAGGGAATACTTGGCACGTGGAAATTGATGAAAAAGGCAGAATATTTTCAGGCCATAATGGGGTAACACGTTTGATGTATTTTAAACAAGGTGCCTATTATGGTAAAAACTGGGGTAAACATGGCGATTTAACAAACCCATATGCTTTTGGGGTATTGGATGATTTAAAAATGACTGGTGAACAAATTCGCTTTACGCACGCTGAAATTAAATATGAAGGTGGTTCACTCCCCGAAAAATATGACCACAACCTTTTCTCATTAAATTCACTACAAAACTATGTGCAGTTAAGTACCGTAGACGAAGATGGATCTACATTTAGAACGGTTGATACGGAAAGAGTTTTAGAAACCGATGACCAATGGTTTAGACCTGTTGATATTAAGGTTGGACCTGATGGTGGAATTTTCATGACTGATTGGTACGATAGCCGATTAACCCACGTAGATCCTAATGATACTTGGGATAAATCTACAGGACGCGTTTATCGCATACAAGCTAAAAATAAAACTGGTGTACCAAGCTTTGATCTTAGTACCTATTCTAATGATCAATTGGTTGATCTATTATCGCACAAAAACAAATGGTTTAGACAACAAGCGCTACGTCAAATTGGTGATCGAAAAGATGCTGCTCTTATTCCAAAATTAAAATCTTTAATGAAGTCCTCGGATTTACAGACTTCGCTTGAGGCATTTTGGGCACTAAATTTAAGTGGTGGTTTTAATGAAGAAAATGCAGCTGCTGCGCTTTCTCATAAAAATCAATTTATTAGAAGTTGGGCTATTCGTTTAATTGGTGATAATAAGGATGCATCCACAATACTATCAAATAGTTTGTTGCAATTGGCTAAAAATGAGTCCAATGTAGAGGTGAGAAGTCAATTGGCTGCAACTGCAAACAGACTTCCTGCTGAAATATC
>NZ_JBDVFA010000074.1:0-3787 GCF_039941195.1 Aurantibacter sp. | reverse complement strand
AATACCCAAAAATCATCTAAATAAATACCGTTAGACACCCCAGTGCCTAAATAAACATTATCTCCTATTGTAAAAGTTGTTGCAGCTCTTCGTTTGTCGCCTCCAAAACCGACCATTTCAGTCCATGTATCGTTAGTGGGGTTATATTTCCAAAAATCTTTACGGTCATTTTCGCCATCATAACCAGTTCCAAAATATCCTAATCCGTTTACACCAAAGGCAACAGCACTTCTTCTAGCTGTTGAAGGAAATGGAGCTATTGCCGTCCATGAATTGGAACTAGGACTGTAGGCATAAAAATCAGCTAGTTCATCTAAACCGTCATACCCAGAACCAATATAACCAGTACCATCAATTTGAAAACCAACAGCAGCATTTCTTGCTGTACCTGGAAAATCTGCCTTTTGAGACCAATAGTCTCCTTCAATTTCATAAGACCAAAAAGAGTTTAGGTAATCATCGCCATCATAACCTGTTCCCATATAACCAGTATTACCAATAGTAAATCCAGAA
Source organism: Aurantibacter sp. (assembly GCF_039941195.1). Taxonomy (GTDB): domain Bacteria; phylum Bacteroidota; class Bacteroidia; order Flavobacteriales; family Flavobacteriaceae; genus Aurantibacter_A. Next base: position 3,274 of record NZ_JBDVFA010000074.1, on the reverse strand, counting down.
ATACCACTTCGTGCACTGCCATCAAATACAGACTTATCTATCCAGTTTCCCAAATCTTCATCATCATCGTCATCAGAACAACTTGTTAGTGATAGGGTTAGCATGCACATGAAAGCAATTGTATTAAAGTTGATATGTAGTTCTTTCATAAGAATTTATTGTTTTGCCTTTAGCTTTATTAAATTTTTATTCAAAATTAAAGCAGGACTTCTGTCCTTGAAACAGAAATAGATGAAGCCCTTCATTTAACGTATGAAACAAGGAATTTTATCTACCAAATTGAACTTACAATTAATAGCGAAAATACTAGTGTTGGTAGGTTAAATAGGCAGATTGGTCTATTGTGATTTCTGTCTTTGAGGATAGCTTTTACATTTACGAATAAATCAATTTCTTATGAAGACCTTATTGGGTTTATTAGCCTGTATTGTATTGGCAGCTTCTTGTAGTAATGAAGATTTGAATAGCTCCGATTTCGAGGCTGGAGAACTTTTTACTGATAGTAATATTCGCGTTGTTCAGCTGGATACAATGACTACTATATTATCAACAATGAAGTTTGATAGTATAATTACTTCCCAAAGTTCGCGAATGTTGATAGGTAAGTATAGTGATCCCGTATTTGGGAATGTAAAGAGCTCAAGCTATGTTGAAATGCTACCAGATAGCTATTCTATTGATACGGATGCAATTTACGATAGTATTGTTTTTATAATTAGATATGATAATTATTACTACAACGACACTTTATTAGAAAATACAATCCATATTAAAGAGGTAAATGAGAAACTAGAACCTGCTGACGATACTAATTTTTATAATTCGAGCAGTATAGCATATGAAGATGAAGATGTTGGAGCTATAACTTACACGCCAAGACCATTTGAAACAGATTCCCTATTAATAAAGTTGAGCGATTCTTTAGGGTTGGATTTATTTGAAAATCTACAAGGCAAAAACTTAACCAATTATGATGAATTTATAAACCATTTTAAAGGTCTTACATTCAGACCTGATGAGTTGAACAATAGTTCTATAATTGGGTTTTCATTAGCGTCTGAAATGCGTATTTATTACAGTATTGAAGAAGATGCTGAAACTGAACAGTATTTCACCCAATTTACAATTAATACCAGCAGTGTTCCAACACCATTTTTTAATCAGATAATAGCTGAAGAACCAAATGAGTATTTAAATGGTTTAACGGATATTGAGACAGTTCTTAATAGTGAAGATGCAGAAAATCAGAGTTTTGTTCAGTCCGGTATTGGGATTACTACTAGAATTGAGTTTCCCCATATAAAATCGGTTTATGATATTCAAGGTCAAGGTACTTTACTTGATGCAACCTTACGAATAAAACCCAAAGAGGCGTCGTATAATGATGAATTGATTTTGCGAGATACATTAGCGGTATACGTTGTTGACCAAAACAATGTTCTTACTTCTGCCACTACTATGACGGCTATTTTGAATCGTGATAATCAAGAATTCAATGATATTTATTACGAACTACAATTAAGTAGTTATTTGGAAGCATTATTGGTAACCGAAAAAGAAAGCACCGATGCTCTTATTCTATTGCCAAACGATTATACCTCTACAGTTGACCGTTTTATTCTTGATGTTGATTATTCAAATAAGGGTACTCAATTAGAACTTACCTATGCCATATATGATGAAAATGAATAAAAACCTTTTACTTACAATTGTAATTACAATATTGGCAGTAAATTTAATTACTGCTCAATCAGAAGGTTTAACAAGTTCTCCATATTCCTTATATGGATTAGGAGTTATCAATCAAACTAGTGTAGGCTTCACAAATGGATTGGGATATTCCGGTATTGGAATTGGCACAGATTCTGAAATTAATAACTTAAATGCAGCAAATTATGCGTTAATACCACAAAACTCTTTCTTCTATGATATTGGTGTAAAAGGAGAATTCAATCAGTATAGTAATTTGGCTGATGATGAATCTAAAAGCACTATGAACTTTTCAAATTTAGCTATTGCCTTTAGAATTGCAGAAGGTATTGGTGCCGGTATTACCATGGTGCCCTATAGTGATGTTGGTTATTCCTTAGTGGGAGTAAAAACTAATATAGAAGGTTCTAATGAAGATTTTGAAAGCAACGTTTCTGGTTTAGGAGCACTAAGTGATCTTAAATTTAATTTGGGTTATGCGGTTAACGATGATTTACGTTTTGGACTTAGTGGCTCTTTTTTATTCGGAAATATTGAAGAGCAGGAATCATTTATTATTAGCCAAAGTACGTTTCTGTCCACTGAAACTACGAACTACTCTGGTTTTCGCCTAGGCTTTGGGATGCAATACGATTTTTCTGAAAAATTTACTTTAGGAAGCACCATTCAATTTCCAACTACCCTTAACGGTAACCTAAAACGTTCTGTACTTAAATCTTTAGATGGGGTTGAAATTACGGTTGAAGATGATGTTAGTGATTCTGCAGATAATTTTAATATGCCATTAGAAGTAGGAATTGGAATAAGCACTAATTTTTACAAAGGATTTACTTTAAGTGCTGATTATAAAAAGAACTATTGGAGCGAAACAGGACAGGCAGAAAATTTAGGAGCCTACGAAGATCAAGATATTTATGCCTTAGGCTTGGAATACGTAAAGAACCCACAAAGTTATAAATATGGCGATCGTATTCGTTACCGAGCCGGATACAATTATGATAATGGTTACTTAGCTATAAACGGAATTAAAGTAGACGGTTATAATCTTACAGCTGGAATAGGATTACCTATAGGAAAACGGTCTAGGTCATTGATGAATCTTTCGTATGCTTATGGCTCTAAAGGAAAGGTCCAGAACATATTGGTTAAAGAAAATTTTCATTTACTCACTTTAAATATGAGTTTGGAAGATATTTGGTTTCAAAAAAGGAAGATTGATTAATTCGAAATTGTTGTGCATTATGAATAAATAGTGATGCTTTGTTTTAATAATACCTCTAAAGTAGGCAATAGGATATTATAGAATAATCATACTTCGATATTGTTCAATTAACCTTTTACATTAAATAAACACAATTCAAAGTGCCAGGAATCCTATTTTCCTACAAATCCTATTTATTCAAATTTACTTGAATTAGATGTTTTTTGAAGATTTAGAGGTCATTTAACCTTCGTTTTTATCCACTCGTCGAAGGGGTCATTTTTTCACTCACGTTTATCTACATTTTATCTCCGTTTAAAGGTCATATTTCGGCTGAAATACATCATTTATCAGATGAAATTT
>NZ_JBDVFA010000073.1:0-2001 GCF_039941195.1 Aurantibacter sp. | reverse complement strand
TGGGGATTATTGGACGCTCCTTCATTAGCCGGAGATATGAACGGTTTAATGAACTATTTAACACCTGAGCAGAAAGCAGAATTTAAACCGGTGCCCATAGCACTGAAAAAAGGTTATGGAACATTTCATCACCCACTAATGGTACATGGTTCATATGAAAACAAATCTGAAATTAGTCGTAGAGCCTTTGTATTAAACGCTTTTGCAGATGGTACAATTAGCAATACAGATGATGAGCTTTTACAAAAAGTACCTAAAATTGCAAAAGGTGAAAAAATGAAAGGAAAGTTTTTTCCGATGATTTATGAAAGCTAATAGTTTTAATTAAGTTGAAGGTACTTCTTCCCCCTCTAGAATATAATCTTCATCATAAACATGTGCTTCCTTCATATATGATTTCAGTTTTTCGAAAATTTCTGGATTATCGGTCACAACATTGGTCTGTTCACCAATATCCTTTGAAAGATTATACAACTCCCATGAATTGGGGTGATATTTATAAATCAATTTCCAATCACCTGCAATTACGGCCTGAGCATCATGTTTTCCTTCTGAAAACTCCCAATATAAATAATCATGTGTTTTCTGATCTTCAGTATCACCTAAAAGAGTTGGCACTATAGACAATCCATCTGATGAAATAGAATCTGAGTATTGCGCAATTTGGGCAAATGTTGGCATCATATCATAAAAAACAGATGGTAACGCTGAACTCGTGTTCTTTTTAATTTTTCCTGGCCATTTAGCAATAAAAGGAACTCGTATACCTCCTTCATATAAGTCTCGCTTTTTACCTTTAAGAGGGCCGTTGCTATCAAAAAAATCAGGGTCTACCCCACCCTCTTGATGAGGACCGTTGTCACTAGTGAAAATCACCAAAGTATTTTCTTCGATATCCATCTCTTTTAATTTAGAGAGTATTCGACCAACATCAGTATCAAGTAAACTAATCATAGCTGCTTTGGCTTTTTCTGCTTCCGGCCAATCTTCATTAGCATAAATTCCCAAGTCGGGCACTTCCATGCCATGTTCGGCTGTTAACTTACCCTCATTATTAGCATGTGGAATGGTTAACGGAAGAAATAAAAAGAAAGGTTTGGTTTTGGGTTTACTTATATATGCCAAAGTTGAATCTACAAATATGGAATGTGAATAGTCGTTTTTCTGAGTTGCTGAGCTTTTTATTCCCTTAGATTTTTCATTATTCATGTAAACAACCTCATTAGTCAAGTATACCTTTTTACTATTACCAATAAGGTAATCTGGGTAATAATTGTGTGCTCGGGTTTGATTTAAATATCCAAAATAGCTATCAAACCCTTGTTTATTGGGCTCACCAGCAGTACCAATCATCCCGAGCCCCCATTTCCCAATTAAGTTAGTTTCATAACCAGATTCCTTAAACATTTCAGCAATTGTAAAATCGGATTCCGTAAGTTCATTTTTATAATTCCCTCGAACAGCGGCATGACCTTGGTGCAAACCGGTTAATAGCGAAACTCTAGAAGGAGAGCATACTGTATTACCAGCATAATGATTCGTAAATAGAATACCTTCTTTCGCCATTCCATCAATATTGGGCGTCTTTATCTTTTGCTGTCCATAACTTCCCAAATCTCCATATCCTAAATCATCTGCAAGTATATATATAACATTTGGCGGTGTTTGTTTCTCTTCAGCTGATATAGGTTCATTTTTTGATTCTTTACAAGAAACCAAGAATGTGATACAGAACAATAGAATTAATTTTTTCGAAATCATGTCAATTAATAAGTTAAGAATAAAGGCCGCTATTTAAACAGCAATATAATAGTTTATTCTTACAAATGTAATTCATGTAAATATTAGAAATTAGATGCATTTTGAAGATTTAGAGGTCATTTAACCTTCGTTTTTATCCACTCGTCGAAGGGGTCATTTTTTCACTCACGTTTATCTACATTTTATCTCCGTTTAAAGGTCATATTTCGGCTGAAATACATCATTTATCAGATGAAATTT
>NZ_JBDVFA010000072.1:0-11045 GCF_039941195.1 Aurantibacter sp. | reverse complement strand
CCACCATTACCACACATACTACCCTCATTACCATCAGCATTGTAATACACCATTTTAAAATCGGTATCAGCATCATTTTCTAGAAGTATTAATCCATCGGCTCCTACGCCAAATTTTCTATCGCAAAAACGGGCTACCAATTGGTAATCATCTTTTGGGAATTCGTTAGACCTATTATCTAACATGATAAAATCGTTGCCAGTACCCTGGTATTTATAAAACTGAAATTGCATGTAATAAAATTGGACGACAAAGATATGTAACTTTATTAAGGTTTTTTTAGCAGTTAAAAAGTAGTTAAAGCAAATTTGCCGAATAGTTAAAATGGGTAAATTTGTGGGTACCAAATGAAATTATTACAAATACTATGAAAAAAATTGGAAGCTTGTTATTGGTATCGCTATGTGCAGGAGCCATAACATTGGGAGCATATAAAATATTTTTTGAACAACCGAACATTTCCGTGGTTAGCGAAAATGATGGTTTTAGCACATTCAACACGAGTTTAACACCGACCTCTGCAAAAGGGTCTGGCATAAATGAAGTTGACTTTACTACAGCAGCTGAGACTACAGTGCACGCAGTGGTGCATGTTAAAAATGTAACGGTTAGCAAAGGCCCTAGCAGTCTACGAGATTTCTTCTACGGTTCTGGTGGATCACAAAGAGCACAAGTTGGAACAGGGTCTGGAGTAATTATCACACCCGATGGTTATATCGTTACCAACAATCACGTTATTAAAAATGCTAGTAAATTAGAGGTCACTTTAAATAATAATAAGACCTACGATGCTGAATTAATTGGAGCAGATCCAAACTCAGATATTGCATTAATAAAAATTGATTCAGATAGTAAATTGCCTTATTTAGCCTTTGGTGATTCGGATAATACTAAAATTGGCGAATGGGTTTTAGCAGTTGGCAATCCATTTAATCTTACCTCTACGGTAACTGCAGGAATTGTTAGTGCAAAAGCGAGAAATTTAGATCAGATGTTAAACAATCAATCTTTTATTCAAACTGATGCCGCGGTAAACCCAGGCAACAGTGGTGGTGCACTTGTTAACACAAATGGTGATTTAGTAGGGATTAATACGGCAATAAGTTCGCAAACAGGCTCTTATGTTGGTTACTCATTCGCGGTTCCGAGTAATATAGCTAAGAAAGTAGTCGAAGACATTATGGAATATGGCAATGTTCAAAAGGGAATTATTGGAATAAAATCAGTGCCTATCAACACACCTTATGCGAAAAAGAAAGGCATCAACAATATCGAAGGAGTATATATAGATGGAGTTGAAGAAGAAACAGGTGCTGCTGAAGCTGGATTATTAGCAGGCGATATTATCAAGCAAATTGACAATATTAAAGTAACTAAATACCCTGATTTAACCGGTTACTTATCTACTAAAAGACCGGGTGATGAAGTTGAAATTACTTATGAACGTGATGGGGAAATAGTTTCAGTTCCAGTGAAAATAATTAAGCGACAAACTACTATTTTACCAGTAATGAATTTAGAAGTAAAGAATCTAAACGAAAAAACTAAGAAAAAATACAAAACTGAAAAAGGGGTATTAATTACGGGAGTACCAGAAACCTATCGTGGTTACGGGCTTGAAGACAAAGTAATGATTGCTGTTGATGATGAAGAAATTGATGATATTCAAGAAGCTAGAGATTTGTTCGGAGGTATTTCTAAATATGGAAGAACTAGCATCACATTATTAGGTAAAGATGGCGAACGAGAAAGATTAATATTTCAATAATCTATTAAATAAGAAGTAAGATAAGGCGTTCTTTTATAGAGCGCCTTTTTTATTACGATAGGTTTTAGCCTCCCCTCTGAAATATTTATTTTTGTATTTAAACTTCATTTCAAATTAAATAACATGGCTTCTGTAAAATCTTACGAAAAAGAATTAGCATTTCAAGCCGATCGGCGAAAGGCAACCACAGAATTTATTAAGATTACTAGTGATCTTTGGTATGACAAGGCAATAGAAATAGTCATTTTCAAAAATCAAGTCATAGATAAAAATGTAAGCGACATAATTAATCTTCATGAATACGCCGGAGAATTTGTCCAAAAACCAATCTCCATTTTTGATTCCGTAGAGTTATTAAGAGCTATAAATGATATAAAGCTACCCCCATCCAAACTAGACATAGGTAAACTTACCTATGAATATCATTCAGATGAAAACAATTATGCTAACGCTACTGCCTTTGTTATTAGCAAATTAGAAGATGCTAATAAAACAAAAAACATAGAACCTAAAGATGTTGTTCTTTATGGTTTTGGAAGAATAGGCAGGCTTTTGGCACGTGAATTAATGGCAAAAACGGGCAAAGGCAATCAGTTGCGATTAAGAGCAATTGTTGTCCGAGGTACTCTTGATGCAGAGATACTAGAAAAAAGAGCGGCATTACTCCGAACCGATTCAGTACATGGGCAATTTTTAGGCACTGTTGATATTGATTTAAAAGCAAAAGCTTTAATAATTAATGGAACAACAGTACATATAATAAATGCTAATGCACCTGAAGAAATAGATTATACCAAATTCGGAATAAATAAAGCGCTTGTAATAGATAATACTGGAGCTTTTAGAACCAAAACAGAACTAGAAAGACATTTAAAATCTAAAGGAGCTGATAAAGTATTACTCACTGCACCAGGTAAAGAAATACCAAATATCGTACACGGGGTAAATCACGCGGAATTTGACCCTGACAAAACACATATTTATTCTGCTGCCTCATGCACAACAAATGCAATCACTCCTATTCTTAAAGTTGTAGATGATTCGCTAGGAATTATCAAAGGACATCTCGAAACCATTCATGCCTATACCAATGATCAAAACCTTGTTGATAATATGCATGGCAAATATAGAAGAGGTAGAGCTGCCGCCCTTAACATGGTTATCACCGAAACTGGTGCTGGTGCAGCCGTAGCTAAGGCATTGCCAACGTTGGCTGGCAAATTAACATCTAACGCTATTCGAGTACCGGTGCCAAATGGCTCATTAGCAATATTAAATCTAGAAATAAAGAACAAAACGTCTTTGTCCAGCATTAATACCATTTTAAAAAAATATGCACTTGAAGGTGACCTTGTGGAACAAATTAAATACTCGTTAAGCAAAGAAATGGTATCGACGGACATTGTAGGAACTTCGGCACCATCAATCTATGATAGCAAAGCTACGATTGTAACCAAAAATGGAACCAACATAATACTATATATATGGTATGATAATGAATATGGATATTCCCATCAAGTGATAAGACTGGCTAAATATATAGCAAAAGTTAGAAGATATACCTACTATTAATATAGTGTATATCGTAAAGTTTAAAGAGTTTATACTAAGCTAATTATCAATTTTTTTTCTTAATTGATATTATTCAATTACTTTAGTCGTTCTCTAAATCAACATAATTAATATTTAAGATTTATTTTCGAAATGAAAGGTGATAAAATTTTTACTTTAATAATAGCACTATTCGCGTTTAACCTACAATTTGCGCAGGAAACTGAAGAACCAGAATTGTCTTTGGATAAAGGAACCATCGATAGTCAATTTGAGTACGTCTACAAAAAATCAGGAAATTATAGAGCTGATGGAAAACGTTACGAAGTTGTACGTATAATTTCCTTGGATAAATTGAGAAGCAATGTTATCGACAGTTTAAAAGCACAATATACTAATGCAGCCGCTTTACAAGCTACAATTTCTGGGCACGAGTCTACAATTGAATCTTTAAATAAGAAATTAGAGGAAACAACAACAAACCTTTCGACAGTTACCGAAGAAAAAGATTCTATGTCATTTTTAGGCATTGGTGTTTCCAAAATCACGTATAACACCATATTATGGTCAATTATTGCTGGTTTACTTGGGCTTATGCTATTCTTTATGTATAAATTTAGAAATAGCAATATTCTTACTCAAGAAGCTAAAACTAATTTATCAGAGTTAGAAACGGAGTATGAAGATCACCGTCGTAGAGCCTTAGAACGAGAGCAAAAAGTAAGCAGGCAACTGCAAGACGAGATAAATAAATACAAGAAAACAAAATAATTTAAAAGCTCTTAACGGAGCTTTTTTTATGACATATGGTTACAGTTTCTATAGCAACTATTAAAGATTTAAAGTCGGTAGCTCCACTATTTAATGCTTACCGAGTATTTTACAATCAAGAGTCTAATTTAGATGCGGCTACGCAATTTCTTTATGACCTAATATCTAATAACCAGTCTATTATTCTAATGGCAACCTTTTCCAATAAGGTAGTAGGCTTTACGCAATTATATACAACATATTCTTCCGTTTCTTTACAACCTACTCTTATTCTTAATGATTTGTATGTTGATGAAGCTAATCGAAAAAATGGAATCGGCGAGGCACTCTTAAACGAAGCAAAAATGGTTTGTATAGCTAATAATTATAAAGGTTTAGCGTTAGAAACAGCTTTTGACAACCCGGCTCAAAAACTTTACGAGAAATTAGGGTGGGAAAAAGACTCCGGGTATTTTCACTATTTTTGGTCAGCTAAATAAAAATGCCCTTTTAAATTGATTTTAGATGAGTACATGGCTTGAAGAAGTAGAATTATCACATGGAAATGTAAAACTTGTTCCATTAAAATCATCTCACAAAGAAGCGCTTTTAACTGCGGCCAGTGATGGTAAATTATGGGATCTGTGGTACACCTGGGTACCTTCTGAAAAAGATATCGATGCATTTTTTGATATAGCAGAATCGCAAAGAGCAAACAAAATAGGACTGCCATTTGTGGTTGTAGATATCAAAACCAACATAGTTCTCGGTACAACCCGTTATTTGAATGTTGATTCGCAAAATAAAAGATTAGAAATTGGATCCACTTGGTACGCCCAAAGTTCACAACGCACAGGGATAAACACAACTTGCAAATATCTTTTATTACAACATGCCTTTGAAAAATTAAACTGTAATGCGGTAGAATTTAGAACAAACTGGTTTAATTATAAATCGAGAAACGCAATCTTAAGAATTGGCGCCAAACAAGATGGTGTTTTAAGAAGCCATAGAATGGATGCAAATGGAGTGTTGAGAGACACTGTAGTCTTCTCTATGCTAAATATAGAATGGCCAACAGTAAAGAAGTCTTTAGAATACGAGATGAATAAATACAATTAATTAGACAAATGCGCATTGATATAATTACAGTATTACCAGAATTACTCAAGAGTCCGTTTGAAGCCTCAATTTTAAAAAGGTCAATTGACAAAGGTTTGGTAGAGGTTTATTTTCACAACTTGCGAGATTTTACAGATAAAAGCTACAATCAGGTTGATGATTATCAATTTGGTGGAGGAGCTGGTATGGTATTAATGATAGAGCCAATAGACAAGTGCATTACAGCCTTAAAGTCAGAACGAGATTACGATGAAATAATTTATATGACTCCCGATGGTGCGACTTTAAATCAAAAAATGGCGAATAGCATATCCTTATTAGAAAACATAATAATTCTATGTGGACACTATAAAGGTGTAGACCATCGTGTCCGACAAGCATTCATTACAAAAGAGATTTCAGTAGGTGATTATGTATTATCTGGTGGTGAATTAGGAGCTGCTATTTTAGCAGATGCAGTTATTAGGCTAATTCCTGGGGTTTTAAGCAATGAAACATCAGCATTAACCGATACATTTCAAGACGATTTATTAGCTCCGCCAGTTTACACCCGCCCTGCTGAATACAAAGGAATGTCCGTTCCCGAAGTACTATTGAGCGGCAATTTTCCAAAAATAGAGCAATGGCGTGAAGAGCAAGCCCAAAGAAGAACAGAAGAACTTAGACCAGATTTACTAAAATAATTAAAGTAAGTAATTGCTCATTTACAGAAAATTCCATAAAAATTTCTTGCAGATTCTAAATTTAGAAGTATTTTTGCATCCTCATTAACCAACCTCTGACGAAATACGTGAATGTTGGCTAAGATATAATCCTAAATTAAAGCAATGGATTCATTAATAAAATTTGTAGAAGACGAGTTTGTTCCAAAAAAGGAATTTGCAGAATTTTCAGCTGGTGATACTATCACAGTTTATTACGAAATTAAGGAAGGTGATAAAAAACGTACACAGTTCTTTAAAGGTACTGTAATACAAAGACGTGGCTCAGGTGCTACAGAAACCTTCACTATTCGCAAAATGTCTGGTACTGTTGGGGTTGAGCGTATTTTCCCTGTAAATATGCCTGCATTACAAAAAGTAGAAGTTAACAAAAAAGGTAAAGTACGTAGAGCTCGTATTTTCTACTTCAGAGGTCTTACTGGTAAAAAAGCAAGAATTAAAGAAGTACGGTCTTAATAGCAATACCGGAACTATAATAAAAATCCCATTACACAATTGTGTAATGGGATTTTTCAGTTTTCAACAATTGTTAATTAGTACAGTTCATAACATGTTGATTATTAATTTGTTAAATATCTTGGTGAAATGAAAGATATTTATTACATTTAAAGGTGATTAAAAAACAAACCTGTCGATGGTGAGTAAATAAATCACTATAAAGTTCACGTTCTTTATATTGTTTTCTAATTTCAATACTTAAGAGATATTCGTATTTTTTAATGATGAAATGAGTATGGATTCTTAAAGCTGTGGCTTTTTGAATATCGATATGAATACACTAATGAATTATATTCAAACTTGTTTGGAAATAAAAAATTAAGGTATAAAGATGACAAGGAGAAATACACTATAGTTGCTTGGTTCAATAATTAAGAACTTTTGTATTTTAAACGTTGACATAGCTTGATAAATGCAATCATTGGTTGCCTATCGTATGAATACGAAGTAGAATGTTTATCAACTATCTCAAAAAAACCCAAAACAATGTATTATTACAATGTTTTGGGTTTTATATTTTTATTACAATTCCATATAATAATGATACAAATACAAGCAAGCAATTATTAATCTTACATTTTAATAGAAAAGTGTTTGATATTGCTGTCCACTAGTGTTTTCCACGCATTTAAAATCGTATATTTGCTCCGCTTTAAACAAAACTACATTTTCGGATGCCAAAAATTTTATACACTCAGACCGACGAAGCACCCGCTTTGGCGACACAATCTTTTCTACCAATAGTAAAGGCTTTTACTAAAACTTCAGGAATAGAAGTAGAAACTAAAGATATTTCCTTAGCTGGTAGAATAATTGCAACTTTTAATGATTTTCTGAAAGAAGATCAAAAGCTTACAGATGATTTAGCTGTATTAGGAGCTGCTGCTAAAACAGCAGATGCCACAATAATAAAATTACCTAATATTAGTGCATCTATACCCCAATTAAAAGAGGCAATTGAGGAATTACAGCAAAAAGGGTACGCACTTCCGAATTACCCTGATGAACCTAAAAATGATGATGAAAAAGAAATCAAGAATAGGTACGACAAAATTAAAGGTAGTGCTGTAAACCCAGTATTACGTGAAGGTAATTCTGACCGCCGAGCTCCTAAAGCAGTTAAAAACTATGCTAAAAAGAATCCGCATTCTATGGGGCCATGGAGTGCTGACTCCAAAACCCATGTTGCAACTATGGGCGCTGGAGATTTCCAAGCCAATGAAAAATCCATAACCATTCCGTCTGCCACAGAGTTAGAAATAGTTCTAGATGCAAAAGACGGTAGCAAGCAAGTATTAAAAGACAGTCTTAAATTACTAGACGGCGAAATTATTGATGCTACGGTGTTAAGTAAAAATGCTTTAATAGCCTTTTTACAAGAACAAGTTAAGGATGCAGCAAACAAAGGTGTTTTGTTCTCCTTACATATGAAAGCAACCATGATGAAGGTGTCAGACCCTATTATCTTTGGACATGCTGTTAAGGTTTATTTTGCGGATGTCTTTGAAAAACATAGTGGTACTTTTGAATCTCTAGGGATTAATCCTAACAATGGATTAGAAACGCTTTTAAGTAAACTTGAGAGCCTTCCGTCTGAGAAAAAGAACGAGATAAAATCTGACATTGCCACAGCCATTGAAAATGGCCCGGATTTAGCAATGGTTAATTCAGACAAAGGAATTACCAATTTACATGTTCCAAGCGATATAATTATTGACGCTTCAATGCCAGCGATGATTAGAAATTCTGGACAAATGTGGAATGCAGCAGGAAAAGCCCAAGACACAAAAGCAGTTATTCCTGATAGTAGCTATGCTGGTATTTATACCGCTACCATTGAATTCTGTAAAGAACATGGTGCTTTTGACCCAACTACCATGGGCACGGTTCCAAATGTTGGATTAATGGCACAAAAAGCTGAAGAATATGGTTCACATGATAAAACATTTGAAATTTCTACAGAAGGAACTGTAAATGTTATTGATAAAAATTCAGGTAAAGTATTACTTTCTCATGATGTTGAGAAAGGTGATATTTGGAGAATGTGTCAAGTAAAAGATGCTCCTATTGCAGACTGGGTAAAATTAGCAGTCTCAAGAGCAAGAGCATCAAATACACCAGCTGTTTTTTGGTTGGATGAAAACCGTGCTCATGATGCTGAATTAATCAAAAAAGTGAATACTTATTTACCAGAACACGATACAAGTGGACTTGATATTCGTATTCTATCACCTATTGACGCTACATATTTTACGCTAGCAAGGATAAAAGAGGGAAAAGATACGATTTCAGTATCTGGAAATGTTTTAAGAGATTACCTTACTGATCTCTTTCCAATTCTAGAGGTAGGTACTAGTGCAAAAATGTTATCAATTGTTCCGTTAATGAATGGCGGTGGACTTTTTGAAACAGGCGCTGGAGGATCTGCTCCAAAACACGTGCAGCAATTTTTAGAAGAAGGACATTTACGATGGGATTCTCTTGGTGAATTTTTAGCTCTTGGTGTAGCCTTAGATTTTTATGGAGAAAAATTTGATAATCAAAGAGCACGAATTTTAGGTGAGGCTTTAGATGCAGGAACTGAAAAGTTTTTACTTAATGATAAGTCACCCTCAAGAAAGGTAAATGAACTTGATACAAGAGGAAGCCATTTCTATTTATCAATGTATTGGGCTGAGGCTATTGCCAATCAAAATGATGATGAAGATTTAAAGCAAACTTTCACCAAAGTTTCTGAAGAATTAAAGACTAATGAAGATAAAATAGTTGCAGAATTAATTGATGCGCAAGGCAAAGAACAAAACATTGATGGTTATTATAAACCATCTGAGAGTTTGCGCTCAACTGCAATGCGACCTAGTGAAACCTTTAATGCTATTTTGGGTAGTATTTAATTAAATAACCCTATTAAATTTAAGACCTTCATTTTTTCAATGAAGGTCTTTTTTTGTTTTTAATTAGCACCATTTTATTCAATCGAAATTATTAATCACTAGTTTTATATAAAATTGCTACCTAAATGAATAGATTAACCTTATTCAGTTCCCTCATAGCATTCCTATGCTCCATACTTTCATATGGCCAGCAAAAATTTACACTAAGTGGAACTATTTCAGAAGCATCAAGCAATGAAACACTTATTGGCGTAACAATTGTGGTACCAGAGTTAGCAACTGGAGTTACAACTAATGAATATGGTTTCTACTCTATAACACTACCCGAAGGTCAATATACAATTAACATAAGCTATCTCGGTTTTAAGGAAATTACTGAGAAGGTAAGTTTAACGGAGAATAAGAAGCTAAACTTCAAAATGATTGAAACAGCTGAGGCTTTGACTGAAGTTATAGTAACAGAAAATGTTGAAAAATTAGACATCCGTAAACCGCAGATGAGCGTTAATTCCTTAAAAGTTGAAACAATAAAAAAAATTCCCGTAATTCTCGGCGAAGCTGATGTAATTAAGGCAATACTACTGTTGCCAGGCGTAACAAATGCTGGAGAAGGTTCTTCAGGTTTTAATGTTAGGGGTGGTTCTGCTGATCAAAATTTAATACTTTTAGATGAGGCCACAATTTTTAATTCTTCACATTTATTCGGATTCTTTTCTGTTTTTAATCCTGACGCTATTAAGGATATTAAACTATATAAAGGAGGAATTCCTGCGCGATATGGAGGAAGAGTATCTTCAGTATTAGACATTTTTCAGAAAGAAGGGAATAGTAAACAGCTTAAAGTTAATGGCGGTATTGGTGCTGTAGCTAGCAGATTACTAATTGAAGGTCCAATTATAAAAGACAAGGCAGCTTTTTTAATTGGAGGCAGAGGTTCGTATGCTCATCTATTTCTTCCGCTTTTCGATGTTGACAATTCTGCTTATTTCTATGATTTAAACACTAAACTAAGCTATAATATAAATGATAAAAACAGTATTTTTCTTTCAGGTTATTTTGGTAGAGACGTCTTTAGTATTTCCGAAAGTTTTGTAAACACCTATGGAAATGCGGTAGGTAATTTTAGATGGAATCACCTTTTTTCAGACAAATTATTTTCAAATTTATCTTTAATATATTCTGATTATTATTACGGTTTAAAATTAGACTTTGTTGGGTTTAATTGGAATTCAGGTATTCAAAATTTTAATATAAAATACGACCTAAAACATTACTTAAGCGACAAGCTTCAAATAAACTATGGAATAAATAATATATACTATCAATTTAACCCAGGAAAAATTGAACCTAGCAATGATGATTCTGGTATTGTTGAAGAGCAACTTATTGAAAAATATGCAAATGAGTTCGCCGCTTATATAGATATTGAACATGACATTACAGAAAATTTAAGTTTAGAATATGGATTACGCTTTAGCAATTTCGTTCGTCTAGGTCAAGATGAGATTAATATATATGAGAACAATGACCCAATAGTATTCGACACACAAACCCTTGTTTATAGCGAGGCCACTCCCATTGCTACCGAAAATCCTGGTAGAAAAAGTAGTTTAGCAACTTTTAATAATTTTGAACCTCGAATATCTGCTTCCTATATTATAAATAACAACGCATCCATTAAAGCAAGTTATACGCGTTTAGCGCAATACCTACATCTTATTTCGAATACAAGCTCCCCTA
>NZ_JBDVFA010000071.1:0-55466 GCF_039941195.1 Aurantibacter sp. | reverse complement strand
AAACAAGTACTCTACTACCATTTAGGCCGTGTATTGTGGGTTTTACAATATTAGCACCTGTGTTTAAAGATGATACACCAGTAATTTCTTTAAGCGCATCACCAAGACTTTGGCTACTATATTGCTCAATAGTTTCTAGTTTTAAAGTTTGTTCTAAAGCTGAATTGGTTTTGTTTTTTATTGAAGAACCTATAACCTTTACTTCATGTAGTTCTTCTAAATGATGTTCCAAACTAATTTTTTGAAAAGTATCACCATTAATTAAAACGGACATCAGTTTCGTTTTACATTCTTCGTGATAAATTTCGAGCTCTAATTCGCCATCGCACAGAGTTTCTATGCGAAACTTACCATTAAAGTCAGTTTTGGCTGATCTATTGGTTCCCGTTATTAAAACGGTAGCATTCTGCAACGGTGTATTATCATGAAAGTCGATAATTTCACCTATTAAAATAGAAGTGCAGTCTTGCGCATTAAGGTTGTATGCCGCAATAATCGTGAACAATGCTATTGCTAATGTTCTCATAGTCAGTAAAATATAAAAAAATGGAAACGATGTACCCAAATTTGGCGTACATAAATCAGGTGGAAATTACAAATTACTAGAAGGAGGAGGTCGGTTAATAAGTTTTATAGGAAAACTTGTGAATATTAGTTCTGAAGTATATTCAATTTCAGTAATTGAGAAAGTATTAATTACTGGTTTAAACTCAATACTATTTTGTGTCCCTAAAAAATCACCAATATCATTTTTAGTTGCCATGTGACAAAAATCACAATGTTCAACTTTATTATTTGGTGAATCATTATGTGAATAACCATGAAAAGAACCCACTTTGCTAAGAAATAAGCAAAATAAGAATAAAGCATAAAATATCTTTTTCTTCTTCACAGTTCAAAATTAGATAGTCTAATAGTTAATTATGTTAATATAAACTTAACTTTTATCAAATAAAAAACCTAGTCCCATGCGTCGTAACATTTTTTTCTCAAATGCCCAGAAGAATTTGAATTCTCCAAAAAGCCATCCGAAAAACACTAACATTATTTGATAGAAGAAAAGGCCTATAAGCATGAATAGGACCCAGTAAACGAAAACATTTAGGTTCTCTTGATTAATTCCCAAGAATTTAATAACAGGGCGTCCCACAAAAACACTTGAACTACCAGTTATAGCAAAAACTATAAAAATTCGAATCATTTCCCAGCGATAATCGACAATCCATTTATTTTCAAGTTTCTTAAAGAAAAAAAGGCACAATTTTATTAGTAAAAAGGAAATTATAATGGCTGCCCCAATAGTTAGGAACAAATTAAAATCTGCGGTTAAAATTTTGGCAAGTTTAAAAGAGCTATATAAAATTCCTAAAATACCTAGTGCGGGAAAAATAAGTTGCCAATTCTGTTGAATTTCCCAGCGTTCTTTAAATTTTTGCATGAATTAAATTTAACAGTGCAAATATAAGACGCTATATTAAATACGCGGTAAAAAAGGACCTAATCTCTGTTTGTATTTTCTTTGGAAATAAATAAAATAATTATAGAGCTTATAATTTACTTCGTAGCCATAATCAATACCTGTACTATAATCGATTTGCATTTCATACAAGTTTCGGTTGTATTGTTGTGGGTTTAATACCCGCTGGTTCCAGTTTATTACATATAGTTGATTTCTATTTTCTAGATAAGATTGTGAGTAGTAACCTTCAGGTTTGGCAATACTTAAAAGCCAGGTATTAAATCCTGGTTCAATAATTATTATCTCGTACTCTGTTTCTTCATTTGCAATTTGTATAGTATCACCAGCTGTTTCATTAAAAAGAGCTGATTCTTCTTCGGAAATATCCGGTACATTTTCTACGTTCTTTGTCGTTCCACAACTAATTAAATAAGTTAAAAGAATAATTGGCACAAAGTATTTTATCACCTTTTTCATATTTATAAGATACAAAAAAACCGTGTACTAAAATGATACACGGTTTTGTAATTTATATTAATAACGGATTATTTTCCGAAAAGACCACCTAAAAGGCCACCAATTCCTCCACTTTTTCCACCAAGTGCCATAGAGGCTACATCATCTAAAATACTACCATCACCATCAGAATCTAAGAAAGATTCTATTAGTGACTGTTGTTTATTGGCTGCCTGACCGCCTCCCATAACGCTTCCTAATAAATCACCGATACCATTAGCATCGCTAACATTACTTTCTTTTGTTTGTTTTCCTAAATATCCCATTAATAGTGGTGCGGCAACTTTAAGAATAGTGCCAATTGTTCCAGCATCCATACCAGATTTAGAACTTAATGCATTCTCAACCTGTGGTTGTTTACTTCCAAGAACATGGCCTAAAATTCCAGCGCCATCATCCATAACAGATTGATCTACGCCACCGCCGAATAATCCACTTAAATTATCTAAAATTCCACCGTCGTGCTGACCTGAAGAAAGTGCACTCATTAATCCTTGCGCTCCTTCAGGAGTCGCTGCGTTTTTTTTCATTGCTCCAAGCAATACAGGTAGAGCCATGCTCAACACGCTTCCTGTTTGATCGGTAGACTGACCTGTTTGGCCTGCCACTCCGCTAATTAATTGTTTACCCATTGGGCTACTTAATAAATCTAATAATCCTGACATTGTAATTAGTGTTTAAAATTGAATACGTAATGTACAAAAAAAGAGTTATATTTTTTTTGATGTACCTGCTAAAATTATTTCAACAACGTTGTAATTTGATTTGCAAGTTCCGTGCCAATTCTATCTTGCGCTTCACCGGTAGCTGCACCAATATGCGGACTTAACGAGATATTTGGGTTCATTAAAATTTTAATCTCTGGAGATGGTTCAGATTCATAAACGTCCAACCCAGCAAATGCTAATTTATTTTTTTCCAAGGCGTCTATTAATGCAACTTCATCGATTACACCACCACGAGCTGCATTTACAATTGCTGCACCAGATTTCATTATTTCGAATTCAGGTTTGCCAATAACATATTCCTTCTGTGCAGGAACATGTAACGTAACGAAATCCGCAGATTTTAAAAGTTCATCTTTTGAAATACTTTTAAATTTAAAATCAATGGTTTGGCCATCATAGAAAGAAAGTGAGATTGAAGCATCATCCATAAATGGATCATGGTAAATTACTTTCATACCAACACCAAGAGCTACTTTTGCAGTGGCTTGTCCAATACGACCAAAACCAATTACACCCAAAGTTTTACCTCTAAGTTCGCTACCCTTAGCATAATTCTTTTTTAATTGTTTGAACTTGCTATCACCATCTAAAGGCATATTTCTATTGGCGTCATAAAGAAAACGAACCCCACCAAATAAATGTGCAAAAACCAATTCTGCAACAGACTCTGACGATGCGGCTGGCGTATTTATAACATGTAACCCTTTTTCACGCGCGTAATCAACATCAATATTATCCATTCCAACTCCACCACGTCCAATTAATTTTAAGGAAGGGCAACTGTCAATTAAATCTTTTCTTACTTTGGTTGCACTCCTTACTAATAAACCTACAATTTCATTCTCATTGATAAAGTTTACGAGTTGCTCTTGAGCTACATTAGTTGTAAGAACTTCAAATCCTTCATTCTGCATGGCATCTACACCAGTTTGTGAGATACCGTCGTTGGCTAATATTTTCATATTTTAAGTTAGTTGCTGGTTATCTTTTGTTAGTTACTGGTTTTGTTGTGTTTAATCAAACAATGGACAACCAGCAACTGTTAACCAATTTTTATCCTTTTCTTTCCATTTCACTCATTACATCAACTAAAACTCCAACACTTTCAAGAGAAAGTGCATTATACATTGATGCGCGATAACCGCCTACAGAACGGTGACCATTAATACCATTAATACCCGCTTCTTTACACATGGCATCAAATTCTTCTTTCAATTGATCATCAGACAAGGTAAAAGTAGCATTCATATTAGAACGATCCTCTTTATTAGCATAGCCTTCAAAAACTGGATTTAAATCAATCTCAGAATATATTAACTGTGCTTTTTTATTATTGATTTCTTCAATAGCACTTATACCACCTAAATTTTTCAACCATTGCAAAGTAAGCATTGTTACATATACAGGAAAAACCGCAGGTGTGTTGAACATACTATCTTTTCCTATATGTATTTTATAATCTAGCATTGAAGGAATTTGCCTTGAAACTTTTCCTAAAATTTCTTCTTTCACAACTACTAATGTTGCTCCAGCAGGCCCCATATTTTTTTGAGCTCCGGCATAGATTAAATCGAATTTAGAAAAATCTAGCTCTCTCGAAAAGATATCCGAGCTCATATCACAAACTAATGGCATATCAACACTTGGAAACTTCTTTATCTGTGTACCGAAAATTGTATTGTTTGAAGTAAGATGAAGATAATCTAAATCATTTGGCACCACATAACCATTTGGTATGTATTTAAAATTTTCATCTTTAGATGAACCTACTTCTACAACTTCACCAAAATATTTAGCCTCTTTAATTGCTTTATCAGACCAGGTACCTGTATTGAGATAGCCTGCTTTTTTTTCAAGAAGGTTGTAGGCGACCATTAAAAATTCTGTACTAGCACCACCTTGCAGAAATAGAGCTTTATATCCTTTCCCTTCAAGACCTAATAATTCAATAGCCAATGAACGTGCAGTTTCCATAACTTCTACAAAGTCTTTACTTCGATGCGAAATTTCAACTAACGAAAGTCCTAAACCGTTAAAATCGATTACAGCTTCAGAAGCTTTTTTTAATACTTCTTTAGGAAGTACACATGGGCCGGCACTAAAATTATGTTTTTGCATTTTAAGCTTAATTAAGTTTAGTTACTTGTTTTTGTAATAAGGATGCTAAAGGTCTTAAATTTCTAAGGAACTAGCGGTACTATATACTAAGAATTATGTTATGTTCTTAACAGGAAATCAACCGTATCGATACCGTCTGCATAATCATTTAAACCAGGGCTTTGCGTTGTTCCAAAATCAATTTCCTCTGACACAAATCCCGAAGAAACAATGCACTGCAATTGTTCTATGTCTTTTTCCAATCGATTTTTTAACGCTTCTTTATCGGAATAATATTCATAATTTAAAGAAGCTATAGGAGAACCATAGCCCACATCTTCTTTAAGAATTAAAAATCCATTATCTAATATTGGAAAGTCACTCATTAGATAAACTGCCTTATTATAATCATAATTATTCGCATATTTATTCTCATTGATTATATCACCAAATGGAAAAACAGCTTGGAATAAGGTATCAAAATTATATCCTTCAGGCACAAATATTTTAGATACAGAACGGCATCCTAATCCATAATATTGAAATATATCTTTTCCTAAAGCCTCAAGTTGACTCTTAGTTTCATCACCATTAAGTACCGCTATAGAATTCCTGTTTTTTCGGATTATATTAGGTTTATTTCCGAAATAATATTCAAAATATCGTGCCGTGTTATTACTACCCGTTGCTATAACGGCATCAAAATTTTCAAGCTTACCTTCATTAAATTCAATGCTGTTCTTTAAAGTGATTTCTTTTTCTGTTAAAAAGCTAGCCAAAAATGGTAATAGAACTTTATCACTATCGGATAACTTTATGAGGGCTTTGTTACCCGAAATGACTACAGAAAGAAAATCATGAAAACCTACCAAAGGAATATTTCCAGCCATAATTACAGCTACTGTTTTAGGTTTTAAAGCAGGAATGTCATCAAAAGCATTGTATGTTGAAAGCCAACTTGTTAACTGTGGTTCTGTTAATAAATCTCCCCAGCTTTTCAACGCATATAGCACATTTTTTTCATTAAACCAACCATTTTTATGTCCTGCATAAATGATAGTTTCTTTCAGTTTTTGCGACCAAATATCTTCACTGGTAGATGACATATTAAATGATCGTAGAAAATCTCCTAGTGCTGAAAAAGCAATAATTGTTTTATTAAGGTCGTTCATATATTTGCGATAGATCTTTCTAGACTTTATCTTTGTAATAGAGAATTGCAAAAGTAAGAAGGTGAAATCGATTTTACCTACTTTTTAGAATTCTGCTGTAAAGCGAATTTAAACACTTAGAAATAGAAATTATGGCTATAATAATAACAGATGAATGTATTAATTGCGGGGCCTGCGAACCGGAGTGCCCAAATACTGCAATTTATGAGGGGGCTGATGAATGGCGTTATTCAGATGGTACTTCATTAGAAGGTGATGTTGTTCTTACCAATGGTAAGTCTGTAAATGCCGATGATGTTCAAGAACCTATTAGCGATGAAGTTTACTATATAGCACCAGATAAATGCACAGAATGTATGGGTTTTCATGAAGAACCGCAATGTGCTGCCGTTTGTCCTGTTGATTGTTGCATACCTGATGAGGATAATGTAGAGAGCGAAGAAGTACTTTTAGGCAAGCAGGCATTTATGCATCCTGATGGTTAAAATTATTTGGTTATTGTATTGATAAATTTTGCTTAGCATAGAATAAGTCAATCCTACAATATTAAAAAGGAGTATTTCTAAATTTTAGAAATACTCCTTTTTGTATAGAACCAGTTGTATGTTCTTATAGGAAACCCCGTTTCACATTTTGATTAACAACAATCAATGTAAGAAAGATTATTTCCATAAAAACGGGGAGTTAGTATCTATTTTAAAGTAAAGTTTACACGTGCGAATAAAAAGCGTCCTCCAATTCCAAATTGTTGTGCTCTTCTAGACCAATCAAATCTTCCACTACTGCGGTTTCCAAATTCTTCAGTAGCCATATCAGGGTAAACATCAAGTAAGTTATTTGCACCTACAGTAAAAGTTAGAGTAGGGCTGACTTTGTATCCTAGAGAAAGGTCTGTAACTATTTTTGTTCCAAATACTTGTTGATTAGCAATTGTTGTGGTTGCCTCAGTAACCTCTCCAAAATAAACATTTCGCAGAAATACTACGAGCTTATCTGAAGTTAGACTATTAGATAAATTTATTTTAGTTCTCGGCACAGCTTCTTCTAAGTATACACGACTATCTTCAGGAAAATAGGTGTCCACCAAGCCAGCATTTCTCAATACCTCAGAAGCGTTAATATCACCAACTTTACGTGTTTTAGAAAAAGTACTTGCAAGGTCAGATTTTAGCCTCCAATTTTCACCAATATTCGCTTTATGGGTAATTACAATATCGATTCCAGCTGATTCGGTGTCTATAGCGTTTGCAAAAAATGCCGCTGCAGTGGCATTTGCCTGACTTAATAAATTGTCTAGCTCTGTACCAGTACCTGGACCACTAAACTGACCTGTATAAACAACTCTGTCGTTTATACGAACAAAATATCCATCAATTGTTAGTGTTAAATTTGCATCAGGCATTTTAGCTGTTAAACCAGCACTAACACTATTAGAGGTTTCTTGTTTTAATTGCGGAATTCCCAATAAATTAGCCGCTCTACTATCATTTGCAAAAGTACCTACTTCTTGTGGGTTACCATCTTGATCAAAAATTGTTGCTGTAGCATTAAAGTTGATTTGATGTAAGGATGGAGCTCTAAATCCCGTATTAAAAGCAGCACGAACATTTACATTATCGCTAACTTTATATCTAGAGGCTAATTTGAAATTGATTGTAGAACCAAAATCACTATAATTTTCAAAACGCGTTGCGAAACTAGTTAAGAACTTTTCAGAAAAGTCAGCTTCAACATCAAAGTAACCCGCAACACTACTACGCCCTCGAGATAATTCATTTTTAGGTCCAAATCCTGGAAATACTTGTGAACCGCCAGGTCTTGCATTTCCAAAGAAATCTTCAGATGCTTGCTGTGCTGCTGATGTTATGGCTGTACCATCAGCAGTGTATTGTTGATAAGAAGCAGGTTCTCCAGCAACAATTTCGTAGTTTTCAACCCGATACTCACCACCAAATGCGATGTTTAGACCAGCCATAATATCATCATAAAACTGGTTGATATCTAAATTGGTTGTGTTTTGAGCGAAAGAAAACCCACCAGCATCAAAAGTAGTTGGGGAAGAGCTTTGTAAAGAAGCATTAAATGTATTTCCAATCGTAAAATCAAATGCATTCTTTCCATAAGTGTTACTAAAATCAACATTCCAATCGCCAATTTTACCTTTTATGCCTGCAGAAAAAGATTTATCCTGAATAGCAGAATTAATTTCAGGTAAAAAGCCATTAATATATGCAGGAGTAAAAGTTCTACTTTGATTTGGTAAACGATAAAATCCTGCAGAATTACCAGTTCTTGAGCTAATTCCAGCAAAAGAGTAAATTTCAGTACCGTTATCATCTAATGGAAGTGAAAAGTTTGCAAAAAATCGTCCACCGCGTACAGCCGATTGTCCTACTCTCATGTTGTAATCACTCCTTTGTTGTCCTCTTGCAGATAGTTCAGATTCCGTGGCATCTTCACCTAAGACAGTTCTTAATTCCTCTTTAGTAGTTGCACCATTTAGATTAATTCCTGCACTTTGCGAATATTGAATAACATCGGCAACATCATCATCTAGCAAATTAACAATATTATAACCATCTGCATTTGCAACACGTTCTACTACATTATAATTGTTGAAAATTGTACCCTCCCATTCTTTCATTCGGCTGTAATCTTGTCGCACATCAAAATCACCAGAGAAATTAATAAATCCACCTCTTTCACCAATGCCTAATCCGTAGCTTGCAGCAAAATTTGTTGTTGCGCCATCTACACCTCCAGTTTGTCCATTTGCATACTTTGCAAAGTTTGCACCAGTAGTTACCGTAGCGGTTAATTCATTAATGCTTTTATTTAGAACTATATTTATAACACCAGCAATAGCATCGGAACCATATTGAGCTGCGGCACCATCTCTTAATACTTCAATTCTTTGAATTGCAGATGCTGGTATCGCATTTAAATCTGTACCAACGCTACCACGTCCAAAGGTTCCATTTACATTTACTAAGGAAGAAGTATGTCTTCTTTTACCATTAATAAGTACTAAAACTTGATCTGGACCTAAACCTCTTAAGGAAGCAGGGTCTACGTGATCTGTACCATCTGATATAGTTTGCGTATTCGAAGTAAACGAAGGCGCCACATAATTTAATATCTGGTTTAAATTAACCTGAGGGGCCACGCTGTTTAATTCTTTTACATCAATAACATCAACAGGAACTGTGCTTTCAGTTGCAGTTCTGTTCGGGTTTCTAGAACCGATGACAACGGCTTCCGCTAATTGTACACCTTCGGAAAGTGAAGTATTAATTGTAGATCTACCAGCAACACTTTCTTCTTCAGTGCTAAAACCAATATAACTAAAAACAAGTGTGGCATCGGCACCTACTGTAATTTCATAATTACCATCAAAATCTGTAGAGGTACCATTTGCAGTTCCTTTTTCAACTATATTAACACCAGCCAAAGGTTCGCCATTTTGATCTGTTACTATACCTGTAACCGTGTTTTGTAATATAGATAAGTCCTCTATAATTGTAAATCCAAGTCCGCTAAGAGCATTTAATTTAGCAATTTTTGTTCTCTTTACTTTTTTAGGATGAACAACATAGTATTTATTACCTAGGTATTCGAAATCGAATTTAGTTTTCGTTTCAAGTTTATTAATGATTTTAACCAAAGAATTGAATTGAAATTCTTCAGGATTTAAATTAGAACCGGAAATAACAGCCGGATTATAAGTAAAAAAAACTTTGTGAACAACACTAATGTCACTTAGAAAATCAGCTAAGGCAACAGTTTTAATTGCCTTCTTGCTCGTGTTTTTTTCTTCTTTTGCATACGTTGAAATTCCTATAAATAAAACTGCTATAAATAGCATTTTTAAAAATCTTTTTTCATTCATAATGTTAAGTTTTAATTGTTTGAGTTCTTATAGAGCGTTAGTTTATTGTCTTTATGGACAATTCGAGTTCCTGTCGATTTTTCAATTGCTGACAAGCAAATTTTTAGATTTTGATTGGGTATTCCCCCAGTTAGTAATTGTTGTTTAAGTTCTTCATCCATAAATTCAATATCTACACCATAGGCTTGCTTAACATTTTTCATAACTGTTTCGAGCGTTATGTTATTAAAAACATAAGTTCCATCTCGCCAAAGTGAATAGGGGAGTTCTGTAGATATTTTTTTTTGAGAGACAGTATTTTTTTCTTTAGAAAAAGAGACTAGCTCACCAGGTATCATTTTAGTTGTAGTGCCATTATCCAATACAAGATGTATTGAACCTTCATCCAGTACTACTTCTGTTTTTTCTTCACGAGTATTGACATGAAATTGTGTGCCGTAAACTTCAACTTTTAAATCTTCTGTGTTTACCCAAAATTTTGCGTGAGTAGATGGGATTGATTTAACTTTAAAATATGCTTCTCCTTTTAAGTCAATGTTTCTAACATTACTTTTATCATAACTAATTTGCGAATTACCATTTAAGATTACGGTGGTGCCATCGGGTAATTTTAACTCTACTATTTCACCAAAACCGGTCTTTTGAATAACTTTGGATGAACTATTTAAAACATTATTACTCAGTATAATTAGTAATATACCTATTGCAGCAAGAGCGCTTAATTTTAAGAATTTGGATAAAAACTTACGCTTTTTAGAACCTATTTTATTTGTATTTTTTTTCGTGGAAATTTTATGAATAATAGCACTCAATTCGCTATTAACTTTTTCTTCAGGCAATTGAGATTTATTAAATTTTATACCATTTATAATAGCTTTTGCAGCATAAACAGTTTTTATATGTTTTGGATTATTATTAATCCATTCATCCCAAAAAACTATATCATTTTGGTTGCTTTGGTTTGCCCAGTTTACAAAGGACGAATCATTTAATAAAATCTCTAATAGGGACTGATTATTTCCGCTCATAATTATTGTCTTCTTTAGTAAAGAGAACTTTGCTTAGAAGAAATACCCTATTTTATGGAAGTTTTTTTAGTTTAAATTAAAAGCCTGTTTTATTTCGTGAGATTCTACAAGGTTTCTGAGCTTTGTAAAGGCTTTTTGTAGCGTATTCAAAACACTTTGGTAAGATATACTCATCACTTCGGCTATCTCATTTATTTTAAGATTACTGTAGTACTTTAAGTAAACAGCTTCACGCTCTCTTACAGTTAAACTATTTAATAATTTAGTTAAGGTTGTAGTTTTAATTTTAGTAAATTCTTGCTGTATCAATAGTTCTTCAATTGAAAATTCAAATGACTTTGAATTTTCAAATATTTGCTCATAACTTGTAAATTTCTTTTCTCTTTTCAGGATTTTTAATAATGCTCTTCTAAAAGAAACAAAAAGATAAGATTTTACATGATTTACATTACCTAATTTTAATCTATTTTCATATAAATAAACAAAGAAACTTTGTAGACAATCTTCCGTTAAGACAGTATTATTTGAAATTTTTAAGCCATAATTGTGTAATGGAGAGTAATACAATTTAAACAGTGTTGCAAAAGCATTTATATCTCCTGCAATAAATAAAAGCCAAATGGATTTATCAGTTGAACTTTCCATGTAAGAATTTTCTCAAACATTACAATATAGTAAATTATATAGCAAATTATAAATGCTTGATTATATATTACTTAAAAAGAATGAGTGTTCTCGATAACGCAAAAAAATAATCTTTATAAGCATAAAAAAATTATACCTTTTTATCATTATTCAGTTTGTAACAAACGGCTATCTTTGCGCTCAAATTAGAAATAAAATGAAAGCAGGAATCGTAGGATTACCGAATGTTGGAAAATCCACTCTTTTTAATTGTTTATCGAATGCCAAAGCGCAAAGCGCCAATTTCCCATTTTGTACTATAGAACCTAATATAGGTGTGGTTAATGTACCAGACCCTAGATTGCAAAAGTTAGAAGAATTAGTTGTTCCTGAACGTGTTTTACCAGCTACTGTTGAAATAGTTGATATTGCCGGTTTGGTAAAAGGTGCTAGTAAAGGAGAGGGACTAGGAAATCAATTTTTAGGTAACATTAGAGAAACCGATGCTATTTTACATGTTTTACGCTGTTTTGATAATGATAATATTGTTCATGTTGATGGTTCTGTAGATCCAATAAGAGATAAGGAAACCATTGATATGGAACTGCAGTTAAAAGATCTTGAAACTGTAGATAAAAAATTAGATAAAGTTAAACGTGCTGCACGAACTGGAAATAAGGAAGCTCAAAAAGAAGAAGCAATTTTGCAAAGCTTAAAAGATGGACTTGAATCAGGTACTTCAGTACGTGCTATTGAGTTATCAGATGATGACCACGCAGAATTTGTAAAGCCTTTACAGTTTATAACAGATAAACCGGTGATGTATGTTTGTAATGTAGATGAAGATGCAGCAGTATCGGGAAACGAATATGTTGAAAAGGTTAAAGCTGCAGTGGCCAATGAAAATGCTGAAGTTGTGGTATTGGCCGTAGGTACAGAAGCTGATATAACTGAATTAGAAACTTATGAGGAGCGTCAAATGTTTTTAGAAGATTTAGGGCTTTCTGAACCTGGTTCTGCTAAACTTATTAGAGGTGCTTATAAATTATTAGATCTTGAAACGTATTTTACGGCTGGTGTAAAAGAAGTTCGAGCGTGGACAATTCCTGTAGGAGCAACAGCACCACAGGCGGCTGGAGTAATTCATACGGATTTCGAGAAAGGATTTATTAGAGCTGAAGTAATAGCCTATGATGACTATGTCAATTTTGGTAGTGAAACGAAAGTTAAAGAAGCTGGTAAAATGCGTGTAGAAGGCAAAGATTATATTGTTAAAGATGGTGATGTAATGCATTTTAGGTTTAATGTATAACACAGTTTTGAGCGTCGTATTATTCGCTTAAAACAGTCTTGAAGATTTTTATAAGGTACTATTTTAGTATGATGTTTAGTAAAATGTCAGCAAGTAGTATTGGCGTTATTTTGGCGATAGCAGGAGTAATTTTATTTTCTGCGAAAGCTGTAATGGTGAAGTTGGCCTATGGTTATGGTGTTGACCACTTGAGTCTTCTTTTATTTCGAATGTTATTTGCTTTTCCGTTTTATTTAGCCATTGCGATTTATACAAAACCGACCAAGGATGATAAAATTGTTTACAAGGATTATTTGTGGTTGTTCTTATTTGGTTTTCTTGGCTATTATTTAGCAAGTCTTTTTGATTTCATGGGCATACAGTTTATAAAGGCCGGGTTGGAGCGTATAATTTTATTTATCTATCCCACTTTAGTGGTATTATTATCTTGGTTGTTTTTTAATAAGGGGTTAAGTCGAAAACAATTTTGGGCAATATTAATTACCTATTTCGGAGTTCTAATAACTTTTTGGGACGAAATAGGAATCTCTGGAGAGACAGTTTATTGGGGAGGTTTTTTAATTTTTCTTAGTGCTTTAACTTACGCTGGATATTTAGTAGGTAGTGGTTGGCTTATTCCAAAATTTGGCGTTTTACGGTTTACATCTTATGCGATGATTGTATCTACCATATGCATCATTATTCATTACTCAATAGTATCTGACTTTAATCTTTTTTCATATCCAAGAGAAGTATATTTTTTAGGATTGGCAATGGCTATATTTTCAACACTTTTACCTTCTTTTATGGTATCTGAGGCAATAAAACGTTTAGGAGCTTCCACCTTTTCTATTTTCGGTAGTTTAGGTCCAGTTTCCACAATTGTGCTGGCATTCTTTTTTTTAGATGAAAGAATAACGTTCGTACAAATCTTCGGAATGTTAGTTGTAATTTTTGGTGTTACGTTAGTTTCAAGAAAAAAACGGCGTAGCTAAACACAATTTTTCAACCTTTCTGATATCAACAAATAGCTTTTTTCTTTGTTAATTACTTTATAACATAGGGGTTTCATTATTTTTCAAGTAATCTTATCTTAGCCAAACTTTCATTTTTAACCCCTCAATATGGCTGAGAATACCCAATATACTGAAGACAACATTCGTTCGCTTGATTGGAAAGAGCATATTCGTATGCGTCCTGGTATGTATATTGGTAAACTTGGTGATGGTTCATCTGCAGATGATGGTGTCTATATTCTTTTAAAAGAAGTTATTGACAACTGTATTGACGAATTTGTAATGGGAGCAGGGAAGACCATAGAAATCCGAATTAAAGATGGTCTTGTTAAAGTACGGGACTACGGACGAGGAATTCCTTTAGGTAAAGTAGTTGATGTAGTTTCAAAAATGAATACTGGGGGTAAATATGATTCCCGAGCATTTAAAAAATCTGTGGGATTAAATGGTGTTGGTACAAAAGCAGTAAATGCCCTTTCGAGCTTTTTTGAAGTACAATCTTCTCGTGATAGCCAAATTAAAGTAGCTGAATTTAGTCAGGGTAATTTAATAAAAGAAGAAGGGCCATTGGATTCTTCGCAACGAAAAGGTACTAAGGTAACTTTTCGACCCGATGAAGCTATATTTAAAAAATACAAGTACCGGAACGAGTACGTAGAACGTATGTTGAAGAACTACGTGTATTTAAATCCTGGTCTTACAATTGATTTTAATGGCGAAAAATACCATTCCGAAAATGGATTAAAAGATTTATTAGAGGACAATAATAATACAGAAGACTTTTTATATCCTGTTATTCATTTAAAAGGGAATGATATTGAAGTAGCTATAACCCATAGCAAAACACAGTATAGCGAAGAGTATCATTCTTTCGTAAACGGGCAGCATACAACGCAAGGTGGTACGCACCAAACTGCTTTTCGCGAAGCTCTAGTAAGAACAATTCGTGAATTTTACGGAAAAAATTACGATCCTTCCGATATTCGAAAATCAATTATTTCGGCAATATCAATAAAGGTAATGGAACCGGTTTTCGAGAGTCAAACTAAGACTAAATTGGGTTCTACTGATATGGGTGGAGATTTACCAACAGTACGTACGTATATAAACGATTTTGTTGGAAAATATCTGGATAATTATTTACATAAAAATCCGGATACAAGAGAAGCACTACAACGTAAAATATTACAAGCAGAGCGCGAACGAAAAGAACTTTCTGGTATTCGAAAGTTGGCAAAGGATCGCGCAAAAAAAGCGAGTTTACATAACAAGAAATTACGCGATTGTCGTATTCATTTGGGCGATACAAAAAAAGATAGAAATTTAGAGAGCACACTTTTTATTACCGAGGGTGATTCAGCTTCTGGTTCTATTACAAAATCGCGAGACGTTAATACTCAAGCGGTATTTAGTTTAAAAGGAAAGCCTCTGAACTCGTATGGAATGTCGAAGAAAATCGTTTATGAAAACGAAGAATTTAACCTTTTACAGGCGGCATTAAATATCGAAGAATCTATGGAAGATTTACGATATAATAATATTGTTATTGCAACAGATGCTGATGTAGATGGAATGCATATCCGTTTACTTTTAATTACGTTCTTTTTACAGTTTTTTCCAGAATTAATAAAGGAGAACCATCTGTATATATTGCAGACGCCACTTTTTAGAGTCCGTAATAAAAAAGAAACAATTTATTGTTATAGCGAAGAGGAACGAAGAAATGCCATCGATAAATTAACTGGGAAACCAGAGATTACTAGATTTAAAGGTTTGGGTGAAATTTCGCCAGATGAATTTGTCCATTTTATTGGCGATGATATAAGACTAGAACCTGTAATGTTAGATAAGTCAATGTCGATTGAAGATTTATTAAGTTTTTACATGGGTAAAAATACTCCGGATCGCCAGAAGTTTATTATTGAAAACCTTAAAGTTGAGGTAGATTTAGTAGAAGAAAACCAATTATAAGAACCACAATATATAGTATTCCTTAATGGAAGAAAATGATGAAAATTTAAATTTACCTGCTGATGAGGAGGGTAAACCTGAAGATAACCAAGATCAAAGTATTGGGGATGAGGGTAGCTCTGATGGTGATGATGGCATAGCGGTACATGATACTGAAGAAGTAGATGAGGATGAAGCGCTTACTCGTGTTACCGGAATGTACAAAGACTGGTTTCTCGACTATGCTTCGTATGTAATTTTGGAAAGGGCAGTCCCTGCTATAGAAGATGGTTTTAAGCCTGTTCAAAGACGTATAATGCATGCCTTGAAAGAGCTCGATGACGGTCGGTATAATAAAGTAGCTAACGTTGTAGGGCATACCATGCAGTATCACCCACATGGTGATGCTAGTATTGCCGATGCTATGGTTCAAATGGGTCAAAAAGACCTATTAATAGATACCCAAGGTAACTGGGGAAACATTCTCACAGGAGATAGGGCAGCAGCCTCGCGATATATTGAAGCTCGACTATCAAAATTTGCCTTAGATGTAGTTTTTAGTCCCAAAATAACAGAATGGCAGCAATCATATGATGGCCGAAAAAAAGAACCGGTAAATCTTCCGGTGATGTTTCCGTTATTATTGGCTCAAGGTGCAGAAGGTATTGCAGTAGGTTTGTCTACAAAAGTGCTACCACATAATTTTAATGAACTTATTGATGCTTCAATAAAGCATTTAAAGGGGCAACGTTTCAAACTGTTTCCAGATTTTCCAACATCAGGGATTATAGATGTTGAGAATTATAATGATGGATTAAGGGGTGGAAAAATACGTGTACGTGCGCGTATTTCCACACAAAGTAAAAATACGCTCGTCATTACCGAGATACCTTATGGCACGAATACAACTTCTTTAAAAGATTCTATTTTAAAGGCGAATGATAAAGGTAAAATCAAAATCAAAAAGATTGAAGATAATACCGCTGCTAATGTTGAAATATTAATTCATTTACCTTCTGGAATTTCTCCAGACAAAACTATAGATGCTTTATATGCGTTTACTTCGTGCGAATCTTCAATATCACCCTTAGGATGTATTATTGAAGACAACAAACCACTTTTTATTGGGGTAACTGAAATGTTGAAACGTTCTACAGATGCAACTGTAGAATTGTTGCGCCAAGAATTGGAAATTCAACTTGGAGAATTAGAAAGTCAGTGGCATGCGGCTTCATTAGAGCGGATATTTATTGAAAATAGAATTTACCGAGATATTGAAGAAGAAGAAACATGGGAAGGTGTAATTTCAGCAATTGATAAAGGATTAAAACCACATACAGAGCATTTAAAAAGACCAGTTACTGAAGAAGATATTCTACGTTTAACTGAGATAAAAATTAAGAAGATATCGAAGTTCGATATAGACAAAGCTCAAGAACATCTTGATAATCTTGAAGAAAAAATAGCAGAGGTAAAACACCACTTAGCTCATTTGATTGAGTTTGCGATAGCTTATTTCAAAAGATTAAAAGATACGTATGGAAAGGGCAGAGAACGGCTTTCTGAAATTAGAACTTTTGATAATATTGAAGCTTCTAAGGTTGTAATTCGCAATACCAAATTATATGTTAACCGTGAAGAAGGGTTTGTGGGCACATCGTTACGGAAAGATGAGTACGTAACCGATTGTAGTGACATTGATGATATAATTGTGTTTACCAAAGATGGTAAAATGATGGTCTTTAAAGTGGATTCAAAGACATTTATTGGAAAGAATATCCTCCATGTTGCTGTTTTTAAGAAGAAAGATAAGCGCACCATATATAATTTAATTTATAGAGACGGAAAAGGAGGCCCAACTTATATTAAGCGTTTTAATGTAACTAGTATTACTAGGGATAAATTATACGATGTAACTACGGGCAAACCGAGTTCTATCGTGTTCCATTTTTCAGCAAATCCGAATGGGGAAGGCGAAGTGGTCACCATTAATTTAAGACAAGTAGGTAGTGTTAAAAAGCTCAAATGGGATTTAGATTTCGCAGATGTATTAATTAAGGGTAGAGGAACTAAGGGTAATTTGGTTACCAAATACACAGTAAAAAGGGTAGAGTTAAAAGAAAAAGGACTTTCCACATTAAAGCCTCGAAAACTTTGGTTTGATGATACGGTACAGCGTTTAAACATAGACGCTCGGGGAGAATTCTTAGGAGAGTTTACCAGTGAGAATCGACTGTTAATTGTAAAACAAAGTGGAGTTGTTAAAACTGTAATTCCGGAATTGACCTTACATTTTGATGATGATATGATTATTTTGGAAAAATGGAATCCAAAAAAGCCATTATCAGCAATCTATTGGGAAGGTGATAAAGAAATATTTTATGTAAAACGATTCTTAGTTGATAATCCTGACAAGGAGGAGAACATTCTAACTGATCATCCGAAATCGTATTTAGAGAAAATATTTACGGACTATCGTCCGCAAGCAGAAATAGTATTTGGTAAAAAACGTGGACAGGATCGACAAGAAAACCTAATAGTAAATCTTGAGGAATTTATTGCAATAAAAGGAATTACTGCAATGGGTAATCAATTGACAAAGGACAAGGTTTTGGAAATTAATGGTTTAGAACCATTGCCATATGAGGTTCCTGCTGAGAAAGTAGCAGAAGAAATTGAAGTTGTTGGTGAAGAGAATGTCGACAATGGCACTGTTAAAAGTGAAGATTCTAAGAAATCTGAGACTCCAAAAAAGGAGGGAGACGATACTAATGATGAAGATGAAGGACAAACTACATTATTTTAAAAATTTGTAATGTTTAAAAATTTTATAGAGGAGTTTAAGAGTTTTGCTGTAAAAGGTAATATGGTTGATATGGCCATTGGCATTATTATAGGAGCCTCTTTTAATGCCGTTGTTAATACTCTGGTTAAGAAGATATTAATGCCACCATTGTCTTTGATAACAGAGGATGTACAATTGTCAAACAAAAAATTTGTACTTAGAGAAGGAACAGAATTAGTTGAAGAAGTTGCTATAGGCTATGGCGAACTTATTGAAGTTTTTATAGATTTTACAATTGTTGCTCTTACTATTTTTCTTTTGTTAAAAGGCATAAATAAATTTAGAAGCAAAGCAGAAAATCCTGAAGATCCTGAGGTGGAGACACCAAAAAATATTGCGCTTTTGTCAAATATTGAAAAATTATTAATAGAGCAAAACAAGCTTCTGAGAAAGGAGAATAAATAAATTATCGAGTGAGTATTAATAATTACCTTTGCAGAAAGTTGTTTAAATGGATTTAACAAACCCCCTTATTTACGGAGTACCCTGTTTCATAGCACTAATTTTATTGGAAATTACATATAGTCACACCCATGGTGATGAAGATTTATATGTTTGGAAAGACTTAATGGCGAGTGGTGCTATGGGTATTGGATCTGCAATCCTAGGCCCATTAATAAAACTTACCGTATTAATTGTAGTTTTTAATTTTGCTTATGAATTGTTTAATCCCATGGTAGATGGGGTTCGAATGAATATTATGGGATATAAATCATTCGGATATGAATGGTATATATTTTTACTTTGTCAGCTTGCAGATGATTTTACTTACTATTGGTTTCATAGGGCCAATCATGAAATTCGAGTTTTATGGGCAGCGCACATCGTGCATCATTCATCCGATCATTTTAATTTAGGAACTGCTATTAGAAATGGTTGGTTTACATTATTATACAAACCGTTCTTTTATATGTGGATGCCAGCTGTAGGCTTTCCTGTTGAAGTAGTGATATTTGCTTTGGCCATAGAATCTTTTTGGCAATTTCAATTGCATTCGAAGTATGTACCGAAAATGGGATGGATAGAAAAAATATTCAATACGCATACGATGCATCAGGTGCATCACTCACAAAATGTTGAATATTTAGACAAAAATCATGGAGGGTTTTTAAACATTTTTGATAAGATTTTTGGTACTTGGAAAGAACTAGATGACGATATTGAAGTTAAATTCGGTGTAATTCATGCACCGGAATCATACAATCCAATAGTAATATTAACTCATGAGTATAAGGATATTTGGAATGATATGAAAAAGTCGCCAAAGATTTGGCATAAGTTAATGTACATTTTTGGTCCTCCAGGTTGGAGTCATGATGGAAGTACAATGACGGTTAGACAACAACAACGCTTGTTTAAAAAACAAAAAACACAGAATCCGGAAGTAGCTTTCGAAAGACCCAATTAAGAGAATTCACGGTTATCTACTGATTATTAAGAAGAAA
Source organism: Aurantibacter sp. (assembly GCF_039941195.1). Taxonomy (GTDB): domain Bacteria; phylum Bacteroidota; class Bacteroidia; order Flavobacteriales; family Flavobacteriaceae; genus Aurantibacter_A. The sequence goes on along the minus strand of NZ_JBDVFA010000071.1, from coordinate 35,406 downwards.
GAACTTACAAATATATGGCCTACCAATTGGTAGGCTTTTTTTTTTGTTATAGTTTTAAAAAAAACTAAATACATTTTTACTAGTATATAGAACTATGTTTGGCGTTAGATAATTATTGAATTCATCTACTGTACAGAATTTTATATAAATTTAATTTCCTTGAATTTGTCCATATTTAGGAGCTTAGTTTAAAAATGCATAAATAATATACCGCGAATGCCAGGCAAATTAAAATCCGACATTACAGCCATTATGGCAATAAATAAGGAAGGAATCATATATCAGTTTAATGAAGGAGCTGAAATCTTATTAGGCTATTCTGCAACGGATTTAATTGGTAAGAAAAAGACTAATTTTTTTCTAGTTAAGGAAGAATATCAAAAATTTCAAGAAGATATCGCTGCTAGGTATAAAATTAAAGATGCCAGTTTTGATGCATATGAAGTACTAGCTGAAAATAATGATTATGATGCGCGCGAATGGACCGTTACTCGAAAAGATGGTTCAACTTTTATTGCACATTCAACATTAACTCCATTAAAAACAGATTCAGGGGAGTGTATTGGTTTTATGCGGATTCTGAAAAATGTTGATCATCAAAAAATAATTGAAAAAAACCTTTTATTAAAAAATGAAATATTAAATGAAGCTGAAAAGCTCACAAAAATGGGGCATTGGCAATGGAACACAGTAATTAATCATGTTACATGGTCTAGAAACTTGTTTGATGTAGTTGAAATCGAACCTAGGGAAAATTTAGATTTTGATTTTTATTTTAGCTTCGTACATCCCGATGATAAAGAGATTGTTAGTGCATCATTTGATAAATCAATAAACGATAAAAAGTTTTACGATCTTTTACATCGTATTGTAACTGCAAAAGGAAAGACGAAGACTATTCAATTACTTGGTGAGGTTATTTCAGATGAATCTGGGAACGTAGTGGAGCTAATAGGTACTTGCCAAGATGTTACGCAACAGCGAATGGCAGAGATTAAGTTTAAGGGTCTTTTAGAGTCTGCACCAGATGCCATGGTAATTGTAAATGATAAGGAAATAATTCAACTTGTAAATAAACAAGCTGTAAAGTTATTTGGCTATTCATCTGAAGAACTTATTGGTAAAAAAGTTGATTTGTTAATTCCAGACAAATATAAACCTGAGAAGGTAAAAGATCTTGACGAGTTTTTTAACAAAGCTATGCCAAGAAAAATGAATAATGATAAAGAAGTATATGGTCTTCATAAAAATGGAAAGGAAATACCATTACAAATAAATTTAAGTCCGCTAAAAACAGAAGATGGTATACTAGTTTATGCCGCAATCAGAGATATTACACTACAAAAAAAGATAGAAACCGACCTTTTACGTAAAAATCATATTTTAAATAAAGCCGAACAATTAACAAGTATAGGTAGTTGGATATGGAATACCGTTAACAGTGATGTTACCTTTTCAAATAATTTGTACCGTATTTTTGAAATTGATAGAAGTGAAGTGCTAAATTTTGATTCGTATTTAAACTGTGTTCATCCTGAAGACAAAGAAATGGTAGATGTTTCTATTGCTAAGTCTATTGAAGATAATCTTTTTCACGATTTACTCCATAGAATTGTAACTACTAATGGTGTAACTAAAATGGTTCAAATATTTGGAGAGGTGATTTCAGATAATGATGGTCAGGTTATTGAATTCATGGGTACTTGTCAGGACGTTACGCAACAACGTATGGCAGAAATAAAATTTAGAGGCTTGCTCGAATCTGCACCAGATGCAATGGTAATTGTTAATGATGATGGTAATATACAGTTAATAAATAAACAAGCGGAAAAGTTGTTTGGTTATTCCCCTGAAGAATTATTTAATAAAGCTGTAGATATATTAATACCTGACACTTATTCATTTAAGAATAATGAACATCGAAAGATGCTTTATAACACCCCCAAGACCAGAAAGATGGGAGATGGTCGAGAATTATATGGAATAAACAAAAAGGGTAAGAAAATACCAATACAAATAAGCCTTAGCCCATTAAAAACAGAAGAAGGTTTATTGCTTTCTGCCGCTATAAGAGATATTACGATTCAAAAAAAGGCTGAAAAGAAAATTTTAGAAGCAAAGGAAGGTTTAGAAATACTGGCCAATAAACTAACTTTTCAAAACACACAATTAGCTGATTTTGCACATATAACATCTCATAATTTAAGGGCGCCAGTAAGTAATTTAAATACCCTAATAGAATTTTATAAGACTTCTGCTACGGAAGAGGAAAGAGGCATCTTATTTGATAAAATTGAAATTGTAATAAATCATTTAACAGATACGCTAAATACATTAATTCAAGCATTAAAAACTAAAAGTGAAACCACTGTTGAAATAGAGACTCTTGAATTTTCTGAATTTTTAAACAAGACCAAAGAAATTCTTACTGGTCAAATTTTAGATACAGAAGCTAAAATAACAGGGGATTTTAAAAAATATCCAAATATTAATTACAATCGAGTTTATTTAGAAAGTATTTTCCTTAATTTACTGAGCAATTCCATAAAGTATAAATCTGATGTTAGAAAGCCAGAAATTAGCGTGCAATCGGTGGTAGAAGATGGCTTACTAAAACTTAAGTTTAAGGACAATGGACTTGGGATAAATTTAGACCGACATGGCAGTAAAATATTTGGATTAAATAAGGTTTTTCATAGACATCCAGATGCCAAAGGAGTTGGTTTATTTATGACTAAAGTGCAAATTGAATCAATGGGAGGGGAAATAACCGTTGAAAGTGAAGTAAATGTAGGAACCACTTTCAGTATTAATTTTAATGAAGGAATATGAGTAAAAAATTAAACTTTTGTATTGTAGATGATGACGATATTTATCAATTTACCATAAAAAAAACAATTAAATCTTTAAACCTTGCAGAGAACATACGTGCATTTTATGATGGCGAAGAGGCATTGAATTTTATGATAGAGAATCTCAATAATGATAATGAGCTTCCCGATATTATTTTACTTGATATTAATATGCCTATTATGGACGGTTTTCAGTTTATGGAAGAATATATTAAGATTATGCCTAGTCTAGGTAAAAAAATAACCATATACATGGTTTCGTCCTCTGTAGATCCAGCTGATGTGGAAAGAGCAAATAAGATTAGCGAAATTTCTGATTATATTATAAAACCTGTTGAACCAAGCCAATTAGAATCTATTACTGATAAGTTAATTAAAGGGATATAGATTGGACTAATTCTTATTAAAGTTCCAAAATTGCTATTTAAACGTAGCATGGTTATGATAGGGTAGTTGTAACAACAAGAATTAAATTTTTTACACTTCAGAAGATATTTCTTTAATCTCAGATTTCGTATTTTTTTTCATTCTTAAATCCAAGAATTCCACCAATAAAGAAAATGCAATTGCGAAATATAAATATCCTTTTGGTATAGTTCCAACTTCATTGCCAAAGACAATTACATGTCCGATATGAGCCGCTTCTGCTATAAGCATAAACCCTATTAAAATTAGGAAAGAAAGGCCTAATATTTGAATAGAAGGATGTTTGTTTACAAAGTTTCCAACAGGGTTAGCAAATAACATCATAATAACGACAGAGATAACTACTGCAATAATCATCAACACAAGGGCATCATTCGGATTTGGTGAAATACCATTTGTCATTCCTATCGCCGTTAAAATTGAATCAAAAGAGAATACAATGTTAATCATGGTGATTTGAACGATAGCCTTAGTTAAAGAAGTAGACCTAGATTTTTTCACTTCAACTTCATCGTGTCCTTTATGTTCTACCTTTTCATGAATTTCACGTGTACTTTTATAAAGTAGAAATAGTCCTCCTAAAAACAAAATAATCGCTTGCCCACTAATTCCACCTGAAATCCAAGATTCGTTAAATACCCAGAATGGTTTTTTCATTGCAGTAAGCCATGTAATCCCAAATAAAAGCAATATTCGCATTGCCATAGCCAATATAAGGCCAATATTAGTTGCTTTTTTTCTGTGGGTAGGCTCTAATTTGCCAGCAGCTATTGAGATAAATATAATATTATCAATACCAAGAACAATCTCCAAGAAAGTTAGTGTTATCAGTGCAATCCACCCATCTGGGTTGGCAAAAATTTCAAACATGATTTAATCGGTTTTGATGGCGGTTCCTTTCGATTTGGTTTTGGTATTACCAACAATGTTAAATTCAAATGTATAAGAATTATCTGTGGTTGTCAATATTTTAATATGAACCGGTTTTTCTTCAGCCATACTTTTAGGGTTTATTTTTTTTACGATGTATTCACAATCATTTACCCAGCGTACTGTGGAACTATCAATTTTACCTTCATAGTACTCAATGCTAAGATCATTTTCGCGTGTAAAGACCCCTGTCTTAGCAACACTATCTACCATATAGTCAAACGTGAATTTACCATTTTTAAAATCTTTACAATTTCTTTCAGGTTGATAACATGAGGTTAACAACAACAAGAATAATATGCTAAGTGTATATCGAATCATTGGGTAAAAATAACCAAAATAGACACTATAGTTTAACTTGGAATTGTAAAAAGTATATATTGCTCACAAATTAGAATTGTTATGTAACTAGATTTAAAAGTACATTTGTGCTATCTAGTACAATGCACATGATTAATAAGATTAACTACAAACAGATTAAAGTTTCCAGTGTATCTGGAAGATATATAACAAATGAGTCAATTGATGATTTTTTATCGAATTTAAATGAGTCTTTTATTGTAGAAACTATAGGCAAATCAGTACAACAAAGACCTATAAAAAGTGTAACGGTAGGTAATGGATCACGTCGAATTTTTATGTGGTCTCAAATGCACGGAAATGAATCTACAACTACCAAAGCTGTATTAGATGTATTGAATTTTCTTAGTACTAATCAGCAAGATAGTAGGGATTTATTAAATAATTGCACTTTAAAAATAATTCCAATACTCAGTCCGGATGGAGCTGCAGCATATACAAGAGTTAATGCCAACCAAGTTGATTTAAATAGAGATGCACAAGATTTAACGCAACCAGAAAGCATTGTCTTACATGAAACATTTAAATCGTTTAATCCTCATTTTGCTTTTAATTTACATGGTCAGCGCACTTTTTATAATGTAGGTGAAACTGATAAATCTGCAACAGTTTCGTTTCTATCACCATCGGTAGATGCAGAAAGAAACATTACAACTCCTCGAAAAATAGCTATGCAATTGATTGTTGCTATGAATAAGATATTACAAAAAGATATTCCTGATGGCGTAGGCCGATATGATGATGGTTTTAATCTTAACTGCGTGGGTGATACCTTTCAAAGTTTAAATTGTCCAACTATTTTATTTGAAGCAGGTCATTTTCAGAATGATTACGATAGAGAAGTGGTTCGACAATTTATTTTTAATTCATTAATTACTTCGATTGCAACCATCAGTACAGATACTATTTCTGCATATAATTATGAAGACTATTTTAATATTCCTGAAAACGGAAAGCAGTTTTATGATATAATTATTAAAAATGCACATTTATTTAAGGCCACTATAAAAGCGAAAGATGCTGTGGCCCTGCAATTTGTTGAGTGTTTGGAGGAAAACAAAGTACTATTTAATCCAAAGATTGAGAAAATTGGTGAGCTAACCGAATACTACGGGCATAAGGTATATGATTGCGCAATTGAAAGCCAACTATCTGAATTAAAGGGACAAAGGGAGCTTTGTAAAATACTTAACAATAATTTATAATTAAATTAAGAATTGTTCGATTTGTTACGTTATAAATAGAAATTTCATCAAATAATTAAATATTATTTCATTATTACTTACTTTTGCAAAAAATAATTCGATTATGGCCAAAGTAAAATTGGACGAAATAGACCACCAGATTCTGGATATGTTGATTGACAATACTAGAACCCCCTTTACAGATATTGCTAAAAAACTTTTGATTTCCGCAGGTACAGTTCATGTACGTGTTAAGAAAATGGAAGAAGCTGGTATCATAAGAGGATCCTCCTTAACCCTAGATTATATTAAGCTAGGATATGCATTTATTGCATACGTTGGAATTTTCTTAGAGAAAACACATCAGACTAAATTTGTATTAGAGCGATTAGATCAAATTCCATATGTAACTGTTGCGCACATTACAACTGGTAAGTTCAATATCTTTTGTAAGATTAGAGCAAAAGATACGAATCATGCTAAAAACATCATTTTCAAAATTGATGATATTGATGGTATAAGTCGTACCGAGACCATGATTTCATTAGAAGAAAGCATAAACGATAAAAAACGTTTGATGCATACTATTTTTAATGAGTTATAAGGTAAAAAGTGTATGAGGAAGTCTGAATTGAAGGTTGGGGATTACAATTCTTTTTTTCAGACTTACTTAAATACTTTGGGTGATGTATCGCTAATGGATATGCACCAGAAACAGTTGCAGAATTTCCCTCAATTTATGGAGAGTATTCCTGATGCAAAGCTCCATTATGCCTATGATGATGGTAAATGGACTTTAGCCGAAGTATTATTACATATAATTGATACGGAAAGAGTATTTCAATATAGGGCTTTACGTTTTTCTAGAGGCGATAAAACACCTTTGCCTGGTTTTGAGCAAGATGATTACGTGCCGAATTCATTTGCAAACCGCAGATCAAAAGAAAGCTTAATCGAAGAATATAAGATTGTACGAAAAGCTACAATTTCTCTTTTCACAAATTTTGATAGAAATATATTAGAAACCAAGGGGATAACAAATAACGCTGAATTGAGTGTTGCCGCTATTGGCTTCATAATTTCAGGGCATCAGAAACACCATAGAAATATAATAAGAGAAAGATATCTATAGAAACTTATTCTACATCTGTTTCCTCTTCAGTATCGTTTTCTTGGCTTTGTTCAAATTCCATATCCGCTGATTCTACTTCTTCTAAAATTCTTGAAGAACTAGCATCTAATTCTCTTTCAATAGTATCATCGAAAGTTGCAATAAAATTAGCAAGACTTTTACTGATTTTAACCAAATAGAAAGTGTCATCGGTTTGTAATTCTACGGCTTGTACGTATTCACCACTAGCATTTTGAAAAGTGATTATATCATCATCACCGTACCCATCAGGGTAAGTTTCAATTAATAAGGCTGCTAATTGATGGTCAAGCTTCTTGTAATCAATAAGTTTACGTAACATAATAGGTTTTTTAATTCTGATTGCTCAGGTTATTTAATATGTAAAATTTGGGCAATAAGTAACAAGACAATATTAAAAAGTCATGCGCTTCTTATTGAAAACTAAACTATGCATTTTTAGCATTCGTTTTAGTAAAGAGTTGTCAAAGTCTAATTTTAGTATATGAAATTAGAGATGTTTGTAGTAAGAAAATGCTTCAATAAATAATTCCGAATCAATTTTAACATCAATCTGAGTATCACCAATAGTTTTAAGTAGTACAAAATTGATGTTTCCGTGAGAATTCTTTTTATCATATTTCAGTAATGACAAAATAATTTCGATATCATTATCGGTAAAGCTAACCTTCTTATAACGAGATAAAAAGGTTTCTGAAATGTCTTTTAGTGAAGATTGTGTTAATCCGGTTACTACAGTAGATAAATAGGCTTCCAAAATCATACCAATAGCAATGGCTTCACCATGTAACAGCGTTTCTTTATCTTCATCTTCAAGAAAATGAGATTCTATAGCATGGCCTAATGTATGCCCATAGTTAAGGGTTTTTCTTCGATTTTGCTCCGTTGGGTCTTCTAAAACCACTTCATTTTTAATTAGCACAGAATCATGGATAAGCTTATCTAAATTCTCAAAATCTGATACTCGTTTTAATTCCTGCCAATACGCTTCACTCTCTATCAATCCGTGTTTTAGCATTTCAGCAAAACCACTATGCAATTGGCGTTCTTCTAAGGTTTTAAGAAAATTCGGTACTACTAAAACCATTTGTGGTTGGTTGATAACACCAATTTGATTTTTTAAGACACCTAAATCCACACCAGTTTTTCCACCAACAGAGGCATCCACCATGGCAAGTAAGGTAGTAGGAATATTGATGAAGTTTATACCTCTTTTAAACGTGGAAGCTACAAATCCTCCTAAATCGGTTAAAACGCCACCACCGAGGTTAATTAATAAGCTCTTGCGATCTGCATTTAAATTACTTAAGTCATTCCAAACTTTTACACACGTTTCAATATTCTTATGTATTTCACCAGAAGTAATTTGTAAAAGAATAAACTCAAAATTCACCATATTCTTAAAAATTGGCAAACAATGGATTTTAGTATTCTCATCAACAAGTACAAATATTTTTGAATACGAGTTTATAGAAATATGATTAAGTAGCTCAGTAAAAGCCTGTTCATTAAAATGTACTGCCGAAGAATCGGTAACAATAGACTCCATCATTATTAACTTTAAAGTAGTTGCAAGAATATTTATTCTAGATAAGACTGCAAAATAAAGGTAAATAATTAGCAAAAGAATATATTTTCTGTCTTTATCTTTATGGCTTGAAAAAAACAATATAAATGGACCAAATTTTTGAGGATACAGCAACCGCTTTTGCGCTTAAATCTGATTCTGAACTTGAACGTGCTTATTTCCTTTTTAAGATGATCGCCAATGAGCCCTTAGTAAAAATGGGAACGTTGATGACTAATTTTGCAATTAAAGCACATTTACCCGTGGAAGGCTTAATAAGAGCCACAGTTTTTGATCATTTCTGCGGTGGAGTAAGTGAAGATGATTGCTTGCCTGTAGTTGACAAATTGTGGTCTAAAGGCGTGCATTCTGTTTTAGATTATTCGATAGAAGGTAAAGATACCGAAGACCCACTCGATAATGCATTACATACAATTTTAAAAATAATCGATTTTGTAAAAGAGAAAGAAGCAATTCCTTTTGCGGTATTTAAACCAAGTGCTTATGGAAGGTTTTCTTTATTTAAGAAGGTTAATTTAAAAGAAAAACTTACTGCGGATGAAGAAATAGAATGGAAGCGTGTCGTTGCACGTTTAGACAAAACTTGTAAGAAAGCCTATGACTTGGACGTTCGGTTGTTGATTGATGCCGAAGAAAGCTGGATTCAAGATGCTGCCGATGATTTAATCGAAAGCATGATGATGAAATACAATAAGGAAAGGGCTATAGTTTTCAATACATTACAAATGTATCGTTGGGATAGATTAGAGTATCTTAGTGCGCTTCACGAAAGAGCTAAAGCAGTTAATTTTAAAATTGGAATTAAGGTTGTTCGCGGCGCCTATATGGAAAAGGAGCGTGAACGAGCTGAGAGAAAGGGATATAAGAGCCCTATTTGCAAAGACAAAATTACTACAGACGAAAATTTTGATGCAGCTATAGCCTACAGTATTGATAATTTAGATGACATTTCAATATTTGCTGGCACCCATAACGAGGAGAGTTGTTATAGATTAATGCAGTTAATGGAAGAAAATGGAATAGATAAACAAGATGATCACATTGTTTTTGGTCAATTGTTTGGAATGAGTGATCATATTTCTTTTAATCTTTCACATGCTGGATATAACGTAGCCAAATACCTTCCATTTGGTCCTGTTAGAGATGTTATGCCTTATTTAATTCGTCGTGCAGAAGAAAATACTTCCGTTGCTGGGCAAACAACTCGAGAGTTATCTTTGTTGAAAAAAGAACGAAAACGTAGAAAAATATAAGATTTGAATAGGAGGCAGGTGAACTATTCTATTGATTCAATTACAATTTTAGTATTACAATTTTTTACGGTCAATGTTTTCAGTACCCCATCCACATCCTTTTCAATCAGGTATATTTTACAAGGTTTTGCATGCGTATCACTCTTGCTAAAATTAATTTCACCTTCCTTAAAAAATTGCTTTACCTGTATGGTGTCCAATTGGTTATACGCAATCATTTGAGCTAATTCATCAGAATAATTAACCGATTTAGACCGCATATCTTTTAAAGCCCTACAATTTGGGAAATAACAGAAGGACACTCCTGTTTCATCTGCTTTTTTTCTTAAGAATATTGATAGGAATACCAATCCAATTGATAATCCGAAGAGGTAAAACCCCAAACGTTTTATAAATGCCATTTTAGAAAATCAAGAAATTGATATCATTATATTTAAGATCGTACCAGTCACCAACGGCTTTACTCGTTAAAATACCATGGTACATATAAAGTCCGTTTCTGAGACCTTTATCAAATCGAAGTGAATTTTCCAATCCGCCTTCTTCACCAAGTTTTAGCAAATATGGTGTAAATATATTACTAATTGATATTGAAGCTGTTTTAGGATACCGCGATGGAATATTGGGCACTGCATAATGCACTACACCAAATTTTTCAATTGTAGGTTTGCTGTGAGAGGTAACTTCGCTAGTTTCAAAGCAGCCACCCATATCAATACTAACATCAATAATTACCGCACCTTTTTTCATGTTTTCAACCATAGTGCTCGAAACAACTACAGGAGAGCGATCATGACCTCGAATGGCACCAATAGCTACATCACAACGTTTTAAAGCCTTCATTAGGTTTTTTGGTTGTAAAGTAGATGTGTAAACTGTTTGTTTTAAATTGGTTTGAATCTGTCTTAATTTGGTAATAGAATTGTCAAAAACCTTGACATTAGCTCCTAAACCTAATGCGGACCGTGAAGCAAATTCACCAACCGTACCAGCTCCAATAATAACCACTTCAACAGGAGGCACGCCACTTATATTACCAAACATAAGTCCGTTACCTTTATTGGTTGTTGCCATTAATTCAGCAGCAATTAATACGGATGAAATACCCGCTATTTCACTAAGAGATCGCACAGCAGGAAATTTTCCGTCTACATCGCGTATATATTCAAAAGCAATAGCAGTAATTCGTTTTTTAGCCAATTCCTCAAAATATTCTTTACACTGCGTTTTAATCTGTAATGCAGAAATTACAATAGCTTGCGGGTTCAACATTGCTATTTCAGCAATAGAAGGGGGTTCAACCTTTAAAATGAGTGGACAAGAAAATACCTTTTTAGTATCCGTTGATATTTCGGCACCAGCTTCTGTATAATCTTTATTTGAGAAATTAGCCCCTTCACCGGCACCTTTTTCAATTAACACGCGATGTCCATTGCTGGTAATTGCGTTTACTGCATCGGGAGTAAGACAAATACGACGTTCTTTATTCGGATTTTCTTTAGGAATGCCAATAAATAATTCTCCTTTTTGCTTTAAAACTTCAAGCATTTCTTCTTGTGGAAGCAGTTGATACTTGCTAAAAGGCGAGCTAGGTTGGTTCATAATTACATTTTACAGTGCAATAGAACGGCACTGTAACAAATTTACAATAATAAATGAAAAGTATAATAGGATGAAAATTAGAATCGCACACATAGCGATGAGAACCTACTATTCCTCCGTTTCAGTTTAGAAAGATATTATTCTAATTCATCATTTTCTATGTCGTCCTCATAAATATCATCTCCTTTAGACGATGTATTGGGTTCACAAGAAACAGCTAGCAGCGTAAAAGTTGCGATTAAGGTAAAAATGATATTTTTCATTTCGATAAAAAATTCTCTTAGCCAAAAAAAGGTAAAGAATTGAAGATTTAGATAGAGTTCACGTTCCCAACAAAAATACGTAAAAAGTGATTTATTTGACTATTTGACGACAAAATATGCCATTCAACGATAAAATGGCCATTAGCCATCAACAAATAGAACATAGCTAAAAGGCAATATTATAGGCCCATCGCTTTTGTTTTTTGATTCATGAATCTTGACTAATTTAGCTCCAATCTTCTCGTGACTGGATCAATAATATCGATGGATATATTACTTGCCTTTTTTGGTAAGAACGATTGAATTTTGTCTGGCCATTCTATAAAAACCCAAACATCTTGATTTAAATAATCTTCTAGGCCTAAGTCTAATGCTTCGGTCTCATCTTCCAATCGATAAAAATCGAAATGATACCCCAAGAGTTCACCATCTTCTTTGTGATATTCATTTACAATTCCAAAAGTAGGACTATTGGCAACTGAACCACCGCCGAGTTCTTCAACCAAGGCTTTTATTAGAGTGGTTTTGCCAGCACCCATATCTGCATGAAAACAAAGTGTTTTAAAAGCGGCATTTTGAATGATGCCTTGAGCGACACTATTTATTTGGTCTAACGAATATAAAAGTTGCATTGTAAGTGTTTATTTAGGCTCCAAAACTACAAAAGGTATAATCATTTCCTCTAAAGAAACCCCACCATGTTGATAGGTATTTCTATAATAACTTACATAATGATTGTAGTTATTAGGATACGCAAAAAACAAATCGTTTTTGGCAAAAATATAAGAGCTACTCATATTTATACTGGGTAAATGAATAGCTTTAGGATCACGTGCTGCCAGTACATCTTTGTCTTCATACGTTAAACTACGTCCTGTTTTGTATCGTAAATTAAGACTGGTGTCTTTATCACCAATAACTTTTGAAGGTTGCTTTACATTAATAGTACCGTGATCAGTAGTAATAATCAATTTCATTCCAAGCTGTTGCGCTTGCTGTATAATTTCAAGCAATGGTGAATTTTTAAACCAACTTAAGGTAAGTGAACGATAGGCTTTATCATTAGAGGCAAGTTCTTTAATAACTTCCATTTCGGTTTTTGAATGTGAAAGCATATCTACAAAATTGTAAACAATAGCTGTTAAATCATTATCTTTTTGCGATCTAAAATTTTGTGATAATTGCTTGCCTTGTTTTAGGCTAGTAATTTTGTGGTATTCCCATTTTAGATTTAAACCTAGTCGGTCTATTTGTGAGCCTAAAAATTCTGCTTCAAATAAATTTTTCCCGCCTTCATCAGTGTCATTTTTCCACCAATTAGGATACTTTTTTTCCATATCCAAGGGTGTCAAACCAGAAAATATAGCATTTCTTGCATACTGGGTAGCGGTCGGTAAAATACTGTAGTAAGAAGTTTCTTTGTTCTTTTTGTAAAAGTTGGTTACCGTATCTTCAAAAGCGAACCACTGGTCATATCGTAAATTATCTACTACAATTAAAAGAGTAGGCGTGTTTTTAAGCTCAGGAGCAATCCATTCCTTAAAAAGTGTATGAGACATTACTGGGCCATCATGTCCCTCAAACCAATCCGCATAATTTCTATCTACATATTTGCCGAATTGGGCATTAGCTTCAACTTTTTGTGATTCTAAAATTTCGAACATGCCACTATCTTCAATCTCTTCTAACTGCAGCTCCCAATAAATTAGTTTTTTATACAATTGTGCCCACTCCTCATAACTATTTACCATGGAAAGGTCCATTGCAATTTTCCGAAATTCCTGCTGGTAGTTCGAAGTGGTTTTTTCAGAAACTAATCTTGAATGGTCTAAATTCTTTTTTAAGGATAACAATATCTGATTTGGATTAACAGGCTTAATTAAATAATCAGCAATTTTAGAACCAATGGCATCTTCCATAATGGATTCTTCTTCATTCTTGGTAATCATTACCACAGGTATGGAAGCATCCATTAATTTAATCTCACTTAAAGTCTCTAAGCCTGAAATGCCAGGCATGTTTTCATCCAAGAAAACGATGTCAACTTTGTTTTCTTGAAGTAGTTCAAGAGCTTCTTGTCCGCTAGGGCAAGTAATACATTCGTAATTTTTACCTTCTAAAAAAAGAATATGTGGCTTCAACAGGTCTATTTCATCATCGACCCAAAGTATAGTAATCTTGTTCATTTAGTAAGTATCTTTGCTCTATTAAAGCAATTATTTTGTCGCAAATAAACACCCTTAATTCCGCACCCTCAGGTGGGCAAGTATTTAATGATCCAATTTACGGATTTATTCGAATACCTAATGATTTGATTTATCAGTTGATAGAAGACCCATATTTTCAACGTTTGCGTAGAATTTCGCAAATGGGGTTATCATATTTAGTATTTCCTGGAGCTCATCATACAAGATTTCATCATGCTTTGGGTTGTTTGTATTTAATGCAAAATACCATACAAGCCCTTCGTTACAAGCAAGTTGTAATTACAGAAGATGAAGAAACAGGTTTGCTATGTGCTATTTTATTACATGATATTGGTCATGGACCTTTTTCCCACGCCATGGAACATAGTATTGTTGAAGGAATTAGTCATGAGCATATTTCGTTGCTTTTTATGGAAAAACTCAATAAACGGTTTAACGGAAGTTTAACTACAGCTATTGAAATATTCAAAAAGGAACATCCAAAAGCATTTTTAAATCAACTTGTATCCAGTCAGTTGGATATTGATAGACTTGATTATTTAAAGCGTGACAGTTTTTATACTGGAGTTGCAGAAGGAAATATTAATGCCGAACGTTTAATAACTATGTTCAACGTTGTAGATGGCAATTTAGTGGTTGAAGAAAAAGGAATTTATTCTGTAGAGAAATTTCTAATGGCGCGTCGATTTATGTATTGGCAAGTCTATTTACATAAAACATCATTAGCAGCTGAGCAATTATTAATTCGTGTGTTTAAAAGGGCCAAAGAGTTAATAAAATCTGGACATTCTTTGAATTGCAGCACTGCTTTGAGCTTCTTTTTAAATAATTCTATTGGCAGAAAAGATTTCGATTCTGAGGTTTTGGAACAGTTTGCACTTTTGGATGATGTAGATATAATTGCAGCTATTAAAGAGTGGCGTACTCATAAAGATTTTGTGCTATCTGAGCTTTGTAATATTATTATAGACCGTAAGCTACTAAAGGTGACTATTTCTGAAAAACCTCAATTAAAAGGAGTTATAGATAAAAAACTAACAGATTTTGCGAGCGCCAATAATCTAACAAAAAATGAAGCAGCTTATTTTGTGTTCGAAGGAAAAGTAAGCAATCAGGCATACGATTTAAAAGAAGAAAGAATTACAATTTCAAAGAAGCAAGGAACTATTTCTGATGTAAGTAAAACATTGGATAAGATGAGTTTAAATGCGTTGTCAAAATCTATTGTCAAATATTATTTTTGTTACCCTAAGGTTCAAAAGTAAAGTTGTAAAGCAATTCTAAATAGACGTTTGCAAGATGAATCTTACATAGATAAATGACACAAAAAGTGATGAAAATAATTTATAGTATACATTTAAGATACTTTCTTATTACTTTTGCATCACAACTAGCACAATAACTTAAACTAATTTGGAATTTACGGCGGGTCAAATTGCAGGCATTTTAGAAGGTGAAGTCGATGGTAATCCAGATATCGCGGTTCACAAATTAGCAAAAATTGAAGATGGCGAAATCGGGTCTTTAACGTTCTTGGCAAACCCAAAATATACCTCTTTTATATATTCTACCAAAGCATCAATAACACTTGTAAATAGAGATTTTATACCTGAACAAGATTTAACAACAACCTTAATTAAGGTAGAAGATGCTTATCATTCTTTTTCTAAATTATTACAATATTATAGTGAATCAAAAGTCACTAAAGTGGGAATTGATAATCCCGTTTATAAAACAGATAGTTTAATTCACGGTAGTGATTTATACATTGGAGCGTTCTCATATATTGGAGAGAATGTTAGGTTTGGCAATAATGTAAAGATTTATCCTAATGTATATATTGGTGACAATGTAACTTTGGGTGATAATGTGATTGTTTTTGCGGGAGGGAAAATTCACCAAGACTCTATTATAGGCGACGATTGTGTAATAAACAGTGGTGCTATAATTGGTGCAGACGGATTTGGATTTGCTCCTGACGGAAAAGGTGGGTACACAAAAATACCTCAAACTGGCAATGTAATTTTAGAAGATAATGTAGATATTGGTGCTGGTACCACAATTGATCGTGCTACCATGGGTTCAACAATATTGAGAAAAGGTGTTAAATTGGATAATCAGATTCAAATAGCACATAATGTTGAAATAGGGGAGTACACTGTAATTGCTGCACAAACAGGTGTTGCAGGTTCTACCAAAATTGGCAAACATTGTATGATTGGTGGTCAAGTAGGTATTGTTGGCCATATAACAATAGGCGATAATGTTAGAATTCAGGCGCAAGCCGGAATAGGAAGAAGTGTAAAAGATGATGAAATTATACAGGGTTCACCAGCATTTAATTATGGTGAATTTAGTAAGTCATACGTGCATTTCAAAAATCTACCGAAGATTGTAAAACGAATAGATAAACTTGAAAAAAAGAAATAATTGTGAGTAATACCACAAGAAAACAACGGACGATAACTGAAGAAATCACCTTAAAAGGTGTTGGTTTGCATACGGGCGAAAATGTTACAATGAAATTTTTACCTGCTCCTATAAACCACGGTTACAAGTTTAAAAGAGTTGATGTTGAAGGCGAACCAATAATTGAGGCAGATGCCAACTATGTTGTAAATACACAACGTGGAACTAATATTGAAAAGAACGGCGTTAAAATTCAAACATCAGAGCATGTTCTAGCAGCTTTTGTGGGAATGGAAATCGACAATGTACTTATTGAATTAGATTCATCTGAGCCTCCTATTATGGATGGGTCTTCTAAATTTTTTGTTGAAGCATTAGAAGCAGCTGGTGCTGAAGAACAAGATGCAGAGTGCGACGAATATATAGTTAAGGAGGTGATAACCTATCGTGATGATTCTACAGGTAGTGAAATAACAGTAATTCCTTCAACGGAATACCAAGTAACTACGATGGTAGATTTTGGAACTAAGATACTAGGTACTCAAAACGCTACTTTAGAAACTATCTCGGATTTCAAGACAGAAATTGCAGATGCTCGTACATTCAGTTTTCTTCACGAATTAGAGGCATTATTAGAAAATGGACTTATTAAAGGTGGCGATTTAAATAATGCTATCGTTTATGTAGATAAGGAAATTTCAGAGGCTACTATGAAGAAGCTTGAAAAAGCTTTTGACAAGAAAAAATTATCAGTAAAGCCAAATGGTATTCTTGATAATTTAACCTTGCATCAACCTAATGAAGCAGCAAGACATAAGTTGCTTGATGTTATTGGGGATTTAGCGCTAACAGGTACTCGTATTCGCGGAAAAGTAATTGCGAATAAGCCTGGGCATTTTGTAAATACACAATTTGCTCAAAAATTGAGTAAAATTATAAAACAAGAAAAACGTAATAATGTACCCAGTTATGATTTGAACAAACCGCCTTTAATGGATGTCGTTCAAATTATGGAAAAACTTCCGCATCGACCGCCTTTCTTGTTGGTAGACCAAATATTAGAGCTTTCAGAAACTCATGTTGTCGGACTTAAAAACGTAACGATGAATGAGCCCTTTTTTGTTGGACATTTCCCTGGAGCGCCAGTAATGCCAGGCGTTTTACAGTTAGAAGCAATGGCACAAACAGGTGGTATTTTGGTGCTTAATACCGTACCAGATCCTGAAAATTATTTAACCTATTTACTTAAGATTGATAAAGTACGATACAAACAACAAGTAGTGCCTGGTGATACCCTAGTTTTTAAACTTGATTTGATGTCGCCAATTCGTAGAGGATTATGTCAAATGCATGCCAAGGCATACACAAATGGTAAACTAGCTTCGGAAGCGGAGATAATGGCCCAAATAGTTAAAGTCAAATAATACTAGAATGAATCAACCCCTAGCTTACATTCATCCCGGAGCCAAAATTGCTAAAAATGTTGTCGTAGAACCGTTTACCACCATTCACAATAATGTGACCATTGGAGATGGAACTTGGATTGGATCCAACGTTACTATCATGGAAGGTGCACGAATTGGTAAAAATTGCAATATTTTCCCAGGAGCTGTAATATCGGCACCACCACAAGATTTAAAATATGATGGTGAGGATACAACAGTAACAATTGGTAATGGAACTACAATTAGAGAATGTGCCACTATACATAAAGGCACTTCTGATAGACATAAAACAGTAATTGGCAAAAATTGCTTAATAATGGCATATTGCCATGTGGCACACGATTGTTTAATTGGTAATAACTGTATTTTTTCTAACAATTCTACTTTAGCAGGCCATGTAACAATCGGTGACAATGTTATTTTGGCTGGTTTAGTAGCGGTGCATCAATTTGTTTCAATTGGTAATCATGCTTTTGTTACTGGAGGTTCATTGGTGCGTAAAGATGTACCACCCTATGTTAAGGCCGCTCGAGAGCCACTTTCTTATGTTGGTATCAATTCAATAGGACTAAGAAGAAGAGGGATTCCTTCAGAGAAAATTAGAGAAATTCAGAACATATACAGAATTCTTTATCAAAAGAATTTTAATAATACTCAAGCGGCTCAAATAATAGAAGCAGAAATGGAGGCGACTCCCGAGCGAGACGAAATATTACAATTTATTAGAAATTCGCAACGCGGAATAATGAAAGGCTATTTTAGCACAAACTAACAAAACATGGCATCTACATCAGATATTAGAAAAGGACTTTGCATTCGTTATAATAACGATATTTATAAGATTATTGAATTTCTTCACGTAAAACCGGGTAAAGGTCCGGCATTCGTACGTACCAAATTAAGAAGTGTATCCACTGGAAAAGTTTTAGACAATACTTTTTCAGCCGGACACAAAATTGAAGATGTTCGTGTTGAAACAAGATCATACCAGTTTTTATATGCAGTAGATCAAACGTATCATTTTATGAATACAGATGATTACAATCAAATCGAGTTACAAAAAGACACCCTAGATTCACCAGATTTATTAAAAGAAGGAGAAGTAGTTACTATTCTTTTTAACACAGAAGATAGCATGCCATTATCTGTAGATATGCCTGCGAGTGTTGTGCTTGCGGTAACTTATACGGAGCCAGGTGTAAAAGGAAACACAGCTACTAATGCTACAAAACCGGCTACGGTTGAAACCGGTGCAGAAATTAATGTTCCTTTATTTATAAATGAAGGAGATAAAATTAAAGTGGATACTTCCAATAGTTCGTACATGGAAAGGGTAAAAGAATAATTCTTATTTAAGTTCTATTCTAAATATGTCAATTGTAGCGCATGAAGTTTCCAACAACATATACACTCAAGCAGATTTCCGAGATTCTTGGAGTATCGTATGTTGGTGCAGATAATTTTCCAGTCACTGGTATGAATGAAATTCATGTAGTAGAAAATGGCGACATAGTATTCGTTGACCATCCTAAATATTATGATAAGGCATTAAATTGTGCTGCAACAACCGTTTTAATCAATAAAAAAGTTGAGTGCCCAGAAGGAAAGTCATTGTTAATATCTGAAGATCCTTTTTCAGATTTTAACAAGCTCTCTCAATTTTTTAAACCTTTTGAAAGATCTGTAGAAACTATTTCAAAATCAGCTGTTATTGGAGAAAACACAATAATTCAGCCCAATGTTTTTATAGGTAACAATGTAAAAATAGGTGCAAATTGTTTAATACATGCGAACGCTGCACTATATGATGGTTGTATTATTGGCGACAATGTGATTATTCAATCTGGATCAATTTTAGGTTCCGACGCTTTTTATTTTAAGAATAGACCAGAAGGTTTTGATAAATTAAAATCCTGTGGTAATGTAGTTATCGAGGATAATGTAGAGATAGGAGCTGGATGTACCATTGACAAGGGAGTTACAGGAAGCACAATAATTGGTATGGGCACAAAATTAGACAATCAAGTTCAGGTAGGACATGATACTGTTATTGGAAAAAAATGTTTAATTGCTGCACAATGCGGAATTGCGGGTTGTGTTGTTATTGAAGATGAAGTTACCCTTTGGGGGCAAGTTGGAGTTACAAGTGCAATTAAAATTGGTAAAGGAGCGGTTGTATTAGCACAAACTGGAATATCAAAATCAATTGCAGGCGGTAAAACCTATTTCGGTAGTCCCGTTGAAGAAGCTCGAAAAAAATTAAAACAAATGGCTGATGTGAAGAAAATTCCATCAATTTTAGAAAAATTAAAGCAACAATGATCAACTTAGCTTTGGAATTCAAATCAAAGCTATATTTTTGTGCAGCGAAAAAAATAAACCACAGATCCTATGAGTGTTCTAGTAAATAAAGATTCAAAAATAATTGTACAAGGTTTTACCGGAAGTGAAGGTACTTTTCACGCCGAACAAATGATTGAATACGGTACCAATGTAGTTGGTGGTGTTACTCCAGGTAAAGGAGGTCAAGAACATTTGAGTAAACCAGTTTTTAATACAGTTGAACAAGCTGTTAAAGAAGTAGGTGCAGATACTACTATTATTTTTGTGCCACCAGCTTTTGCAGCTGACGCAATAATGGAAGCAGCTGATGCAGGAATTAAAGTAATTATTACGATTACTGAAGGTATTCCTGTTGCCGATATGGTAAAAGCATCCAATTATATTGCGAATCGCGATTGTAGATTAGTTGGTCCTAACTGTCCAGGAGTAATTACTCCGGGAGAAGCTAAAGTTGGTATTATGCCAGGTTTTGTTTTTAAGAAAGGAAATGTTGGCGTTGTTTCGAAATCAGGAACATTAACATATGAAGCAGCGGATCAAGTTGTTCGTCAAGGATTAGGAATTACAACTGCAATTGGAATTGGTGGTGATCCTATTATAGGAACGACTACAAAAGAAGCTGTTGAATTATTGATCAACGACCCAGAAACTGAATGTGTGGTAATGATTGGTGAAATAGGTGGTCAATTAGAAGCAGATGCAGCTAATTGGTATAAAGCTAGTGGAAGTAAAAAACCAATAGTTGGTTTTATTGCTGGTGAGACGGCACCTGCAGGAAGAACAATGGGCCATGCTGGTGCAATTGTTGGTGGAAGCGATGATACTGCTCAAGCGAAAAAGCAAATTATGCGTGATTGTGGTATCCATGTGGTTGATTCTCCTGCTGAAATAGGTAAGAAAGTAAAAGAAGTAATGGGATAATTATTCCATTGATATAGCATAAAAGCCATCAGAATGTTTTCGGATGGCTTTTTTTCTTTCGTCTATCAAAGAACAAAACTTATATTTGAATAACAGCTTGAATATTGACATTAAAAAGAGTTAAAATGAAACTTCTTGAAGGAAAAAATGTAATTGTTACCGGTGCAAGCCGAGGAATAGGAAAAGGAATAGCCGAAGTTTTTGCCGAACATGGTGCAAACGTAGCCTTCACGTATAGTTCAAGCGAAGCACCGGCTTTAGAATTAGAAAAAGAACTTACTACAAAAGGGGTGAAAGCGAAAGCTTATAAGAGTAATGCAGCTAGTTTTTCTGAATCGGAAGCCTTAGTAGCTCAGGTTCTAGAAGATTTTGGAGGAATTGATGTACTGATTAATAATGCAGGGATTACCAAAGACAATCTTTTAATGCGTATGGGTGAAGCCGATTTCGACGCTGTAATCGAAATCAATTTAAAGTCTGTTTTTAATATGACAAAAGCTGTTCAGCGTACATTTTTAAAGCAACGTTCTGGCTCTATCATTAACATGAGTAGTGTTGTAGGCGTTAAAGGGAATGCAGGACAAGCAAATTATGCTGCTTCTAAAGCGGGTATGATAGGATTTACAAAATCTATTGCCTTAGAATTAGGTTCCAGAAATATTCGATGTAATGCTATTGCTCCTGGATTTATTGAAACAGAAATGACTGGTAAATTGGATGAGAAGACGGTTCAGGGTTGGCGCGAAGGTATACCACTTAAAAGAGGTGGCTCTCCGGAAGATATTGCTAATGCTTGTTTATTTTTAGCTTCCGACTTATCGGGATATATTACTGGTCAGGTCTTAAATGTAGACGGTGGTATGCTTACCTAGAAAAAAGTTTTGTTATGTAAGCAATTTAAGCTTCACAACATACACTTATAATTTAATCTTCTAAATGGATACCCAAACAGTACTCTTAATTATCCTTGCAGCCATTTTGGCTCTTGGCTTAGTATTGTTTCAGTATTTTTATAAATCAAAAAAAAGGGGAAAACTTACCATTTTACTTTCCGTATTGCGTTTTATTACCTGGTTTGGTGCTTTTTTACTACTAATTAATCCTAAATTTTCAAAAGACGAATACACTGTCGAAAAAACCAATCTACTTTTACTAACTGATAATTCATCATCAATTTCCAAATATGGTGAAGCTATTAAAAGTATTAAGAGTGAGTTTAATAGTTCAGAGGAGCTTCAATCAAAATTTAAAGTTGATAATTATCGTTTTGGTTCAGAATTAAAGAATAGTGATAGTGTTTCTTTTACTGATAAGTCTACCAATATTGGTATGGCTTTAAATACCATCAAGGAAGTTTATAGAAATAATTCTGTTATAGTTTTATTATCAGATGGTAATCAAACTATTGGTACGGATTACGTTTATGGATCTAACAATTCTAAGTTTAGTGTTTATCCAGTGGCAATTGGTGACACCACGCAATATGAAGATATTCGTATTGATCAAGTAAATGCAAATAAATATGCTTTTCTTAAAAATAAATATCCGGTAGAGTTATTTGTTACTTATGTAGGTTCAAATACTATTACCAAATCTGTAACCATTACGCTAGAAGGAAAAAAAGTGTATAGTGAGAACGTAAGGCTATCAAGTCAAAATAATACTATAGTGGTCAACGCATTATTAGACGCTGGTTCTATTGGTGTAAAATATTTAGAAGTTTCAGTGGCTACCATTAATGGTGAGCGAAATACAAATAATAATAAGAAGAGCCTTACTGTAGAAGTTATAGATGAAAAGACAAATGTTGCTATTGTAACGGATATAATGCATCCAGATATTGGTGTGTTAAAAAAGTCGATTGAAAGAAATGAGCAACGGTCAGTTAAGATTATTAAACCAACCGATACAAAATTAGATGAAATAGATATATTCATTCTATATCAACCTACCGCAACTTTTAAATCTATTTACGAATTCATTCAAAGAAAAAAGGCGAATACGTTTACCATTTTTGGACCAAACACAGATTTGCCCTTTGTAAATAGAATACAAAAGCAATTTATAATTGATACTAATTATCCATTGCAAGAAGTTGTATCTATTAAAAAGGAAGGTTTTTCAAAATTCGATATTTCTAATTTATCATTTGCAAATTATCCGCCTTTAGATTCGGATGCCGGCCCTATAATTATAGTTGGGGAATATGAAGCGTTATTACAAATGCAAATTAAAGGACAATTAATGGAATCGCCTTTATTGTCCGTAATTACGAATGGGGAGACAAAAAATGTTTTGCTCGTTGGTGAAAACATTTGGAAATGGAGAGTTGAAGATTTTCGAAATAATCAGGATTTTGAAGAATTTGATGAACTACTTGGTAAATTAATGATATACCTATCAGATAACAAGTCTAAAGAAAGGTTGACGCTTGATTATAAATCAGTTTATGAAGGTAGCAGTGATGCGAAGATAAACGCTAGCTATTTCAATCAAACTTTTGACTTTGACTCTAATGCTGATTTAATTCTTCAAATTAAAAATAAGGATACAGACAAATCTTCAGAGATACCGATGTTACTAAAAAATGGTTATTATCAAGCCGATTTAAGCAATCAGATTTCTGGCAATTATCAATTTACAGTAGTTGTTAAAGGTGAAGAATTATTGAAATCAGGAGCTTTTCGAATTCTTGATTATGATATTGAACAACAATTTGTTTCTACCAATGATGATAAACTATTACAATTAGCAGAACGTAGTGGTGGTAATTTGTATTTTGCAGATAATACAGATGCTCTTATCAAAGCATTGACGGTAGATGAGCGATACTTACCAGTACAAAAGAGCACTAAAAAAGTCGTATCTTTGATAGATTTTAGAATCATTTTGGGGATTATAGTTTTGACACTTGCCTTAGAATGGTTTATAAGAAAATATAACGGATTACTATAAATACTAAATCAATGGATAAATTACCCAAAATTGCACTGCCAGTTGTTTTTGCAGTTGTTTTACTTATTATTATAATTTCTAAATCTGCAGTAACCATCAACTCTGGTGAAGCAGGAGTTTTATACAAAACGTTTGGTGGTGGTGTTGTTACCGATGAGGCACCATTAGGTGAAGGTTTTCATGTTGTCGCTCCTTGGAACAAAGTTTTCGTTTATGAAGTAAGACAGCAAGAGGTACTAGAGAAAATGAACGTTTTATCTAGCAATGGGTTGGATATTAAATTAGAAGCATCTGCTTGGTTTGAGCCCAAAAGAGAATCGTTAGGAAAATTACACCAAGAGAAGGGTACACAGTATGTACAACGTGTATTATTGCCAACCATAAGATCAGCAGCCAGAAGTGTTGTTGGTAGATATACACCAGAACAATTATATTCTAGTAAAAGAGATGCTATACAACAAGAAATCTTTGATGAAACTCAAAAAATTGTAGAAGGTGAATATATTCAATTGAATGAAATACTTGTAAGAGATGTTACTTTACCCCCAACTATAAAAGATGCTATTGAGCGTAAGCTTAAGCAAGAACAAGAGTCTTTAGAATATGAATTTAGGCTGGTGACCGCTAAAAAAGAGGCTGAAAAAGTAACTATTGAGGCACAAGGTAAAGCAGATGCCAATAAAATTCTTAGTGCATCTTTAACAGATAAAATTTTGCAGGATAAAGGTATTGATGCTACTTTAAAATTATCAGAGTCGCCAAATACTAAGGTAATAGTAGTAGGTGGCGGGGAATCTGGATTACCATTAATTTTAGGGAACAACTAATATTTGTTGCGATTACCGCTTAGAAAATGAAAAAGTGTTCAATTTTGAACTTTTCTTTTGTTAAATCTAAAAAACCTTTTACATTTACATTGTAATGAGAAATAAAAATACACATCATCATTTTTGCTACTGCGCTCAAGCGAGGTAAAAATGTATTGTAGTATTACAAGATAATTTATAACCCGTTTGAGAAATCAAACGGGTTTTGTTTTTAAACCTCCTTGATTATCTCAAACTTTAAAGTGATAAAATGACCAAAATTAGAATTGCCATTCAAAAATCTGGCAGACTCAATGAAGATTCTTTACGCATTTTAAAAGATTGCGGCATATCGATTGACAACGGAAAAGACCAGTTAAAAGCCTCTTCTCGAAATTTTCCACTTGAAGTATTCTATTTAAGAAATGGAGATATTCCACAATACCTTAGAGATGGTGTTGTAGATATTGCTATTATTGGTGAAAATGTACTTATAGAAAAAGGAAATGATATCGAATTTGTAGAAAAACTGGGTTTTTCAAAATGCAAAGTTTCATTAGCAGTACCAAAAGCTGTTAAATATAATTCTGTAAAAGATTTTGAAGGTAAACGTATTGCCACTAGTTATCCGAATACAGTACGTAATTATTTAGAAGGAAAAGGAGTAAAAGCAGATTTACATATAATTAATGGCTCTGTAGAAATTGCGCCTAATATTGGACTCGCAGATGGTATTTGTGATATCGTATCAAGCGGTAGTACCTTGTTTAAAAATAATTTAAAGGAGGTTGAAGTAATGCTCAAAAGTGAGGCAGTATTAGCTGTATCACCAAAAATATCTGAAGAAAGAAGAGCAATCTTAAAGAAGATGCAATTCAGAATTAAGTCTGTATTAAAGGCACGTCAATCTAAATATGTATTGATGAATGCTCCAAATGATAAATTGGACGAAATTCTTAAACTATTACCAGGTATGAGAAGTCCAACAGTCTTACCTTTAGCGGAAGAGGGATGGAGTTCGGTACATACTGTTATTGACAGTGATACCTTTTGGGAGGTAATTGATGAGCTAAAAATTGCAGGAGCGGAAGGTATTTTAGTTTGCCCTATTGAGAAAATGGTATTGTAATAGATATTATGAAGACCGATTACAAAGTAGCGCTAATTCCTTATGAGAAAATGGAGGTAATACTTCCATTGGTTTCAGCATTAAACAATGACAATATTGAATATGCTGTGCTACAAAAACGACTAAAAAGTATGTTAGTCATGGGAAGTTACGAGTGTATTGGCGTTTTTGATAATGGAGAATTAATTGCAATTTGTGGAATTTGGATTTTAAACAAATTATATTCTGGAAAGCATATAGAACCAGATAATGTGTTTGTGAAAGCAGAATATAGAAATAAAGGTGTTGGACAGTTAATGATGGATTGGTTGTTTGCATTTGCAAAGCAAATTGGTTGTATTGGTTTAGAGGTAAACTGTTATGTTGCCAATTTAAGAGGGAAGCAATTCTGGGAAAGACAAGGTTTTGAACCTATTGGGCACCACCTTATAATGAAACTAGCTTGAGTTAGAGATGAATAAAATATTCAAACCATTACAAGAAGATTGGAAGGAAGTTTTAAAGCGACCTACACAAACAGTATCTGATATAGAGAGCACTGTTAATACCGTATTTGCAGAAGTTAAGGCAAATGGTGACGCTGCTTTGAAAAACTATACAGAAAAGTTTGATGGTGTATCAATTTCAAATTTTGAAGTGTCAGAAGGCGAAATAGCAGCTGCTATTGCCTTGGTTCCATTTGAATTAAAGAATGCCATTCAATTGGCGAAAACAAATATTTATAATTTTCACCAAGCACAGAAGACGGAAAAAGTAGAAATAGAGACCGTGGAAGGCGTTCGTTGTTGGCAAGAAAAGAGACCCATTCAAAAAGTTGGTTTATATATTCCAGGCGGTACAGCACCGTTGTTTTCTACTATTTTAATGTTAGCAGTACCAGCGTCTATTGCTGGTTGCAATGATGTTGTTTTGTGTACACCTCCGAATAGTGATGGTGAAATAAACCCGGTAATACTATATGCAGCTAGTTTATGTGGAGTATCTAAAATCTATAAGGCAGGTGGTATACAGGCCATAGCTGCGATGACTTTTGGTACCGAAAGTATTTCACAGGTCTATAAAATTTTTGGTCCGGGTAATCAATTTGTTACTGTGGCCAAACAGATAGCTACAAAACATGGGGTGGCAATTGACATGCCGGCAGGTCCCAGTGAATTGTTAGTTGTTGCTGATGATTCTGCAAATGCCGCATTTGTGGCTTCAGATTTGTTAAGTCAGGCCGAACATGGTATAGACAGTCAAGTGATTTTAGTTTCTAGATCAGAAAAATTAATTGAAGCCGTTGAAGAGGAAATTCAGAAACAGATTCAGGATTTACCTAGAAAGGATATTGCAGAAAAAGCAATTGCTAATAGTAAGCTTATTTATGTTGATAATGATAATACTGCCATCGATTTAATTAACGAATATGGCCCCGAGCATTATATCATATGTGTAAAAAATGAAGATTTGTACCTCAGTAATGTATTAAATGCAGGATCAGTTTTTATCGGAAATTACACCCCTGAAAGTGCAGGAGATTATGCATCTGGAACAAATCATACCTTACCCACAAATGGCTATGCTAAACAATATAGTGGTGTAAATTTAGATAGTTTCACAAAAAGTATGACCTTTCAAAAAATTAACGAGAAAGGGATAAAAAATATTGGTAAAGCTATTGAATTAATGGCTGATGCAGAAGGTTTACTAGCACACAAAAATGCAGTTACTTTACGATTGAAAAGTTTAAAAGAATGAGCTTTAATTTAGAAAATATAGTTCGAGAGAATGTAAAACGCCTTAGACCGTATTCCTCAGCTCGCGATGAATTTGTTTCTAGCGGTTCTGCTATGGTGTTTTTGGATGCCAATGAGAATCCCTATGATAATGGTGTAAATAGATATCCTGATCCGCAACAACGTAAGTTGAAAGCAATTTTAACTATGCAGCGTAATGTAAAATCGCAGAACATATTATTAGGAAATGGTAGTGATGAAGTATTAGATTTATTATTTAGAGCCTTTTGCGAACCAAAAGTTGATAATATAATTACACTGCCACCTACTTATGGAATGTATAAAGTACTGGCAGGAATTAATGATATTGAAAACCGCGAAGTTTTATTGACCAAAGATTTCGAATTGGATATTGAAGCCATAATGGCCAAAATTGATGTCAATACAAAACTAATTTTTATTTGCTCACCTAACAATCCAACTGGTAACAGTTTCAATGAAAAATCTATTGAAGCCTTACTTAATAATTTTGAGGGATTGGTAGTTGTTGATGAAGCTTACATAGATTTTTCACCAAAAGAAAGTTGGATGAAAAAACTAAAAGCTCATTCAAATTTAGTGGTAACTCAAACCTTATCTAAAGCCTACGGTATGGCTGGTATTCGATTAGGCATTTGTATGGCATCGCAAGAAATAATTGCAGTATTAAATAAAATTAAACCGCCATATAATGTTAATGAGTTAACCCAAAATCAAGCAGTTAAAAGAGTTTCAAATGCGCAAAGAATAAATTCTGAAGTGACCGAAATATTGAATCAGAAAAATATTCTAAATAAAATGTTACCTAATATTTCATTTATAACAAAGGTGTATCCTTCTGATGCAAATTTTTTACTGGTAAAGGTTGATGATGCCGATAAGCGTTATAATCAGTTAATTGAAAAAGGGGTGGTTGTTAGAAATAGAACCAATCAAGTCTTATGTGAAAATACTTTAAGATTTACCATTGGTAGTATTGAAGAAAGTATAAAATTGGTGAAAGCCTTAAATAGTATTGCAAATGAGTAGTGCAAATAAAGAAAAAAAAAGCACCGGTAAAAAGGTATTGTTTATTGATCGTGATGGGACTATAATTAAGGAGACCGTTGATGAGCAAATAGATGCATTTGAAAAAATGATTTTTTATCCTAAGGCATTTACTTTTTTGGGGAAAATATCAAAAGAGCTCAATTACGAATTGGTAATGATAACCAATCAAGATGGTTTGGGTACCGATGTTTTTCCAGAAGAGACATTTTGGCCTGTGCAAAATTTTATTTTAAAATCATTTGAAAATGAAGGAGTGGTTTTTGATAAAGTATTTTTAGATAGAACTTTTCCCCATGAAAATGCAAATACGAGAAAGCCGGGAACAGGACTGTTGACGGAATACTTTTCTGATGAATATGATTTAAAGAATTCGTTTGTAATTGGTGATCGATTAACAGATATGGAATTGGCTAAAAATCTTGGGTCAAAAGGAATATTTATAAACGATGAAACAAATTTAGGAACTGGTGAAATTACTATTAAGCGAGATGAACTTGATAATTATATTGCGCTAGAAAGTAATGATTGGGAAAAAATTTATGAATTTCTGAAATTAAAAGACCGTAAAGCAGAGACGCATAGAAAAACAAATGAAACGGACATTCTCATCAAGTTAAATCTTGATGGAACTGGTAAAAGTGACATTAAAACGGGACTGGCTTTTTTCGACCATATGTTAGATCAATTGGCAAGACATGGTCAAATGGATTTAGAAATTAAAGTAGATGGAGATTTAGAAGTGGATGAACACCATACTATAGAAGACACGGCTATTGCTTTAGGTGAAGTTTTTAGTTCAGCTTTAGGTAATAAGTTAGGCATTGAACGCTATGGTTTTTGTTTGCCGATGGATGATTGTTTGGCACAAGTAGCTATCGATTTTGGAGGCAGAAACTGGCTCGTTTGGGATGCTGATTTTAAGCGTGAGAAAGTAGGTGATATGCCAACAGAAATGTTTTATCATTTCTTCAAATCTTTTACTGATGGTGCAAAGGCCAATTTAAATATTAAAGTGGAAGGTACGAATGAGCATCACAAAATAGAAGCAATATTTAAAGCGTTTGCAAAAGCGATAAAAATGTCGGTTAAACGCGATGTAGAAAAAATGGTTTTACCAAGTACAAAAGGAGTTCTTTAAAAAGAAAAAGTAAAGCAATAAAGGCAAAAGTTTTTAAAACTGACTTTATAAGTTGTACGATTTTCTTAATTTTTATAAAATGAAGATAGTTATAATAAATTATGGTGCTGGTAATATTCAAAGCATCAAATTTGCCATTGAACGTTTAGGCTATGAAGCTGTTTTAAGCAATGATGTTGAAGAAATAAAAGGAGCGGATAAGGTTATTTTTCCTGGAGTAGGAGAGGCGAGTAGCGCAATGTCGAAATTGTTAGAAAGTGGATTGCAAAATTGTATTGTTGAATTAAAACAACCGGTTTTAGGTATTTGTTTAGGAATGCAATTAATGTGTAATTCATCTGAGGAGGGAAACACAAAAGGCTTAGGAATTTTTGATGTTGATGTAATTAGATATTCAAACAAAGTAAAGGTTCCACAAATTGGTTGGAATCAGATTACAAATTTAAAGTCAGATTTGTTTACTGGTGTAAGCGATAAAGAACATATTTATTCTGTGCACAGTTATTACGCCCCCATATGTGAAGAAACTATTGCTGAGTGTGACTATGAAGTAACATATAGTGCAGCTTTACAAAAAGAAAATTTTTATGGCACACAATTTCACCCCGAAAAAAGTAGTGAAGTCGGACAATTAATTTTACGAAACTTTCTTACTATGAAGTAATAAGTACAAAGTACGAAGATATGTTATGAATAATTATAAAGAATTAAAGATTTGGGAAAAAGGAATGAGATTAGTAGAACTTGTTTATAGTTTGACTAATCAGTTACCTGAAGATGAAAGATTTGGTTTAACTTCTCAGATAAAAAGATGCAGTATATCTATTCCATCTAATATTGCGGAGGGAGCAGGTAGAAATTCAAAAAAAGAGTTTATTCATTTTCTGAGTATTACAAATGGCTCCACTGCAGAATTGGAAACACAGTTACTTTTAATTCTTAGACTTAAATTTATTTCTGAGATTGAAATAAATAGAATATTGGAATTATGCAGTGAAATTAAGAGAATGAATTATTCATTTCAGAAAAGTTTAATTTAAAATGGGTTACTTAATACTTAACTCTAAGTACTGATAAATATGAGAATTATCCCCGCAATTGATATTATAGAAGGGCAATGTGTACGACTATCAAAAGGAGACTATAATACTAAAAAAGTGTATAATCAAAATCCTTTAGAAGTAGCAAAAGAATTCGAAGCGCATGGAATACAACATTTACATTTAGTTGATTTAGATGGTGCAAAATCTAAGCACATTGTAAATCATAAAGTATTAGAACAAATAGCAACAAGAACATCCTTAAAAATTGATTTTGGTGGTGGTTTAAAAACAGATGATGATTTAAGAATTGCTTTTGAAAGCGGAGCTGGCCAAATAACTGGGGGTAGTATTGCAGTAAAAGATAAAGAAACATTTGTTGGTTGGATTAATAAATTTGGCGCAGATAAAATAATTCTTGGAGCGGATGCTATGGACGAAAAAGTTGCCGTTTCTGGTTGGCAAGAAGAATCAAAAGAGGAATTAATTCCTTTTATACAGTCATACCAAGTGGAGGGAATTAAATATGTGATTTGTACAGATATAAGTAAAGATGGTATGTTAGAAGGTCCATCTATTAATTTGTATGAAAAGATAATTAATGCTTCTAAAAATAAAGGTTTAAAATTAATTGCATCTGGTGGAATATCAACCTTTGATGAATTACCAAAACTGGCCGAGCTTGGTTGCGAAGGAACTATAATCGGTAAAGCTATTTATGAAAATAGAATTAGCTTAAAACAATTAGAAAACTATATCCTGATATAATGAGCGCAGAAGATAAATTAGCACAAGAGTTGGTGAACAATGCCTTATATCGCATGGAAGAAAATAGCCGTATGATACAAAAGAGTTTGTTGGAAATAACGGAAGAAGAAATATGGCAGAAACCAAACAAATCTTTAAATAGCATCGCTAATTTGATTTTGCATTTATGTGGAAACATAAGTCAGTATATCATTTCATCACTAGGAGAAACAGAGGATGAAAGAAATCGTGATTTGGAATTTTCAGCAAATAATGGCTTTACAAAGGATGAATTATTAAAAAAACTTGAGGATACTGTAGGTACTGCTAAGCGTGTTATTTTTGATGCGAAGATGGAGCAGCTCATAAAAGTTAGGTCGGTACAAGGATTCTCATTTTCTGGAGTAGGGATAATTATTCACGCTGTTGAACATTATTCGTACCATACAGGTCAAATTGCATTCTGGGTGAAACAATTAAAAAATAAAGATCTTGGTTTTTATGAAGGACAAGATTTAAATTTAAAAAATAAGTAGATAGTGCTCGCAAAAAGAATAATTCCTTGTTTAGATATAAAAGATGGGAGAACGGTTAAGGGCGTAAATTTTGTTGATTTACGTGATGCAGGAGATCCTGTTGAACTCGCCGAAATTTACAGTCAAGAAGGTGCTGATGAATTGGTGTTTTTGGATATTTCAGCAACTGAACAAAAACGTAAAACGCTAGCAAATTTGGTATATCGTGTTGCAAAGAAAGTCAATATACCATTTACCGTCGGTGGTGGAATTTCTTCCATTGAAGATGTAGATATTCTCTTGCATAATGGTGCCGATAAGGTTTCCATAAATTCATCTGCGGTAAAGAATCCGCAATTAATTAATGATTTATCTGCGAAATTTGGCTCGCAGTGTATTGTAGTTGCTATTGATGCAAAACAGATTAATGGTGAATGGATTGTTCATTTAGTGGGCGGTAAGGTACCCACAGAAATAAAATTATTCGACTGGGCTAA
The DNA here is from genome assembly GCF_039941195.1 of Aurantibacter sp. Lineage (GTDB taxonomy): Bacteria > Bacteroidota > Bacteroidia > Flavobacteriales > Flavobacteriaceae > Aurantibacter_A. The sequence continues at coordinate 2,839 of NZ_JBDVFA010000071.1, read as the reverse complement.
AGAAGTAGAGCAACGAGGCGCTGGTGAGATTTTATTTACTTCAATGGATCATGATGGCACTAAAAATGGATTTGCGAATAAAGCACTATCAAAATTATCTGAAGAGTTAAATATTCCTATTATTGCATCTGGAGGTGCTGGTAACATTCAACATTTTACAGATACATTTAAAGAAGGGAAGGCAGATGCAGCTTTAGCCGCTAGTGTTTTTCACTTTAAAGAAATCAAAATTGAAACATTAAAAACGAGTTTGCAGGAAAAGGGAATTCCTGTTCGCGTTTAAAAACTGTGTAGTACTATTGATTAGAGCAGAACATAAAGATAAAAAGCTGATTGTTGATATTTTAGTCGAAGCTTTTGAACCACTTGATGAGGATAACGCGATTAATTTTGTTCTTAAGCAAGATGATAAACGGGTAGAACGTATGCGGATACTCATGGGGTATTTATTTGATAAAGCTATGCGAACGGGTGAGGTTTTTTTATCGGATAATCGTGCTAGTTGCTTATTAATTACTTATGCTCACAAAGATAAATTTAGTTTTTCAGGATTATTATCTTCTCTAAAATTAGCTTTTAAAGGAATAGGAATAATGAGGGTAGGTAAGGTTTTAAAAAGGCAAAATATTATAAAACGTAATTACCCAAAAGGTAAATATATTCGTCCTATGATTTTTGCGGTAAAAAATGAATATAAGGGTACCACAACGGCGGCAAAATTAATTATGCAGGTATTTAGTGATTTTAAAGACAATACATTACCAGTAATTGTTGATACGGCTTCGGAGGACCATGTGAAATTATATCAAAAATTTGGCTTGAAAATTTTTAATGAAGAACAAGGATTGGGTTTCCCAATATACCTATTGCGAATGAATTAAGTATAAAAGTTGACTACTATATAAATAAGATTTATTCAGTCTTTTTATCAGTATAAACAAACAATAATAAAATGAAAATAGATTTCGATAAAAATAACGATGGATTAGTGCCGGCCATAATACAAGATGCTACTACTAAAAATGTATTAATGCTTGGTTATATGAACGCCGAAGCTTTTGCAAAAACAGAGGAAACAAAAAACGTAACTTTTTATAGTAGATCTAAAAAGCGCTTATGGACCAAAGGTGAAGAGAGTGGTAACTTTCTAAAATTGGTAGCTATTAAAAACGATTGTGATAATGATTCTCTTTTAGTTTCTGTAAACCCTATAGGGCCAACATGCCATACAGGAACAGATACCTGTTGGAGTGAAAAAAACACATCGAATTTTGGTTTTTTATCTGAATTAGAGTCAGTTATTGAGCAACGCAGAACATCCTCAGATTCTAGCAAATCTTATGTTGCATCTTTGTTTGAAAAAGGAATAAATAAAATTGCTCAAAAAGTTGGCGAAGAAGCTGTAGAAACTGTAATTGAAGCTATGGATGCTAACGATGAATTATTTCTATACGAGAGTGCTGATTTGTTATTTCACTATTTAATGTTACTTCAAGCAAAAGGTTTTACACTTAAAGATATTGAGGCAGAATTGCTCAAAAGGCATAAATAATAATTTGCTCATTTACTCAATTTAAAACTTGTTTGTAAGTATATAAATTGTGAACTTACTAGGGCCAAAAATAAATTGTTGAGATTTATTAAAACCAAACCCTTGATGAGAGCACTACTTTTTTTTTCTGTTTTTTTTATTACTGTTCAGCATATAAATGCACAAGCTTACCGGAATTTATTAAGCGGAAATTATTCTTACGATACCATTAAAAAACATGTTGTAAAGGACCAATCTTGGGTAACTTATCCAGATTATAAAGACAGGGTGGAGTGGCAAAAAATTCCTCAAAATTTAAAAGAAGCGTACATAAAAGAAGGAGAAAGTTACTTGAATTTTGAATGGAAATATATTCCAGTTTCTCACTATTTAGAATTTACAAAAAGTGGAAGTCGTACGATAATGGAGAAGCCATATCGTAAAAATCTAGCGGCGTTTGAAATGTTGGTTTTAGCTGAGTTAATTGAAGGCAAAGGGCGGTTTATAAAAGATATTATCAATGGAATTTTTTACTACAGCGAACAAACCTATTGGGGTAATTCTGCTCATTTATCTTTACAACGAGTTGGTGCGGGCATACCTGATGTATTAGAACCTACTATTGATTTAGGCGTTGGAAAGGTTGCAGCTAACTTAGCATGGACACATTATTTTTTGGAAGAGGAAATTGATAAGGTTAATCCTTTAATTTTAAAACGCCTACGACTAGAAATCTATGAAAAAGTATTAAAACCATACTATACTCGAACTGATTTTGGTTGGATGGGCTATACCAATGAAAGAGTTAATAATTGGAATCCATGGTGTAATTATAATGCATTGAATTGTATTATGCTTTTGGAGCAAGATTCAATTACAAGAAGTGTAAATGTTCAAAAAAGTATGCTCTCTGTAGATGAGTTTCTTAATTATTATAAAGACGATGGTGGTTGCGAAGAAGGACCAACATATTGGAGTCATGCAGGGGGAAAGTTATTCGACTATCTAGAATTACTTTATAAAAGTAGTAATGGTAAAATAGACATATTTGATAAACAACTCGTTAAAAATATTGGCACCTACATTTATAAGGCATATATAGAGGGGGAATATTTTGTCAATTTTGCAGATGCTGCTGCAAAATTAAAATCAAGACCTAATGTTATTTATAATTATGGGCAACGCATCAACGATACTGTAATGAGTGGATTTGGAGCATATTTAGCAAAACAACAAAATTATGGTGATAGTATTTTTAAAGGTAAAATCGAAATAGTACTGGATAACTTATTTAATGTAAATGAAATT
>NZ_JBDVFA010000070.1:0-43011 GCF_039941195.1 Aurantibacter sp. | reverse complement strand
AATGGTAAAATGGCCGAGGCTTTGAATGCCTACAAAAAGCATATAAAGTTAAGAGACAGCGTACTAAATGAAGAAAAGAAATCGGAATTGACCCGTAAGGAAATGCAATTTCAGATGGAGCGCCAACAAGCGGTCGCCAATGAAGAGATCAAACGGCAGCAACTGGTAAAGAATATTTATTTGATTGGAGCCATTTTATTAGTGCTGCTGTCCATCCTTGGTTATTATATTTACAAGCGTAGACGCGATGAGCTGGAAAAAAAGAAGAGCGCCGAATTCAATGCCAAGGTATCGGAGACGGAACTTAAGGCGTTACGCTCACAAATGAACCCCCATTTTATTTTTAACTCGCTCAATTCCATCAGTGAATTTATTTCTAAAAACGATATTCAACAAGCAGATGACTACCTGGTCAAATTCTCTAAGCTGACACGGGCAATTCTCGAAAACTCTGAGAAAAAATCGATTACCTTAAACGAGGACCTTGAACTGATGGAACTTTATATGCAGATAGAGGCCATACGTTTAGAAAATAAATTGCACCATAAAATTACAATCGACCAAGATATTGAACCCAACAACACACTGGTTCCCCCACTAATTTTGCAGCCCTTTATAGAAAATAGTATTTGGCACGGGATCGCCCCTAAAAACGGAGATGGACACATTGCTATTAAAATTGAAAAAGAGGGTGATATGCTAAAATATGTGGTGGATGACAACGGTGTAGGACAACTCAAAAAGAATATGGGGGAGAAAAAATCGAACGGATCTTTTGGTATTAAGATTACAAAAAGTCGTATCGATATTCTGAGCCATATAAAAAACAAAAAGGGATCCATTAATTTGATGGATAAACCAGAAGGGGTACGCGTTGAAATAACACTTCCCTTAGAACTTCAATTTTAAGAACAGCATGTTAAAAGCATTAATAGTTGATGATGAACAACACTGCATCGACCGACTAGAGCGATTGTTACAATCAAGTATACACAACATACAAATAATAGCCCTTTGTAAAACAATTGGTGAGGCAAAAAAGGAAATTGCCAAAATAACCCCAGATATACTGTTCTTGGATGTACAACTGGGAAATGAGACTGGTTTTGACCTTCTATCACAATTAAACAGTATAGATTTTGAAGTAATTTTCACCACATCTTATGACAAATACGCGTTAAAGGCCATAAAATTCTCTGCCTTGGACTATTTGTTAAAACCTATAGATAATACAGAGCTTGACAATGCCCTTCAAAAGTTAAGGCAACAAAAAAGCCTGAAAGAAGCTTCAAAAAAAATAGATGTCCTGTTTCATAATTTTAAAGAGAACAAACCATCCTCTAAAAGAATAGCGATACCAACGGTAGACGGTTTTACCATGATGGATACCAAAGAAATCATCAGGTTTCAATCGGATACAAACTATACCCATATACATACCTTATCTAGAAAAAAGATAACCGCCTCAAAAACTATCAAATATTTTGAGGACATACTAGACGAAAACATGTTTTTTAGAGTCCATAAATCGCACCTCGTCAACTTGAGTTATATAAAAACCTACACCAAAGGAAAAGGAGGCTACATAACCTTGTCAGATAAAACCAAAATAGAGGTTGCCGTGAGAAGAAAAGACGAACTGTTGCAAAAATTAAGGGCTTAGAATGGTATATTTTCCTGGCCTAGAATAAATTTATATTGTTTACCTAGTGGTAATTGTAGCTAAATTTTAAGTTTGTTTTCTGTATAGATTAATACCACTATTTAATACTTTCCGCCGGTGCGAGATCAAGGGATATTCGTTGGTGCAGGCGTCACGAGCGCAGCGAACAAATAAATATCTTTAAAAAACTATAAAAATGATATGAGTAATGCTACACCTCTTTTCTTCAACTAATGCGCCATAACCTTGCGCCATACTTGAATAGTCCAAACCATGCTATCAGCAGGCGTTTACGCTATTACAGTTCTATATTGTTCGGCGTAGTTTTCTTCTTCTCTGTCTTTTTATAAATCCACTCCATTACAAAACATATACTAATAATGGCTATTGAAATTATAACTCCAATGGTATTTGAATTGTATTGTTGGTTAATTAAGATTACTGTAGCAATCATACAGAGTACAAAACCTACCAACGGAATTATTTTAGAACTACCGGTATCTTTAGATAGGCGATATCCAACAAGATTAACGACACCAAAAATGAGCAAGAAACCAACGCTGCCTGCTGTTGATATACTCTCTAGTTTAAGTACGTTTACTACAATTAGTGTGGCCACTGCTGTAATCAGTAAGCCAATGGGTTGATTCCAAAGTTTTGCTAAAAAGTGATGTGGTAATTCATCGTCTTGCGCAATTTCATAATTGACTTTACTTCCGCCATAAAGCGATGCGTTAATGGCGGAAAAAGTAGAAATTAATGCTGCTATTGTAATTATTGTAAAACCAACCTTACCTAGCATAGGTTTTGCTGCTTCTGCCAACACATAATCTTTTGCAGTTGCAATCTCGGTAAAAGGAAGTGAGCCTACAGTTACTAAGGCAATAATGATGTATAACACAATCACAAAAATTACGGAATAGTAATACGCTCGTGGAATATTCTTTTCAGGATTAATGATATCTGGTGCTGCATTAGCGATAAGTTCAAATCCTTCATACGCAACGAAAATTACCATTCCGCCTGCAAATAACTTAATCGGTGCTTCCCAATTAGATATGGCAAGTTGAGCAACATTTGGGTTGCCCATTAAACCATACGCACCAATAAAAATAAATGAAATTAGGATTACCAATTTAATAATTACGGCGTACGACTCTATTTTGCCTACTACCGCAATACTATAATAATTAATCGCTGTAGCTAAAACAATAATTGCACTTGCATAAATGTGTGCATCCATAATTTTGTCTTGAGTTAGCTCGAATAAATTCGGTGCGTAAGATCCAAATGCCGAAGCGTAAAGAGAAAGCATAATGATGTAGCTTATCCACAATAGATTATTAATTCCGCCACTAAAAACTGTTTTTCCGAAACCTTGATTGATAAATTTAACGGTTCCACCTCGGTCAGGATACTTTTTTGATAGCTTAACATAACTATAAGACGTTATTAATGCTAAAATACCAGCAAATAAAAAAGCTATGGGTGTGCCACCTTTGGCGAGAGATACTGCCAGACCCAGAACTGCAAAAATACCACCACCCACCATTCCACCTATTCCGATGGAAATTGCTTCTTTTAAACCTATTTTTTTATTCATAGAAAATTTAGTTTCTTAAATTGTGGCAACGGTCTGGTATAAAAATAGTTGCGGGTTTGCGTGCAAGGAATTACCAACGGAAATTCAGACATAGTAAGGGAGCAACGACCTTTTATGACGCATACATAATACCGTAATTTTTTATATAGCGTGTTGTAGCCCGTTATTTTTCTTATAGTTTTCTATGATATGTTTAGTGAACTTTTCCTTGTCACTTTTTACCATTTCCAACTGTTCTCCTGCATATAAATCTGAATGAAATTCCCGTAGATTATTATCGCTCCAAATTAATAGTTCTACAATTATTGGTGTCAGTGCAATTCCCTTTTCTGTTAAAGTATAGATGTTTGTTTTTTTGTTTTCTGGAAGTTTACCCTTTATTATTAGTTTAAATTCTTCGAGCATTTTTAATCTCGAAGACAAAATATTTGTGGCAATAGCTTCTTCACTCTCCATAAAATCTTTGAATGTTTTTTTCTCTTCAGTCAGCATTTGCTTAATAATTACTAAAGACCATTTATCTCCAATAACATCAATAGCACTGGTAATGGGGCAGTTGCATCTAAATTTATCTTCCATTTTTAATGTGATATAATCGTAATAAGATGCTGTAAAAATACGATTTTATTATTTATTACTTGCAAAACAAAAGTAATATTCTATCTTTGCTTGCAATTAGCAAGTAATAATTTGACATCAATAAAATATATAAAATGAAAAAAGTATTAGTAACCGGAATTTCAGGATATGTTGGTTTGCACGCAGCAGTAGAATTATTGAAAAATGGATATGCGGTTAAAGGTTCCGTACGAAACTTATCTAAAACAGATGAATTAACACGAGCAATTCAAAATGAAGTTGAACCTCATGGTAATTTAGAATTTTGTGAACTTGATCTCTTAAAAGATGAAGGTTGGATGGAGGCAATGCAAGATTGTGACTATGTACTTCATATTGCCTCGCCTTATGTTGCAAGTGAGCCTAAAGATGAAAACGAGCTGATAAAGCCTGCTATTGAAGGTACACAACGTGCTTTAAGTTTTGCTAAAAACGCAGGTGTTAAGAGAGTGGTTTTAACTTCCTCTATCGTTGCAATGTTTGGTGATGCCAATAAGTCCTTAAACATAAAACAAGATACTTGGACAAATCCAAATGCGAAAAATATGTCTGCCTATGTAAAAAGTAAAACCCTTGCCGAAAAGAGTGCTTGGGATTTTATTAAAACTCAAAAAGGAAATAATACGTTGGAATTGGTTGTGATTAATCCAGGTCCTATTTGGGGGCCAACCTTATCAGATAAACTCTCTGGTGAATCAATGAATATCGTTAAGGATATGATTACAGGTAAAATGCCAATGCTTGCCAAAGTGCGCATTAATATGTCAGATGTAAGAGATATTGCTCGTATACACGTTAAGGCTTTAGAGAATGATAAAGCGAATGGACAACGATTTGTGGTTGCCACCGAAAATCCATATTCATTTAAAGAAATGGCACAAATTTTAAAATCAAATGGAAATGATAAAGTAAGTACTTTAGAAGGTCCCAATTTCTTATTAAAATTCATGTCTAATTTTAATAGCGATTTAAAAGGTATGAAACCTTTTATCGGAAACACGTATAACGCCGATATTAGCAAAACAACGGAAGTGTTTAATTGGAAGCCAATTTCTTTTGAAAAATCTATTTTAGACACCGTTCAATCTGTAAAACAACGATTAAACAATTAGTTAATTTTCATTTATCACTCGAATTTTAATCAAAGTTCGAGTGATTTTTTAAATGCCAACGGTTGGGTTAAGGTTTGTTGCTGTGATTCGTCAAGAGGACAATCCAGCGGGACCTAAAGATAATTTTTTGCGCGTGATTTCCGTTTAGGAAATCCGCAAGCAATGAATTTTAGGCTTTGTTAGTCGCTGTGTTTTTTATTTACATTTTTTCTTTAATTGCTTTTCTCCAAAAGTAAATTCCAAAAGCACAAGTAATAATTGTAAACATAATTCCATTTTCTCCAAGCCAATGTTCTGTTCCTTCAATTTTTGTCGTTAAGGGAGGCATTATTTTTTGTATATAAACATTACTTACTGCGTGGAAAATTACCGCTGGCCAAAGACTTTTAGATTTAAAAGTATAGTATGTCAAAGTAAACGACATAAAAATACAAGTTGTCAAAAAGGCTAAAAATTCCAATATTGCATTATTACTATAGTAAACGAACAACGGCCAATGCCAAGCTGCCCAAATAATTCCACTAAAAACAGAAACACTTGTAAAAGAAAGCACTTTTCTTAATTCATAAATAAAAAAACCTCTCCATCCAATTTCTTCTCCTAAAGTGGTTGCGGCTGATCTAATTACTTCAACAGTTCCTAACAAGAGTATGGCTATTACTACAATTGGTATGGTGTCTAAAGTTCCTATTCCCATTAGCTGAAGTTCATTAGCCCATTCAGTAATAACTTCTGTATTTGCTAAATTTCCAAATCCAAAAATCCAGATAAGTATATAGGTAATTATACCCGCTAAAGCTGGAATAAAATAAGACAATCGAATGTATTTCCAATCGCCCCAATTCCAATTTAGAGATGAAATTTTACGCCTTTTTATTTTTAGGGTTATAAACGCAGCTATTGCAGGACACCACATTATAGCCCCAACATATATTCGTGAAGGATATAAATTTACTATTGCATAATGGAAAGGCGAAGTAAGAATAACAACTAATACAAGAAACAAAAATATTGTTTTCCACGCTTCTTTTCGTTCTGCTATGTTTGCTAACATTGATTTAATGATTGGTTTGTTATAGAGGACGACGAGATAGCAGTTTTGTTACATAGCACTGCGATGCTATAGCATTTCCAAAAGACCGTGCGACAGCTGCGAGAGCAGTGTGCGAGAAGGGGCGGGGGCAAAACGATATGAAGGGATTTTGGTCGACGCAGGTGTTCCAAGCGCAGCGAACATATGAATACTTTTAAAAACAATAAAAATGATATGAATAATGCTACATCATCGGTTAGTATATGAAAAGTAGGGCGGTTGATAAGCACTTACCTTTCCGTTTAGCTCGTAGCCAAAGCTTTTTGTTTTGTAATTAATTTTCCTTTTTTTATTGCCAAATCCAAAAGATATGGCGGCCTTAACAAATACGAAAAACCTTTAAATATAGCACTTAACGTCCTATTTGCTATAGGTCTTGTTGTGTGCAGTTTTTATCCCAGTCTATCTAAAGAATCAAGCTGCTCCTTTATTGTATAGACTATCATTGAATAATTTTTATCCCATTCTCTAAAGGCTTTTTCTATAATTACTTTTAATTCACTTCTGTGACTATTATTATTTAGTATTTTCTCAAGTTCCGCATAGGAATCAACCTGCTCATTAATTGTATACTCCTGCATCGAAAAATCATCTGCATATTCAGATTTTGCATTTTTCTTAATTGACTCCATATCAATTTCAGGAATCAAAATTTGATGATTATCTAATTTTTCTTTGGAGTTTTCATTGTATTCGATACCTAAATTAGAAGCATTTTTTCTCAAGTATGCCCTTAAAGATTTATAGAATTTCTTAAGTCCATCATCCAAATTTGATATATTCAACTTTCGATTATACTTAGTATTCAAATCGTCAGTTATCTGTTCTATAAATGATTTTACTTCTTCTTTGTTTCGTAGGTTGTCTGCTTGGCGGTCTGCTATAACTACGGAGAAATTATTAGTGGTTATTGGAGGTAGATATAAACAATAAATAGTTTTCCCATTAACCCATGCAGCTCCTAATTCCGCCTGACACATTTGGCTCTGATGATAGCTTGGGGTTATCAGGGCTATAAACAAGTTACAGTTCAGAAGCTGTTCCCTTATTTGTTCTCGCCATACTTTACTAGACCTAATTCCAGTTTCTCTTTTAGATGTAAAGAATATTTCAGACTTATTGATTTTTATTGTTTCAACAAGTAGCTTGTCAATAATCCTTTCTGCTATTTTTCTGTCATTGAAAGAATGACTTAAGAATATTTTTTTATTAATCATTTAATTCCTGCGTAATTTTTCGAATTTTTATTGCAAAATTATCTATTTTCTTATAAGTAATTGTGTGCTGTTTTTACTTGTTATAATCCTCTTTAATTATATTTCCTAGTTCACTCATTAGTTTAATAAACTCATCTAACTCATTAATGCTCAGCATGTATTTTCTTCCGCTCAAGTTAGATAATTCAGGGACTTTCTTTACGCAATCAGTATCTACAACTCCCATATTATGTTCAAAAATATGTCGAATTTGAAAGTACTTTATAAGTCCATCAAAATTAGTATGATTATCCGAAATGAAATTGTTCATTTTCTCATTAAGCACATAAATATTTTGAAATAAATTTCTTGGTTTTGAAGGGTAGTGGTCGGGTTTTTTATTTCGTAATTCTTTTCCTAGTCCATCAAATGTGGAAATTAAAGATGTTAAAATTGAGCTTAATGAAATTTCAATAATATCATTAGGAATTTCGGGTTTAGAAAAAATTGCAAGTTTCTTCTTAATTACTTCTAGTGACTTTTCATAAATAAGAAAAGCATTAGTTTTATTACAATCTGGACAATTTGAAAAAACACCATAAATGGCAAAATGAAGGCCACAGTTGTCACAAGTCAGAATTGTTTCCAGTTCACTTTCAGAGTAGTATTTTATTGGGAATTTTATGTTATTTCCAGAAGTCTTTACTTTGAATTGAATAAAACTATTTCGTGAGTTTCTCTCGAGCTGTTTAAATGAATTAGTTAGCTTGTCAAGTTGCGGTTTTACAATTTTATTAAAAGCCTGTTGCATTGCTATACTCTGAGCATATTCCAATTGTGCTTGAGTCCAAAAGGTATCAGCATTTCCTTCGTAATCGCAATATGGACAATGGCAATGGTCAGTTTCTAAACCTGTACCTGGTTTTAGCTTAAAATACTGTTCGCATTCTAAACATTCTCGTCCCATCATTCCGTTTTCATCCAATGGTATTGTAACCGATACATTCAAATCACTCATTTTTAGTTTTTAAATTTCTTTTCAAACTGATTGACCGAACTATTTAAGAACTTGTGGAATTTTGTAGCACCAAAATTATTGGTCATTACAAGCTTTGTAGTCATACCCGAAATATCTTTTAATAGAATAATAGATTCTTTAAGATATACTCTGTCAATGTTTAATTTTGAGCCTAGATTACCTGTCGAACTTGGGTTTTCTCTTTTGTACTTCCTGTCCACTTTACCACTATTATGAATCCAAATGTTTCTTCGACCTGTAATTTCTAAGTACTGTGATAAAGCATTGGAATAGTCTTCTTTAAAAACACTACCTAATCCTATTTTAGTTTTGTCTTTTTCAAAAAAATCTGTTGGTTTTCCATAAAATATCCCTCTAATTTTTTCCTCAATCAATTTGTCAATCATCTCTTCTTTAGAATCGCTTCCCATTATGGTACTCATAAGCTTGACCTGTTGACCTATTTGTTCTACAGAGTCTCGGCTTGTTATTTTTTCGGGAAATTCTTTGTAGACTATTTTAGTTAAATCTTGAAGAAAGTGTTCCGTTTGTGAAACGGCCTGAATTAGTGTTCTAGATGGAATAGAGTTTTTCAGGATTCTTTCTGTCATCCCCCAAATATCCTTTGAATAGAATGTCTTTGTGCCTTTATTATACAAATTTCCTATGGTAAGATTAACACTTTTCGGGTCTTTTTCACAGGTTCTTTTCAGTTCTTCTGTTGAATAGTCTAAATAATTATAATCTCTCCAAGTATTTATGATACTACGTCTGTAATTTATAAACAAACTGTTTAATTCATTACTTACGTGATTTGGATTTCTTTTTGTCATAATTCAAATTGCACACAACAAATGGCCATACACACTAATACACTTATTTCGCAATAAAGCTGTATAAAGCAACTAGTGCTTAAATATTTTTTTGTACTAAGTTATCGGGGGAGGTTGCACTATAAATGCTACTGCAATATAAAACTTTTTGTAAGAAAATAGAGCGGTACTTGTAGTTAATTGGTAGGTGTGTTTTTTTGTGCTACAATAATTTTCAATTTGCGTTAGTGTGCACCTCTTACTCATAAAACGCGTGATACTATCACTAAAAACCTACAACGTATTGTACCGAAATAGCTGAATAATTTAGCCTTAATTTTTTATCCGCTTACTTTCAAATTGCAATGAAACTATACGAGGTACGTAAAAATGTACCGCAACAGGCGTCCAACTGAAAAATAGGCGAGTTTCAAAAAGATTATTACTTTTGCAAAAGATAAATTAGTGTCAAAAATTCAACGGAACAAGAAGTAAAAATCATACAGCTTTTTAAATAGTTTTAACGCCTAACCAGCTTTCGGAAAAACACCTTTAACACAGGCTTGTAACCCGAATTAATGCTTTTAAGTAGTGATTGTATTGCATCAACGTGAAATTGCATGAAGAAAATTGCTATTATAGGCTCTGGATTTTCGAGTTTGTCTGCTGCGTGTTATTTAGCACAAGCAGGTAATGCCGTTACCCTATTTGAAAAAAACGAAGCGATTGGTGGTAGAGCGAGTCAATTTAGAAAAGACGGTTTTACCTTTGATATGGGGCCAACTTTTTATTGGATGCCCGATGTATTTAAGCGCTTCTTCTCTGATTTTAATCGCAATAGTTCCGATTACTACGAACTCTCTAGATTAGATCCTGGCTACAAAGTATATTTCGATAAAGACGATGCTCTAGAGGTGTCTGTTAGTCTCGATCTTTTGTATAAAGCTTTTGAAAAAGAAGAGCCAGGTAGCAGCAAGTTTTTAAAAAAGTTTTTGAAAATGGCTGAGTTTAATTACAATGCCGCAATGGATAAAGTAATTTATCGCCCGGGGAAATCACCGCTAGAACTGGTGACTTTTGCAACGGTGAGTCGTTTAAATCAATTTGCGACCTCCATCAGTAAAACAATTCGTAAGAATGTAAAGAGTCCGCGTTTAATTAAAATACTAGAATTCCCGGTTATTTTCTTAGGCGCTAAACCACAAAATATTCCCACCTTCTATTGCTTTATGAATTATGCCGATATGATTTTGGGAACGTGGCATCCTAAAGGTGGCTTCTACAAGGTAATTCAAGGTTTTGGAAAACTGGCAAATGAATTGGGTGTAACAATTAAAACCAATGCCCCTGTAGAAAAAATTGAAGTCGATAATAATATAGCTACAGGTTTACGCGTAAACAACGAATCACTACCATTCGATTTTATTATTTCTGGTGCCGACTACCACCATACCGAGACCTTGTTGGATACACCCAACAAAAATTACAACGAAAAGTATTGGGAGAAAAAGACCTTTGCACCTTCTGCATTATTGTTTTTTGTGGGCTTTGATAAAAAGCTGAAAAACGTAAACCACCATACCTTGTTTTTTGATACGGACTTCGATAAACATATTGATACTATTTACGGGGAACCTTCGTGGCCATCAGCGCCATTATTTTATACGAGCTTTCCAAGTATCACTGACGATACTATGGCACCGGAAGGAAAAGAAGCGGGTATATTTTTAATTCCCTTAGCACCTGGTTTGAAAGATTCTGAAGCTATACGCGAAGAATACTTTAAAAAATTAATTGAACGTATGGAGCGAATTACCGACCAAAGTTTAAATGACAATATACTTTTTAAAAAATCGTTTGGTGTTAATGACTTTGTAACTGATTATAATGCATACAAAGGAAATGCCTATGGTTTAGCTAATACGTTGATGCAAACAGCGTTTTTAAAACCAAAAATGGAAAATAAAAAAGTGAAGAATTTAGTGTACACAGGACAACTTACTGTTCCCGGCCCAGGTGTTCCAACTACAATTATATCCGGGAAGATTGCAGCAGATCTTACGCTCGAAAAACTAAAAAAGCAGTAATGAAGGAATTATTTGATGAGGTATCATTTAAGTGCAGTAAAATTGTTACACGAAATTATAGCACTTCATTTTCAGCGGGTATAAAACTGTTTGATAAATCGATACGCGATAGCATTTATAGTATTTATGGTTTTGTGCGTTTTGCCGATGAGATCGTAGATACCTTTCATGATTACGATAAGGCTACTTTATTTTCGAGTTTTGAAGAAGAGTACTACCGTGCCTATGAACGCGGCATAAGTCTAAATCCAATACTTAATTCGTTTCAATTGACCGTTCGTAAATACAATATTGATGATGCTTTAATACAAGCGTTCTTAAAAAGTATGCGTAGTGATTTATCTAAAAACGAATTTACAGATGCAGAAATAGAAGAATATATTTATGGATCGGCAGATGTTGTGGGACTCATGTGTCTTAAGGTTTTTGTTGATGGAGATAACGAACGTTACGAGGCTTTAAAACCTGCTGCTATGCGTTTGGGATCTGCTTTTCAGAAAGTAAATTTCTTGCGTGATATTAATAATGATATTAATGAGTTACACCGTATCTACTTTCCGATTTTAAGAAATAACGAACTCACCGAAGACATAAAGAAAGTAATAATTAAAGATATTGATGAAGATTTTAGTGTCGCTTTAGAAGGTATTAAACAGCTGCCTAGTAATTCTAGAAGCGGTGTTTATGCGGCATATTTGTATTACAGTAAACTAACTACCAAAATAAAATGTACCCCAGTAGAGAAATTGCTTAATGAGCGAATTCGAATTCCGAATAGGGTAAAAATGTGGGCTTTAATATCTATTTACACCACTAATAAATTTTCGCTGGCATAGCACATAAGAAAATTACAAACGATGTCACTCTATTTAATTATTCTTATTATTTCAATAGCTGGGCCACTGGCGATGAGTTTTGAGAAAAATCTTAGACTTTATAAACGTTGGAAATTTCTGCTTCCGGCGATTTTAATTACAATGGTGTTTTTTGTTGCTTGGGATATCATCTTTACGGATATAGGCTGTTGGTTTTTTAACCCAAGATATAATTCGGGCATTTATATTAATAAGCTTCCTTTAGAAGAATATCTTTTTTTTATAGCTATTCCGTATGCCTGTGCCTTTTCATTTTATGCCGTGCAATTTCATTTTCCAAAATTTAAGTTCAATGCGAAATGGACAAAAATTCTAACCTATATAATTGTTGGAACGTCCCTTATAATTTCAGTTGTATATAGCGACCTTACCTATACTTCTATTAATTTTCTTATACTGGCTGTAATTCTTTTATTGAGTTATATTTTTGCCAAGGACGTAGTGGAATATTATTTAGCCATTTATCCGATATTGTTAATTCCATTTTTTATCGTAAACGGAGTGCTAACAGGTACGGGAATTGAACAAGCTGTTTTTGATTATAACCCTGATGTAATTCTGGGTGTTCGCATACTTTCAGTACCATTAGAAGATATGTTTTATAATTTCTCGTTGTTGTTATCTCCTTTGGCATTAACTCATATTTTCGAAAAGCGATTTAAAACATCAAAGGCGTTATGAAAATTGCAGTTATCGGTTCTGGCATTGGTGGTTTGGCGGCAGCATGTAGATTGGCCTCTAAAGGACATGACGTAACGGTATTTGAAAAAAATGCTACTCCCGGTGGAAAAATTAGTGAGATAAAAATGGATGGATATCGATTTGATACTGGTCCATCGCTATTTACATTACCAGAATTAGTAACCGAACTATATGCCGCAGCTAATGAGCCCATACCTTCCAGTTTTGCTTATAAAAAACTAGAGGTACTGTGTAAGTATTTTTACAATAGTGGTGAACGACTTAATGCTTGGTCTGATCAACAAAAATTTACGGATGAATGCGTTCAAAAGTTTGGCGAAGACCCAGCGAGTATTACTAAATATTTAAAAAGTGCCTCCTTAATATATAAAATCACTGCAGACATTTTTCTTTTTAACTCGTTGCACAAGGTTAAAAATTTAATGAAATTTTCTGTTTTAAAATCGCTGCTTCAGGTGCATAAGATTCGATTTTATAAAACCATGCACGGGGCCAACAAACGCAATTTTAAAAGTCCGCTGTTGGTTCAATTGTTTGATAGGTATGCTACCTATAATGGCTCTAATCCGTATAAAGCACCAGCTACCTTAAATGTGATAGCACATCTCGAAAATAATTTGGGAGCCTATTTTCCTGATAAAGGAATGTATACCATTGTACAACATATTTATGAACTCGCCCTTAAAAAAGGAGTGCGTTTTAATTTTAATTCGTTGGTAACTTCCATCGATATAAAAAATAAAAAGGCGGTGGGAATAACGGTAGGGGAGACCCAACATGCTTTCGATAAAATTGTATCCGATTCAGACATTAATTATGTGATTAATAACCTGATGGATCACCCCAAAGAAAAACAAATTAAAAGCTTAGAACCTTCATCTTCGGCCTTAGTGTTTTATTGGGGAGTTACTAGAGAATTTCCAGAATTAGATTTACATAACATTCTTTTTAGTAGTGATTATAAAACGGAATTTAATAATCTGTTTGAAGCGAAAACTATAGATAAAGACCCAACCATTTATATTTTTATCAGTTCTAAAGTGATTGAGAATGATGCACCAAAAAACTGTGAAAACTGGTATGTTATGGTAAATGCTCCAGCGAATAGTACGGAAGATTGGGACGAGCTTATTCGTGTTACCAGACAAAACATTATTAATAAAATCAACGAATCACTTAAAACAAACATTGAAGATTATATAGCATGCGAGAAAATAGCATCGCCGATAACTATTGAGCAAAATACACTTAGTAAAGGAGGAGCATTGTATGGTAATTCTTCTAATTCTAAATTCGCTGCCTTTTTAAGACATCCAAATTTTCTTAAAAGTGTTCAAAATTTATATTTTGTAGGCGGTAGTGTTCACCCAGGTGGGGGAATACCACTTTGTTTAGCTAGTGCTAAAATTGTTGCTAACGAAATACCTGCATCATAGATGAACCGGACCATAAAATACTTAGTTAACGATGGACTACCCTTAACTTTTGTGGTTTTTTACTGTGTTGGTTTGGCTTTATTCTTTTCACCGCTTACCCATGAATTATTTAAACTAGTTACACCCTATACCTTGGTATTAGTTACTGGGGCAATCTTTTCGCACCATAATGGATGGAGTCTTAAAACGATTATAGTTTTAGTAAGTATTTTTGTGGTGAGTATCGTAGTCGAAATTATTGGTGTATCTACCGGTAAATTGTTTGGTGTTTATGAATATGGGCGCGGACTTGGTTACAAAATAGCAGAGGTGCCTATTGTTATTGGTCTTAATTGGGTTTTCTTGGTGTATACCTCAAATAGTATTATTACGAAATACACCTCTAAAAATATTCCGATTATTATCGGCGCAGCAACACTAATGATTGTTTACGATATTATATTGGAAAAAGTAGCGCCTCTAATGGATATGTGGCAATTCTCAGAAAATAATCCGCCCATAAGTAATTATGTGGTCTGGTTTTTACTAGCCTTAATTTTCAATGCAGCTATTCAATATTTTAAAGTAAACACACATAATAGACCGGCGCGCTGGTTGTTTTTTGTGCAATTTGGTTTTTTTGTAATTATAATAATTCACAACTTATATTTTCAAAAATGATACGAGCCAAGCATACTAAATTCATGATTATATTTTCGAATTATTATACGAAGATTTTAGTTGGATTTTTTTTTAATAGTGTTAAGAACATCGGTGATTATGAGGATAAGGGACTTCCAATTCTTATGATTAGTAATCATTTCTCGTTTTACGATGGTTTTATCCAGATCTTATTAAACCTTAAAGTATTCAAGCGAAGACTTCACTTTATGATGCTTGAGAAAGAGCTTCGTAAAAACATGCTATTAACTAAACTCGGTGCATGTTCAATTAGTAAAGGCAAACGTTCTAGTTTAGAAAGTCTGGATTATGCTGTTGAAGTGTTAGAAGATAAAGAGAACATGTTTTTGTTTTTCCCACAAGGTAAAATACAAAGCATATACACAAGGGATTTTACTTTTGAAAAAGGCTTGCTGACCCATATTTTAGAAAATAAAAGAACAGATTTTCAATTGGTGTTTAATATCAACCTTATTAAATACGGCACCAATCTGAGACCAGATATTTATGCCTATTATGAAACGCAAGACATAAATGAAGCGACCACTGCTGAGGATTTGGAATTGGCATTTAATCGTTTTGCAAAAACATGTTTTTCAAAACAAGGTGCGACATGATATACTGTTGCTATTTTCTTATAGGTTTATTGTTCATCAGACTCCTTGTAGCACTGGTTAACTATCTTTCGTTTTCGTATTTACCAAAAGTAATTTCAGTAGCCCATAAGCCTTTGGTTTCCATATTAATTCCTGCGCGTAATGAGGAGGAAAATATTGGCAATCTACTAGAAGAAATTTCAAAGTTAGCATACGTTAATTTAGAAATCATTGTGTATAATGACCTTTCAGAGGATAAAACAGAAAGTATTGTCCGTGATTGGGCTGCGCGAATGCCTGCATTACAATTGATTAATGGTGAAAAACTACCGAAAGGTTGGTTGGGTAAGAATCATGCTTGTCACCAATTAGCCCAAGCAGCAACAGGGACAGTTTTACTTTATTTAGATGCCGATGTGAGTGTGAAAGAAGATGTAATTGAACGTAGTATTAGTCACTTTCAGAGATACGAGCTGCACTTGCTTTCTATTTTTCCAAAGCAAATAGTGGCCACCCTAGGAGAAAAAATATCGGTACCCCTAATGAATTGGATTTTGCTAAGCTTATTGCCACTAGCGCTAATTCGAAGGTCAAAAAATGTAGCGTTTTCAGCAGCAAACGGACAATTTATGATGTTTAATGCAGTTACATATAAAGCTATTTGGCCGCATGAAAAATGTAAGTCGCACCGTGTAGAAGACATCGCTATCTTAAGATTATTTAAACAAAAAGGTCTTGCTAGTGATACACTATTGGGAGATGATGCAATATCATGCCGAATGTATTTTGGACTAAATGATGCTATAGAAGGATTTACAAAAAATATATTTCAATTCTTTGGCAATAGTATTATCACCACTATTGCCTTTGGAATTGTTACCACAATAGCGCCATTCATCCTATATTTTTATATGGGTATTGGGTGGTCAGTCGCATATATTGCTGGCGTAGTGGCAATACGAATTTTTGTAAGTTTGGCGAGCCAACAATCGGTCGTTCAAAATGTAGTATTAACAGTGCCACAACACCTAGTATTTCTAGGGATAATACTAAAAGGACTAATTAATGATCAACAGAAGAAATTAATATGGAAAGGCCGCAACATACTACAAGACTAGTTCTGGGGATTTTGACGTTGTTGCTATCAATGCACTTTGGTTTTTCTCAAAGCATAACCTACCGAGATTCCATTTACAAAGCCTATTCACGTGGTCATATGGATAAGTGGTTGGTACTCATGAATGCTTGTGAAAAAAGTGCAGGTCATGATAACGTAGCGGAGCAAATGGAATTACTCAGTTATTACTACGGATATACCGCTTGGTTAATCGGTGCAGAAAAACACGATACGGCTGAGGTCTATATTGATAAATCTGAGGCAATTATTGATAGGTTATTAGAAGACGCACCTGAAGATGCAACACTACAAGCATACAAAGGAGCGTACATTGCTTTTACGATTGGTATTTCTAATTTAAAGGCGATATACTTAGGTCCGAAAAGCATGCGGTATATCAATAAATCTATAGAATTAGACCCCGAAAATATCCAAGGTAATATAGAAAAAGGAAACTCTATGTATTATCGTCCATCAGCTTTTGGAGGGGATAAAGATGAAGCCATTGAATACTATATAAAGGCAGTTGAAAGCTTTGAAAAACAAGGTTTGGTAATTAATAATTGGATGTATATAAATACGATGACGGCTTTGGGACAGGCTTACGAAGCTACCAATCAAATACAGAAAGCTAAATTGTGTTATGAAAAAATAATTCGCATTTTTCCGAATTTTATGTGGGTTGAAGATGAACTCTATCCGGATATGCTGAAACGCCACCAGCTATAAAATTTAGCACTACCAATAATGAAATTTTATAGCTTCAAATCAACATTAAATAGTATCACACTATTTGTACTCTTAGGTCTTGTGCTTAGCCCCATAACAATGCGTGCACAAACAGCAGCTGTTGCAGACGTTAATTTGGATAAAATTCCACCGCGTATTATACGGGCGTGTTGTGCGTTTGGTTATGATTTAAAATTATGGGGGGTGCCGTTTGTTAATGTTGACCAGGTGATAAGTGTAACCGATTTAGGTGAACATCACTACATGGGCAATAAGCGTGAAGGTACAGGTACAATTTATACGAATAAAGGTGGCTTTATTGATATTGGTCATATGCGTGATCAAATAGATTGGACACGCTATTTATACACCACCATATTAGATAGTAGGGGTAAAGGCGAAGTAATTTTAAACCTGCGTAACGAGGCGGGTCGCAAGACGTTGTATTTGAATGTTCCTGAAGCGCTAGAAAGTAACGATTGTATTTTATTAGCTGGTAAAATAACCTATGACCTTTCGCTTTGGCATGAAATTTCTACCTGGTTTGGAGCATCAACCATTCCGATAATGCCAGAAAAATTTTCTAGTTTTTCGGTTGAAGATGTTTACTCCAACTTACTGGGGATTCATATCGGTATGAAAACCTTACGATCCCAACTTCCTTTTAATGAAACAGCAACTACGAATATTGAAACCACACTAGATAGTTTAGCCGTTGTACAAACAGCACAAGAAACCTATGACGCTTATGATGCCGTAAATAGTTTGTGGTACACGAATAAAAAACGAATACCTCGTTCAAAAGTTACGCTAAAACGAGATCCCAATGTGCTTACTTCTAGCAGGCCATGGATAGTGCCGCTGGAGACAGGAACTAGTGATGCGCCAATTATTTTAGCGGTACCGTTGCTAACTGCGAATGGTGAGTCGCTTACCAACTACTATCAATTTACCATTGACCTTAATCACAGAATTCCTGTTAAAGAAATTTTCCCTAATAAAGATGGTAGGCTTATCAACCAAGATGATTTTGGTGTGTTACTACATAAAATTACCACTGATATGCAGGCTGTGGAGCAAAAGGCTACGGCAGACACTAAGTGAAGATTTTTGCACTTGGATAATGGCTCGGCGATAATTGGTGTAACTGCGCGCCATATACGTTGGTAGCTACAGTTTATTCTACAAAATACATGCCCAATTCTCCTTTTCCCTTCGCAAAAATATTTCCTCGAGAATGACATGTAAAATCGTTTTTAATTTGTTCATAAGTAGATTCTGAGATATTGATTTTACCAGCTTCACCAGCAGATTCTATCCTGCTAGCTGTATTAATGGTGTCTCCAAAAAGATCATAAGCAAACTTCTTTTTGCCTACCACACCAGCTACTATAGTTCCGGTATGTATACCAACTCTCATTCTCCATATGGTTTCATGGCTCTTATTTCGCTCGTCAAGAAAGGCTAGCATCTTTTGTGCCGCGGTGACACACCTAGCGGCATGATTAGTAACAGTTCCTTCAAGGCCAGATGCCGCCATATACGCATCACCAATTGTTTCAATTTTTTCGACTTCGATTTCCTCCATAATTTCATCGAATCTACCAAAAATCTCATTGAGCTCATTAACCAAAGTAATTGCCGAGATGGAGGCTACAAGCTCAGTAAATCCTTCAAAATCAGTAAATAAAATAGTTACATTCTTATGCCTTTTTGGAATTGTCTTACCACTTTCTTTTAGGTCCCTTATTATGTTTGCTGGTAAAATATTATGTAGCAGGTCATCTGATTTTTTTTGCTCAGCTATTAATGAATCTTCTGACCGATCAATTAGCACCGACATACTCCAAATAAGTATGAGGCAAATTAATCCTGTTATACTGATATTGACGACTTGTGATAAAAGAAAGTCCATTCCTTCATAGTGCGCACTAATTTTTGATTGAAATAAAACAGTAGCGATTAATGTAATGCAAGCTATCAAACTGAAACTATGGGCAAATACCCTTGCCTTTCGTGGAAAGGTCATGTACGGCAAGATAATTATTAAGAAAAATATGGTGGTAACCCCTGACGAATAGCCCAACAAATAAAGAAATATGAGCACTGAAATATAGGATGTAATAGCAAGCCATATGGAGGCTACTACGCGCCAACCTTTCTTGTTAAGCACTAAGACCATAAGAAACATCAATCCCATTAATCCATTGCTTCCGTAAATTAGTGCGGCTTCTGAACTGTAAATTGTAATGCACATCCATATAACATTAAACAAAACCCCTAGAATGGCTGCAACGTTTGTGACACGTAAATACCTTTTCTCTGTTATAGAATATTCTTTCTTAGCGCCAATATTAAGGACACTTTGAAAGAACGGAATTTCGTTTTTATCATTAATTGACATGTGGTTCTTCTTTTTATCTTTAGGTTATTGATTGCTTTTTTTATTGTCGCCAACGTTTTGACTATAATTAGTGCGGCACAGCTATCCATCGGATTTATAGCTACGCGCTAAGTAGAATCTTTAGTTTTAGTTTTTCTCAAAAAGCCTCCCGAAATCCCGGACTAAAAATATGGCGGTCTTTTCAAGTAGGCGAAAACAAGCAATTACTTATAGCCATTGCTATTTTCCGAAAGTGGTTAGTATTGACCAATTCCCATTGCTTTTTTGAGTTCTGTAATTGAATTCAAACCAGTCTGGTTTTCTGGATTAAGTTGAACGGACTTCTGGTAACTTTCTAGGCTTTCTTCAAATCTACCTTTTTTTCGTAGCGCTTCCCCATAATTATTATAGGTATTCCAATCATTAGGAAATAGCTTTATGTTGATTTCGAAAATGACAATAGACGCATCACTATTTTCTTCAAGGTATATACGGCCTAATCGGTTGAGTGGAAATGAGCCATAACTGAATTCTTCTAGGTTATTGACTACAGAATCTTCAAAAAACGCTTTGGTTTTTTTAGCACCGACTAAATCAATTTTTCGTGCAAGTTCAGTTGACAAAGATCTTTTAATTTCATTCAAGGAATCAGCATACATTAAATAGGCACCAATGTCACTTGGATCATGACCAGTAGCAAGAACTACCACGCCTTTTTGCATTGTTTTATTAAAACCAATATAGCTGGTATACCCACCTGTACTTCCTCCATGCCAATAAGTATTACCATCAGAATTTGTGTCGATTATCCAGCCTAAACCCATACCTAGAGGATTATCTCCCCTCCTCACACGGTACATTTCATGACGCTTATGCTGTGTTAGTTCAAAGGCCTGCATTAATGGGGATTGAGTAAGCCCTAATTGTGCTGAGAGGTACTTAATCATATCACTAGTCGAACTTCTAATCGCACCTGCACCTGCAAGAGTAGAGAAATTCCAGTTTTCGGTACTTTGCCCAAATTCATTTTTACCTACCGCAAGATTATTTATCATTTGCTCATCGAAAGTGATTTTTGTTTCCTTCATCCCAAGTGGGCCTGTAATGACCTCACTAACTAAATCCTCATAAGTTTTGCCAACATGCAGAGACAGCGTATGACCTAATAATCCAAAAGCTAGGTTTGAGTATTCAAAGTTAGTACCAGCCTCTCGCGTTGGCGTATAATTGGAAATAAACTCATACATCTGTAGTGGGGTATAGTCCGCAAAAGGATTTTTTTGGTTTGCTGGTTTAAAATTCCTAGGCATATTCGGAAGCCCTGAAGTATGATCTGAGAGTTGCCCAAGTGTAATTTGTTGCTTAGCTAAAACCGGAATTTCGACACGGTTGGGAAGTAGCTCATTGATAGGGTCTTCTAATTTTAAATCTCCATTTAATGTTTGGTCCGCTAATAGTGTAGCAGTAAACGTCTTGGAAATCGATCCAATCTCAAATATTGAATGTTCATTAACCGCTGCGCCAGAGGAATCTCGTGTTCCGAAATTATAATAACGAATACCGTCCTGGTCGATAATTCCGATGGCAATTGCACCATTAAGTCCGTATTCGATTCGATTCTGGATATTCTGAGTTAGATCGTCTGGTAGCGGCTCTATTTGTGTTGAACAATTAGTAAAAAAAATTGTAATTACCACCAGCCAGATTGATTGATTCAGGTACAATTTCATTTATTTACTCTTTTTATAAAGGACAACATTCGGCTAAAAGTACTAATGCGCTTATTTCTTAATAGCAAGGCATAAAGCAACTAGAACGTATATTTTTTTAAACTAAAAAGTAGGGGGAGATAGCAATAGGTGCATTACTGCAATATAGAACTTTTTTAAAGGCCAGTCTAGCGGTTATTAAAGCTTTTTTATATTTCGTTTTAGCACGAAGTTTATATTTTTTTAGGTTGCGTAACTGACTTTTTTTTGATTTTTAGCATCAGCCAATTTATAGCATATACTACAATTGTTACCCAAGCAATAGATGTCAATACTCCCTTTAATACCGTAAACGTACTTGCAAGAAGTACAATGGTTTCAGATACCTCAACTGACCTTGTAATTAATAAAATAATACAAATATTTTCTAAATAATCGAACAGCATCGCCAAGAATGGAATCACCAATACTATTGATGCTACTTTGTTTTTTACGTCTGAAATTTTGAATAATCGAAATAGTAAACTACCTAAAAATAAGGCCAATAAAAAGGGGTAGAATAGGTCTAGCAATGTTAATTGAGGGAACAGGTATAAACCTGTAGTTTGTTCGTCTAAATTGTTTACAATCGATTCCGCCGTGGCCATTGAATATCCAAAAGTTTGCAAGTCAAAGGCTTTGGTTTCAATTTGATTATTTATCACCGGAAAAGTGAATACTAGCATAGCTAATAAAACCAGATGGCTGACTATAAAAAGCACAAATAGGCTTTTTATAGAAGAAGTTCGTTGGAGTACTGAATTTAATAATGACATGGAATAGGTTTTTTAATTCGATAGCAAAATTGACCTATTCTTATGGTAACTCCATTAACAAATGTTAAGGGCTATGATTTTGTTCGTAATCTACTTAAAGATATGGTTGTAAGGCCTAAATATGATGCTATATCAGCGTGCGGAATGCGGTTTTCGATATTTGGGTAGTTCTTTCGTAATAGAAGCAATCTATCTATTCCTTTAAGTGATGCTAAAGCTATTTCCTTTTGGACCTTCGTCATTAATTCATTTCTTAAAACGGTATTTCCAAAATGTCGTATTTCAAGATCTTCTACCATTAATTTTTCAAACGCCTCGGCATCTATGGCTGCTACTTCTACTGCAGTTAAAGCACATAGGTTTATAAGCGATTTACCATCTTTATTTCGTGTTGTGCTCGGGGATATTATAGAATTTGGCATAAAAAATGAAATGGTTACATCTTCTCCTTCTGGTGTATAAAGAAAAGTTTTACAGATTCCATTAATTAAAAAGTATTCCAGATTATTCTGTTGTCCTACTGAAGTAATTAATTCACCTTGATCAAAATGTACATATTTAATTAAGTCATTTAATTTATGAAATGATTTTGTTGAAATAGGTGCTACAGTAGCAATGATGGAACGAATTGTATCGGACATTTTTTTTATTTAAACAAATACTCAATTTTTATGGTGCGGCTACAAATTTTCGATTCTATTTTATAATCAGAGTTTGAAGTAAGTAATTGCGCAACCTGTTAAACTCGGATTATTGATTTTTACAAGATTAATTCTTTTTTAAATTCATAATGTTGTGCAGTTTTTTCATATCTCAATAATACTTGTTTTGCATTTTCAGGAATATAAGCAGTTTCATAATTTTCGCCAGCAAACTTTTTTACTGAATCAATACAATCAAATTGCAGCATTAAAAAGAATTCAATTTCATTATCTCCGTCCTTGGTTGATATACTAACTTTTTCCAATCCCGCCACACCATTCTTTTTTACTGTGGGGAATACTTCATAGATTAGCATATTTTCATAGATAGGTGCATTCTCTATAGTTGTCCAGCCTTTCCAGGTTCTTATGACTTTAGTTTTAGTACTCATAATATTTAGTTTTAAATTCTTTTATGTATTTCGATTTCGAAAAATTACTATGAACTCTGCTTAAGCCCAAGATTGTGTAATTCTATTTGTACATTTTTATATGCAGTTTATGCTAATGTTTTATTCATTGCAACAACTTTATTTGTAATTCCATTTCCCAATTCAACTTCATAAGTTTTTATTTCCTTAAACCCGTATGCAGAATAAAGTTTTTCTCCACTTAAAGTTGCTACAAGCTCTAACGTTTTAAAACCGTGTAATTCAGCCTCATTTTCGCATTTTTTTAATAATCCTTTTCCAATACCCATGCGGGTATACGTAGGATGAACAAAAAATGCTCTAATTCTTGCAGGTTCAATATCTGGATTTAATTTAGATTCTGAAAAGTTTAATGATTCAGATTTTCCGAATAATAATCTTCGTTTGCTCCATCCTCCACATCCAATTAGCTTTCCATTTTGAGTTTCAACAACCCAATAAGTTTCATCTAAAATAAGTTGTTTATCTACTGTCCACGCATTTCCAAGTGCAGCATTGATTTCAAGTTCTGAATAATAGGAAGAATTAATTGATTTTGCGGATATTTCAATCAACTTTTCAAGTTCATCGATGTCTTTAAAATTTGCTTTTCTAAATTTAAAATCCATAGAGTTTTTTAATTACTTATTTTTTAGAAGCATTAAAACCTTTGAGAATTAATTGTATTCCCCAATTCATCAATTTCATCGACTCCTTATTATTTAAGCCCGAAATATCTTTTGTTATTATCAGCGGTTCAATTCCCATTAATATTATTAGGAGGTTGGTTAAATCTTTTTTTTCTTTCGGTGTTAATTTTGTGTTTTCAAGGGCTAATTCCATTGCTTTTTTACGTCTAGCACCTCTTTTTATTTCTATTGGGTTCGATGAAATAACAACACTTAAATATTTTCGAAATGCATTCTCGTTTTCTATGGCTAGTGTATTAAAATAGTCCTGAATTCCTAGAACTTGATTTTCAAAATTTTTACCTTTTAGTTTTTCGATAATTATTTCGGGATGCAGTGTATTTATATCCAAGCTGGCTTCTTCGGCCAGTATTTGAACATTTGAGTAATATCTATAAACTGTTGCTCTTGATACTCCTGTTTTATTCGCGATATCATGTAGGTTGAATTTAATCCCCTTTTTTAGAAAAAACTGAGCACTTTCTATTATTCTGTCTCTTGTTTCTTGTTTTTGATTTGTTCTACCTGTACTTATATAGTTATCGCTCATGAGATAAATATCTTATAAGTTTTTGAAATTAGAAAAAAAACTATGATGTTTATGAGACAAAAATCTTATAAAATGGAAAAAAGTACCACTAAATGGGTGTTAGGTCACAAAATTACGGCTCATAATACCTCAGGAGATTATGATTTAATGATTGCAGAAACGCCACCTCATGTTCAAGGACCGTCACCACATTCACATAATTCTTTTAAGGAATCTTTCTTAATAGTAGATGGGGAGATGGAATTTTTTGTTAATGGAGAAATTATAAATCTTGGAGCAGGAGAGTCCTTAGACATTCAACCAAATACCTCACATACTTTTAGTAATAAAAGTGATAAATATTGTAAATGGGAAAATATTCATAGTCCGAAAGGGTTTAGAGCATTTTTTGAGAAAATGGGTGTATCAGACGAAACAGAAAATGCACAAGAAGCATCTGTAGCTCCTGAAATTATTCATAAAGTGATTGAAACTGCAGGAGATTTTGATATGATTATTAAAGGTTAGGTTTTTAAGTTCTTTTCATTTATTAGTATTGACAATATTAATAATGAATACTAAACACTTTTGATTAGATACTTATATTTTTAAATCCTTGTACATAATATAGGTGTCAACAAGACCTAACTTTGCATGCCTAAAGGCTCTCGGTGTTGTTCCAATAATAGTGAAACCATTTTTTTCCCATAAGGCTATAGCGGCTTTATTGGTGCTTACAACAATGTTAAATTGAATACCTTCAAAATCTTTTTCTTTAGCTATTTGAAGCGAATGTTCGCAAAGCTTTTTGCCAATTCCTTTGCCTTGAGCTTTCGGACTAACCATATAACTGCAATTCGCAATATGATTTCCTAAATCTATTTGATTCGGTTTTATAATATAAGTTCCGAAGATTATACCGTTTTCTTCAATTACATATGTGTTCATATACGGAGCAAACCAATATTTTTCTAAATCACTCTTGGGTGTATCCGGATGAAATACATAGGTGTCTCCAGTTTTAATAACTTTAGTGAATATTTCCCAAACCTGATCTATATCAGATGCGATAGCTTTTCTAATTTTCAAAATACCTATTGCTATTTTTAGTTGTGGTCGTAATTAGATTTGGAAAAGTTTTTTTAAAACTTCAACAATCTCATCAGGTTCAGAACGTGTTCTATAATCTACATTCACATAGTTCCATTGAACAATACCGTCACGACCCAATATAAATGTCGCAGGAATTGGTAATATACTATCATTACCGTTATTTATTTTTTCTAAATCAAGTTCACGATCTACTCGCATGTGATCTTGTAAAAATTCTGGAACTTCCCAAGCCACTCCATAGTCTGATGCTACTTTGGCATCTTGGTCAGATAATACCGTAAATTCCATCTCACTGATTTCATCTTTTGTTAAAGACCCGTCAGGAACCTGTGGGCTAATAGCAACTAAAGTTGCTCCCAAAGCTTCAATTTCAGGTAATTTGGCTTGTAAAGCTCTTAGCTGTAAGTTGCAATACGGACACCAACTTCCACGATAAAAAGTGATTACAACAATCCCCTCAGCAAGTAAGCTACCTAATGAAACCAAATTTCCCGTCGCATTTGGGAGCTTAAAATCTGGTGCTTTTTGACCTGTTTTAATTGCGTTTTCTCCTTGTTGAAAAGCTTTCGCCTTAGCGATAATTTCATCCACACCTTTCATGAAGTCTGGTTTCGCTTTTCGTCCTGCAGCAATTTTTGCGTCAGTTTGCTCCCTTAATGTTTTCATATTAGTTTTCTTTTAGATGCGATTTGCGTTACACAAAATCGCTGATTAGCTGGAAAGATATGCTCGTTTAATTCTGAATTTCTAGCACTAAAAAAGTTAAGTCGAATTGTAATTTACAAAATTACAAATCGTTTTGGGCAGCTTTCTCTAGTTCATACTGAGCGACTAGTTTTTCGGGAATTGGTACTGGCTTTAAGCGAGTAAGGTCTACCATATAACCCACTTGCCTACCTGTACAATGAACTTTGTTAGCTGTTACAATCTCAAAATTCAAAATCCATTTAGCGCGTCCTATTTTTTCTACCCATCCCTTACCAATAGGTTTATCAAATACCCTTAGTGGATACTTATAACTTAGTTCCGTAGAAGCAATAACCGGTGAAAAGTTTTCCGCTAACATAGCCGCATATGGAAAAAACTTGTCTAGAAATACCATTCTAATTTCTTCAAACCACTTCACGTAGATAGAATTGTGCACAATATTCATACCGTCTATGTGATAACTATGTATCTGAATTGGAGTCTCGCAATACATGATCCTTTTCAAATTTGATGTACTCATAAATTGTCTTTAGTATACAGCGAAATTAATACTAAATAGTGGTTGAATTCAAATGGCTTTGCCTGATGTATAATTTTTCCCTTTTGATTTAAGCAAAAGTGTTATAATTTTTATTTCATTTCGGAAAAGTCTACCACTTCGAAGAATTGGCTATCGTCGATTTCAATAGGAGCAGGTTCGAGATGTGCGTGTTGTTCATCATGGATTTCACCAGTACTTTTTTTAATTTTATAGCTAGATTCTTGACTAGCTGATACTAATTCAATGGCATAATAATCTTCATTCTCACGAATGGTCATTTCTTCTTCGAAAGTTTCAAAATCTACATTTTTATGGGTGCTAATGGCCTCTTTAACAAAGTCAATATGTTTCTTTATCGTTTCAGTTTGATGAAAAAATGGAATATTTTTTCCATCTGAATAACCTATGGGGTTTGCTATGGCCGATTTATAAGTGGTTTGTAAGGTCAAATTTACACCAACATCAAAATAGAAAATGGAGTTCACCGGAAGGTACTTATACTGATTACTGAAAGTGACATAAACCTCTTTGCCATTAGTCGTAATTCTACTTGTAGTAAAATTAGTAATTGATACATTTTCACCCACCGACTTTAATGCTAACTTCAGTATAGCGTCTTCACCTAAATCTATTAGCTCTTTTACTTCTTTGGTCATTTTAGTTTCTGTTTCATGCGCTTCTTGAGAATAACTTACTGCACAGGTGTGTATGACTAGGATAAAAATAATGGTGGAAATGATTCTCATTAGGTGACGATTTTAATTTCTGCAAGCACATTCATGATGCTCATTGAGATAGGCAATTGTAGTAGTACAGAGTTTTTCTAAAATTGAAAGGTCAATATCCGCAAGTTTTTTAATATAAATACAGGCTTTCCCCATTTTAAATTTTCCAAAATCTTTTAGTAATGCATCACTTTGCTCTGTTTTAGAATAAATGTAGAGCGAAAATTGTGCTTTGCGAGGTGAAAAAGCAAGCAATGGAGCATCACCTTCATGTCCACTTTTATATTTGTAATGATAACTTCCAAAACCAATAATAGTTGGCCCCCACATTTTAGGCTCAAAACGAGACCATTCTTTCATTAACTCAATTAACTTGAAACTTTCTGCTTTCTTTTGGTCATTGTCAACATATGCATTGATAAAATCAATTACATCGACTTCAGTTTGTGTTGTTTTATTCTTAGCCATGTTGTTGTTATGATAAAAGTCTCAATAGACTTCGGGGAATAAGATTTAGAGACTTTTTTAAATTACGCAAGACTTATGAGTGATCACCTATTCAGAAATAATAGCCGTATAGCTTTTTCCGAAATTTTCGGATACTACAACATAACCCGCATCTAAAATAGTGCCATCGCTAGCTTCCCATTTCTGAGCTTTAGAACCTTTTGGTAAAGCAAAACTTTCTAAATCACTATTAACTTTAAACGTATTCTCTCCAATAAAGGTAAGTCCAGCAGGTAGGTCTATACTGCTTAGGCGATTCGCAAGAAAAGCACTTTGTCTTATAGTTTTAAGACCAGCAGGCAATACTATACTAATTAAACGATTATCTCGAAAAGCACTAGCAGCAATAGTCGTAAGTCCTTCTGGCAATTCCACACTGATTAGAAAGTTAACATTGAAAGCACTCTCTTCAATAGTCTTAAGACCGCCAGGTAAATTTAAATTGATAATGCGGTTATTCTGAAATGCAAAATCTCCTATGGATGTTACTCCAGCAGGCAAATCGACTGTAATTAAACTATTATCTCTAAACGCACTACCTTCAATTGTTGTAATGCCAGTGGGCCATGTCACACGGATTATGCTATTAGTTGCAAAAGCATTTCTTTTAATAGTTGTAAGACCGGCAGGCAAATCCACATCGGTTAAACCTTTATCATGAAAAACATCCTCCCCAATTACTTTTATTATTTGACCGTCTAGCTTCTCCGGGATTATAATATTGGGTTGATAATTAGCTCCCCGGGAGTCTGTAAGTGTTGAGGAAATAAGTATTCCATTTTCTACGGTAACATCAGAATCGGTAAGGGTATAAGGCGTTTGCGACCTGCCTACAAAGACAAATGCAAACAAAAAGATGGTGTTCCATATTATTTTACTCATAGTATTTTTCAGTTTAAATTTTTAAATCTGACTATTCTCAGCTGCTACAGAAGTACAAAATATGCATTTATTTTTATATGATCTTGGCTTTAATTTGTAAGCGACAATAATGCGTTGTTGTATTGATTTATTGAGGACAGTTTTATGGATTATTTTTCACCTTTTGTTTAGCATTACACCTTTTTTTCCCATATGAAATTAGTCCCCGTTTATCCTTTTAAGGTCTAAATCTTGAAAATCATAACTAAAATCTATTGCTGGTGATATACCTTTCATTTTAAAACCTTGAGCTTTACCTTCTTCATCTAATTGAAACATCACAAAAGCATCTGCATCAATTAGACTTGTGTCTTGCCATTTAACTACAAAAGTGTTTGCCTTGTAATAGTGCATAGGTCCTGTTAGTTTTGGAGAGCGTAACGCTTTGAACCAAAGTTGTTTTTCATTTTCATAAATCTCTATTTTACCGAACCAAGGGTCCTTATAAATACCGGTATAGTTTGTTGGGTCAAGAGTAGTTTTATCAGCTTTTTTTACCACTGCCCATATTTTAGCAACTACTTCATCCGCTACATTATCTAGTCTATTTAATCGTTCTGCATAGGTTTCTGTCCAATCAAAATAATCCAACTCTAAATATCTGTCTAAAATTGTTTGAGTGACTGCAGAGAAAACTCCGACACCATCTAAGTAGGTGTTGGTTAAAACAATAATTCCTAGATTTAAATCTGGAACTAGAGTTGTTTTAGATAACATTCCTATTAAGCCTCCGGTATGTGACACCAACATATTTCCTTTTACGTCGGTTAATTTCCAACCTAATCCGTAGCCAGCAAAATGTGAATTGTAGCGCGAATTTGTATTTGCATTAGTAGTAGTATGTATTTTCCACAGCTCTCGTTGACTGGCTTCTGTAAAAAGCTGCTTTTCTAAATTAGGTCCATATTTTCCTTTATTAAGGTTCACCAGTAACCAATTGGCAATATCGTTAACATTTGAATAGATACTGCCTGCGGCTCCATTTATTTTTTTTGGATTCCACTCTTCGGGACTGGTAAGAGATAGTTCTTTGTTTTTGTTTAAGTGGGGTGAGGCAACATTACTTTTGTCCGTTATATAAGTGAGAGACGCATAAGAATTGTCCATTGCAAGGGGTTCAAAAATACGTTGCTTAATAAACTCTTCCCAAGTTAAACCGCTTACTCTTGAAATAACTTCACCCGCCACCAAATAGAGGAGGTTGTCGTAGTCAAATTTTGTTCTGAATGCTGAAACTGGTTTAAAATGTTGAAAGCTACTAATGATGTCATCGATAGTAAAGTCTGAACCATCCGGAAAAAACATCAAATCTCCAATGCCTAAACCTAGTCCGCTTCTATGGGTCAGTAAATCTTGTATATTGAAATTTTGAGTGACATAATCATTGTACATCTTAAATTCAGGAATATGTTCAATTACTTTATCTGTCCATGATATTTTTCCCTCCTCAACTAGTATTGCCAATGCTGTTGTAGTGAATGCTTTTGAGTTGGATGCTATGCCAAAATTTGTGTTTTCGTTTACTTTTTGTTTGCCAGCTATAGACTGTATTCCATACCCTCTTTGATGTATAATTTTACCGTCTTTTACTACCGCAACGGCTGCGCCGGCTACAGTGAAATTATCCATAGCTCGCTCTACAATAGCGTCAATCTCTTGTGAGCTTACCTGAGAAGATACCTTACTAAGCTTCAGGCTTAATATAAGAATAAGTAGGAGCGTTAATTTTGAGTATATATTTTTCATAAATCTATTTTTTTGTTGGCAAACAAAGCTTTAACTGGTTATATTTCGGGATTATGAAATTATTTTTGTCTACAGAAAATTACGCGCTCTTTTTACATTTTATTAAATACATAGGCTGATTTTCATTCACCTCTTCGTATTCAAAGAGTCCAAAGTCATTAAACTCCGTTTTTACTGATTCTTGGTCGTAATAAAATAGTTTAGCTCCACTGTGAAATTCATAACAATCTTTTTTAATTCTATTTCCTTTGCCATAATTTGGTGCATTTTTCGAAATCGCAGTAAAAACCATATACCCATTTGTTTTCAGCTGGTTATAACAGTCTCTAATCAGTTTTGATCGTTCTTTTTTATCAAGCAAATGAATTAATGCATAACAAAATATGCCGTCATATCTATGAGTATCGAAAGGCATATCAGTAACAGACCCATGATGAATCTCCATATCCGCCCCATAATTTTTATAAGCTAAATCAATGGCCGTTTTGGAAATTTCAATTCCAGTTACTGTTATGCCGTTTTCTATAAAAACTTGAGCATTTCTTCCATATCCAATTCCCGGAATTAAAATGTTTTTTACAGATTTTTTTACAAAAAAGTCTTTCGTGAGAATAGTAGATTTTGAGGGTTCAAATCCCCACATTTCTTTTTTGCTTATAAAATTTTCTTCCCAGAATTCGCTCATTTTCTTGGTGTTAATGATAATGCTAAGAAATATTTAGCACCTAATTGCTCCATTTTTATGACCAATAGTTTATTTCTTTTGTAAACTATCTACGCGATTTTGCATTTTTAATAATACATCAAAATGTGAATACTCCGCACAATGACCTGCCATTGGTGAAAAAACTATTTCTGCGTCAGACTTGGGATTTTCCGTAGTGTTTAAAAAGTTTGAAAATTCTCTCGTGGCCGGATTTAAATAAAAGTCGTCCATATCACCCATCCAAATAAATATTTTACCTGCTAATTTTGGCCCCAATTCTTTCCAGTGTTTTTTTGTGTACAGTTTTAAATCATATTTTTTCCAATGTTCTGCAACTTCTTTATCCATCTGTCCGGTTAAAGGATCAAATAATGGTTGCGGTAGATTGTTGCTTCCTTTAGGACTATATAATGCCGTATGTGCACTAAATTGCCCTCCTGAATTAAGATAGGTATTTGAGAATCCTAAAACATTTTCGTACTGAATGAAATCTTTAAGGGATAACATTGGTTCACCATATTTACTTCTCATTACAGGGCGCGAATAGCCAAATTCATTTGTAAAAGCATTTTTGTCTTGATAAATATTAATTAATTGATAGTTCTCAAAATCAATCGCATCTGGACTATAGGAAAATACACCATTAAAAAAATCAGGATAGTATAATTGCAAGGCTAATGACACCCAGCCACCTGTAGAGCAGCCATCTACAAATCGAGTGTCTGCACTAGATGTTCCTCTAAATTTCGACTCGATATATGGAATAAATTCTTTAATTAAGGCATCCCCATAGGGGCCACTGTTCTCTGAGTTTAATTGATAAGAATCCCCAAATGGACCTTCTCCATCAAGAAAAACACTTATAATTTGTGGAGACTCTGGAGAGTCTAACCACTTCATAGCCTCTTCATTTTGTAACAAATATTTTATCCTGGTATAGCGCCCGCCATATCCTGCAACATTATAACGAATCGGATATGCTTTAGAACTATCGTAACCATGTGGAAGCAAAATAGAAGCTTTTAAATTTATTGGTTTTTTCCACCAAGCTGAAAGTAATTCACTCTTAAAAACAACTTCTTTAGCTAAGTTGTGGCTCGTAATTTTTCGCTCTTGAATACTATTGCTTAATTCAAAATCTAGCGAAATAGATTCAGTACTATTAATTTTTCTAGGCTCACTATATAGGTTTCCTGGAGCATCTATTCTAGATTCTTCAAAATCTTGATCCCAAACTATTTGAACATTATACGCACCATGAGGAACCTTATCTAAAGTAAAATTACTAGTGCTAATCCAATTTTCATCATTAGTAATTTTTAGTTTATCACTTGCTTTAAGACCGCTAATATTTTTTGCAAAAATATAGGTAGGCTTTGTTGGAGATGGCCAAATTTGTGTTCGTGGTTCCGCATCCATATTTTCAGAAAGGAATACATATAAACGTCCTTCACTTTTTATTTGTTTTTTTAAAGATTCATGTATTGCTACAGTTGCATCGAAAGTAAAACTAGTCTTTTGCGCATATGAGAAGTTCCATGAAAGAACTGAAATAAATATTATAATTCTAAATTTCATTTGTATTCGTTTTTGGTTGGTTAATGTTTTGTTTCTTACAGTATACGATCCGATTTGTGGCCGCTTAATCTTTCTGACATTATAGTACAGAGCTTTTTGTTGACATCCATTAAATTATCTCGTTCGGCAATTCCATATACTAAGTTTGGAAAGTTTAGTTCTTTTTGCATTTCCCAAATTTCGTCATGCTTGTCAGGTGGAAACATTTTCATGGGGTTTCCCACCGCTAGCCATCCAATAGGCAGAAAAGCATTTTCAGGAAATACTGTTTTGAGATGTACAACACCATTTATTCTTATTTCTGCCCCTTTTTTAATTAGTGCTCCGTGAAAAATTGATGCTCCGGTTGCTATAAAAACGCTTTCTTCAATACAGCAACCTGCAAGGTGCGAATTTGGTCCAATCAAACAATTGTTTCCTATTTTTACGGGCAATTCTTTTGTTCCACGAATTACTGCGTTTTCAAGAATTATACAGTTTCCACCAATTTCAATAGAACTGCTTTCTGCTATAATTTGGGCTCCAAACATTATGCGGGTATTAGGGCCGATGGTAACATCTCCACAAATGGTTGCGTTTGGTGCAATGTAAGCAGAAGCGTCTATTTTTGGTTTTTTTCCATTATGTTCAATTAGCATAGCATTTCGTTTATGTATTTAATTTTGCTGTTACAGTTTTTAGCAACCATTTGTTTATTCAAATAAATGATGTTCACAGCTTTGTACTAACTTTTTAGCGTGATACAAGATGTTAGTTTGCTGCCTAATCATTATTCTGATACTTGCCAACAATGCTGTTGCGCTAATAAATAGAGGTAACAAGATAGGGGGAAGCAGTCTTTTACGTATTGTAAGTTCAGAACTGATTTGTGCTATGAATAAAATTTTTGAATAATATTAGTAGCGTATTATAAACCACTAATTTAACAAAAAATCGTATTGATTTTAAGGAAGAAATTACACGAGTCTTCGTGTTTAGTTATTTGTGATTGCAAAACCTTAGCCTTACAATAATTATAGAGCTAGCGATAGTATAGTGAAGTTTGTAAAACTTCAACCATTATAATATACTGACCTCCCTTTGTATTAATTCATTAATAGCATCCCAAAGCAAAATCCTTTGCTCCAAAGATTGTTTGGCGACTATTAAAGTTTCATTCCATTTCGTTTCATCTTCACCACATAATTCTTCAATCATTTGCAGTGAAAGTGGTCCGTGTTCATCTCCGTCAAGCTCAATATGTCGTTCGAGGTAATAGGTTAGTTTATTGTAATGCTTATTTTCTGCGTCGGCATTTTTTAATATTTCAATAAACATATCAGGGATAACATCTTCTCTCCCAAAGGTAAATGCAGCAGCAATTAAATGAGGTTTTTGGGTCTCAATTATAGCAAATGAAAACTTTACAAATTCAACAACTTTTTCATTTATTTCGCATTCATTTAATGCCAAATAGACGCTTTGTCCTGATGTAATTTTTTCAATAAATTTATCTACTTCAAGTGTGTTTGCTCCTATTTGGGTCATTGCATCCAGATACATTTCAAAATGACTTTTAGGCTCCCCTAATTCATTAATATCACTTTCTTCTCCATGCACAATTTCATTAATG
Organism: Aurantibacter sp.; assembly: GCF_039941195.1. Taxonomy (GTDB): domain Bacteria; phylum Bacteroidota; class Bacteroidia; order Flavobacteriales; family Flavobacteriaceae; genus Aurantibacter_A. The sequence goes on along the minus strand of NZ_JBDVFA010000070.1, from coordinate 8,301 downwards.
AATCTTGATAAGGTTGCATTTTTTGCAGGAATCCACGGTACATGAACGTTCGTTAACTCAATTTGTAAAGCCTTTAATAAGGACATAAAATCCCAAACAGCATAAACATGATACTCCATAAAAGTTCTTACATCTGAAATAGACTTTAAATTCTCATATAGTTCATGCTTTTGCAATTTATTTCTTAATGATGAGATTTCATTTTCAATTTTTTGAATTTGTGTCATTATTGCTGGAGTATTTTAGGCCATTGTATAACTGCCTGAATATGTAATAATCGTAATGTTGTTAAAGTTGTCAAATGTAGCAATTAAACCCGGTATAAAGCTTCTAATTAAAAGCTTTGAAGAGCCTCACAAATTTTCGATTGTTTATTCATTTTTTAACACTTGCACCTAATATTCTGGTTTAATTATAGGTGTTAATTGCTAATTATAATTCTAACAATTGTATGTGCTTGCTTTTAGCTTGGGACACTGCCTTCATATATATTGATTTTTGATGTTCAAATGCTATCATAACATCAGGAATATGAATACTATACTAAAAAGGGCTGGAGCAATTAGCAGCCCCTATTCATAAAAAATAAGATTCGCCCATATGGGTTAGTATTTCTTCCATTCTAATTGCTGCATGCCCAGCTTTAATATTCTAAATATATGCGAATATCAACTTTTTTAAAACTGTGCTTTGAGATGTTTCAATCGAGGATAACTTCTACCCTTTATAAGTATAATTGCATTGTCGCTATAAGCACCAGCTTGAATCTAACTATAACAAATGTTTTGGAAGATTTTTTAACCAATTAGTTTTTCTAAATGTCTTTCCACTTTCATTTCTAAACTCACTAATTCTCCTTTATAAAATACGCTATTAAGAATCCATGGAATAGGCATTTTCTGACCTTCTTTTTGAGATTTAATATGATTAATTTCTAAAGGAATATTCTTCTTTTTTGCATATGCTCTCAATAATTCATTGGTGTAATATTCCGTAAAAGGACAAGTGTTTGAATAATATGCGGTAATTCCGTTGGTGTTCGGACAATTTCCGGATTTGGCACTTTCCATAATTTTAGGAAATGCTACTTTGGTGTTTGTTTTTAATCCCCATAGTTTGAAATAAGGTTTTGCTTCGTCAATAATTTCAAATCCTTGGTGTTTCAGAAACTTTGGATCAGTCATAAACGGTCTTTTCTTATCACTCGAAATTGCGATAATTCCGTCCATTCCTTTTGCATCCGATAAGCATTGTTCCAATAACTTTTCTCCGTTTCCCTTTCCTTTGAATTGTCCTGATACCCAAAAGCAATTTATAACCATAAAATTCGTACCGATTAAGGGGAGCCAAGAATTTTCTATTGGTACATATTCTATAAACACCTTTCCTCGAACATCAACCTTTTGAAAATTATAGCCGTTTTTAAATTCTTTTTTTAGCCATTCTTTTTTCTTTATATATCCACTTTTACATTTCTTGTCGCTTATTGCACAGCAAATATGTTCATCTTCAATATTTTTATCAGTGAGTTTTAGAATTTCCATTTTTATGGTTTTGTCAAAAATAAAATTGACATGCTTTTTTTCCTATGATAATCATCAGCTAACGGAATATATCTAAATCACGATATTTTTTTTGATCTTATTCATTGCTGGTATTTATGCCAACTACTCGGATATGATTTCGTTGTGTGCAAGAGAATTATTGTTGGTGAATAGGCAGAGATTGAAAAAAGAGGACCATAAACAAAGTAGGCCAGTAATAGTGTAAATTTTGAAGGACGTTCGTATAATTCTATTTGAAATTAAATTCGATTTTATCTGTCTTATATCTAAGTTCTATACTACCAAAGTCTTTGCTTGCATCATTGATATCTTCTTTAGTTGAAAATATTAATTGCTTAATAGAATTTTTGTTTTCCATAGATTTATTCAATTTCAATTTTACTGTTCCAATATCGAAAACGGCAGAGCTGGCTTTTATCTTTTTAGATTTAAAAAAAAATAAACTTAATTCGGTCGTTATTTTTTTGAAATCATCTCCAGTGCAATTGAGTGTAATTTCTGATAGGTCATTAATAGGTTTATTTTTCGCATAAGCCTTTTCCAAAAACAATTCTCTGGTAAAAATGGAAAAGTCTTGTTGGTATAAGTTGCTTAAAAATTGTGGATTGTAATAGGCATACCAGGTTGAGATGAATCCTTTCATCTCTGTATAAAATGCGGTATACCAATTAACTTCATTGCTGCCGAAGTTCCATTTTGCATCAAAAGAAATAAATTCTTCCCTCGATGGTTTTCTTAGTTTTTTAGAAATTTTATTATTTATAGTATCATGCGTGTCCCAAGAAAAACCAAGTCCAATAGCACCTACTTTTTCCTTAAATCTATTATCCGGACCCATAATTTCCACATAAGTTGATTTTCCACGTAAATAAAGGGTTGTACTTGCACTATCAATCGGATTAAAAGCTGGAATACCTTGATCTATATTGACAAGAGTATTTAATTTTTTATCGTATTTAAGTTTGCTAAATGATGCAGAATCGACAACGAAGTACATGTGATTAAACTTCAATTCATTGTCTTGTGCAAACATAGTTATCGTAAAAAGAGATAGTATTAGTAGAAATATTTTAGTTTTCATTTTCCATTCAGAATAAAGTCTTTGATTATCGATATGGGCATTTTTAATTTTGTCTCTACTAAATGCTAGTTCGGTTTTATAGTCCAATACTAGATTTTCATGATTTTCGCCCATTGGTTCGTTAACTCAATTTTTAAGTCAGGCAAATTATCATTTAAAATCAATATGAAAATTTAGCAAGAAATCAGAAGCAATAAAACCAGGATAAGTTATTGCTTTAGTTCCTGCTTTTCCTTTGTCAATTTTTTAACCCGTCTAACTAGTTGGTCGAATTCTTTTATTTTGTTTGGGATTAGGTGTTTAGAATATTTTCGGCAATGCATTAGTTTTTTAATTCCATTTACTGCACTTCGATGTCCATATTAATTATGGATTTAATTTGCACCTTTATTTATTGCAAAATATTCATCTTTTTAAAGGCTTCAAGAGTTAAATCCAATCTTTTTTTAATGAATAAATTGAAATCAAATTCTTTAGTTGGCTCTAAATTTGTAGCAAACAAATAGGTGTTATTTTTTTGTTCGATATACCCAACAAACCACCCATTGTATGCATCATTTTCATTTGATAAGCCGGTTTTTCCACTAAGTTTATAAAGTGCGGTTTCATTAATGAGCATTATGTTTTTCATTATTTTATGGGTTCTTTCAGATATAGGGAGTTCCAAGTTGTAAAACCTTTTTAAAAAATCAATTTGTTGTATTTGACTAATTCGAGATTCACCTTCTAACCAGAATTTATCAATAGTTGTTGTGTCAATCTTTAGATTGCCATAATTAAATTTTTGAACGTATTCATTCATTCTTTGGGCACCGATTTTTTTAGCAACTTCCTGATAACAAGGAACACAGGAAAATTGGAAAGCATTTTTTAATACTAAATCTTGTTCCCAGTTTTTCGACCACTTTTTTTTGCCATCCCATTTAAAAATAGTGCTATCACTTTCGATTACCCCAGTTTCGAGTCCGATAATGGTATTTACAATTTTAAAAGTAGAAGCGGGTAAATTGCCTTTATTGTACCAATTAAAATCGTTTGAATAATATATATCCTTTTTTAGGTCATAAATTAATATTGCCCCGTTAACATTGGCGGAATCAATAATTGTTTGAAATTCTGATTGGTGGACTTTATTACTAGCCGTTTCAACTAGTTCCTTATTTGAAGATTCCTTTTGCTCTTTGCAAGCGAAGCAAAGAATAATAAACAATGTTATTAATATTCTCATTTGTTTATGAAGTTACTCAGGTTTTGGAGCATAATTTTTTAGGAATCTATGGTAGAAACCATATTGAACGAAACTCTGTTGTATTTTACAAAATACACTTAAGTAAAGTCTAAAGCTAATTTAAATTTTGGCTTGTTAGTTACGCTATAATTTTTAATTTCCAGATTGGATAACTTTTATGCCATCAAAATAGTTTCCTGATTGAAGACCAATTATCAAAACCCTTTCCAATTCAGTTTGGTTCTCTTCCATTGCTATATAAATCTTGGTGGCGTTTTTTCTTTCAATTTTACTGAAGTTATTCAATTCCCCGTCCAAAGAAATCTGGTTAATCCACCAAGCTCTTCCTTCAGTTGTTATTTCTGCAAAATTTGGTTTATAAGAAAACTGAATTTCCTTTTGAGATAGCTTTATATTGTCATTCCAATCTCCATCTTTTGAATCTGAACATGAAAAAAAACAATTCAGAATACAGTAAGGAAAATGCTATTTTTCACTCCGATACGTCTTTGTTTACTAGATTTACTTTTTAATTAAAGGTTGCCTTAAATGCTCACAATAGTTGCATACAAGAATGAGTACTTATTTTGGTATTAAACGTAGTAACTGGATGTTCTCTCAGAGCTGGTTTATTCACAATTATTTTTTATTCTTAATTGTAAGAGTCATGTATTACCTAACTACATAAAGTTAAAAAGTACTGCTCAAAAGCATAGGCTAATGAACAGTACTTTTTTGATTTGTTTAGTGATAAATTAGGATTTCATTGCTACAACTATTTCTCCACTAGTACTATTAGTAATAAGTTCAACATAGGTTTTTGCAACCTCTTTAGCGGGTAGTCCAGGTGCAGTATCCATATTCATTATTACTAAAGTTTCTGTTACCCAACCTGGTGAAACCATATTTATTCGAATGCTATCATTTTCAACAGCGGAAGCTTTTACTGCACCTTTAACGGCGCTATTAACAACAGTTACTATTCCAGCATCTTTCATTGGGTGTTGGGCAAGTACACCTGAAGATAGAATAATGCACCTCCATCATTAACATATTCTTCTCCAAATCTTATAGTGTTAATCTGTCCCATCATTTTGTTGTCAATCGAGAATTTCCAATCTTTATCGGTAACATTAAAAGGAGCAATGGCGATTGTTCCAACTGTACAAACTATTCCAAATTTTAAAAAGGCGCAGCGGTATCTTTCGGTTCCTCTGGTATACTCCAACGCTGACGAGCAGTGATATTTTCTGGAGTATCTTCTGTCGGTGCTGGGTTATCAAAACTACCGTAACTACTTTTACCACCTCTTGGTATTTGCATACGATTACCGTATAGCCAAACTACCAAATTATTACGCTGTCCACTGGTAATTGGGTGTGTAGCATGTGGCACATTACCTCGGTGGATTATTGCTTTACCTGGTTCAAAAATAGTTTGTACCGTTTTTCTAGTGCTTTTATCATAAAAATCTACTTGTGATCCTGTAAATTCTTCATCTGGTAAATTTATGTTGATATTTAAGGTAGCAGCTGAAGCATCGGTATGTGCTTGCAAATCTTTGTCTTTATCAGGATTGTACTGAATAGAAAATCCAAATGTTTGGGTGTCATAACCGTAAGTGTCAAGTAATAAACGAGCAACCGGACGCATATAACGGTTCATTATATCGTTATAAAAAGCTTGAAAATTAGGCGCAGCAAGATGCCCCTCAGAACGAGGGTCTAGCATAAACCCATAACGATTTAATTGAATACCATATGGTGGACGTGCTGGAATTCCGGAGTTGGCTGCCGCTTCTAAATAGGTACGGAATTCCGCCAAACGTTCAAGGTCAAAAAATTGTATTGCATAAACACCAGGAATTATTTCTTCCCATAAATCTGCAACAGCATTTTCTTTTTCTGGGTTTTCCCAAGCGTCGTTAACAGCTTGTCGCAGACGTGGGTCAAGAAGTGTTTCGTCCGGAATTAGTAATTCATTCTTGTTTTCCATTTCCCATTCTGCCCATGCCTCTTCCAGTGATTTTCGGTTGTTGTTCCAAAATTGGGTGACTGACGCTTCACGATTTAACATGGCTTCGCGAGAAGGTGGGGTGATTGCACGAATTTGTGCGAGTGTGTTATTATGTATCATTTTTTTATGTTTTAATTATGGTGTAAAGGTAGAACTAGCGAATGGTAGCCGTTAGGTAATAAAAACGGAAGTTTTAGTAAAAAACGAAGATTTGGCTAGCTTTTACATCAAAAACAAAAAGAGATACTATAATAACTTAATGAAAGGACTTTCCCGACCTCTTAATCTTGAGCATCCATCCAATGACCAATAAACACAGCAGCGAACTGCCAAAGAAATTCCTAATGACCTCTCAAACGTGAACCAATAAGACCACCTAGAATAATGCCAAATAACATTCCTAAAGTAACACTCAATTTAGTATAGGCCCTTTGGGAGTTAGGCACAATGTTTCCGTTACATATTCTTCAAATTTATTTAGCACAGTTTTGTACACATATTATGTGCAGTTCTTACTTATATAAATCTCCGTTCAAGTATTTCAACCCTGAATCATAGCTAGTGCCATTCTGTCTTTCATACTACCAGTAGGATTCGCTCCTTCAACCTTCACATAAATTTCAGCAGCATTAGCACCTGTAAGGTGTTTTAGTTTGACAAGGGGCGTATTTCCAATTCCTTCCATTTTTGTTTTCTCAAATTACGTGCAACGTAGCGCTAAAGATAATTCGTCGGTTTTATATGGAAATATAGTGAAAACCTATTTTGGCTTTGGACTATATAGGGAATAAAACTTCGAGGTTGCGATGCCATAGCATTTCCAAAAGACCTAGAGATAGCTGCGTGAACAGTGTGCGAGTAGGAGCGGGGGAAAAACGAGATGAAGGGATTTTGGTCGATGCAAGCGTTCCAAGCGCAGCGAACATATGAATACTTTTAAAAACAATAAAAATGATATGAATAATGCTACATCATCGGTCTAGTATAAGAATAGTAGCGGATTTACACGCACCAACTTTTCGGTTAAACACAGACCTTTTTTGTATTCACTTACTTTTGTTTTAGCTATTAAACCGCTATTATTTTAATACATTGTTACCTGCTGGCTTTCCATTTTTGATTCAATATATTATTTAATAAATCAAAATAATCCCACCCGATTTTTCTTGCAGAAAGTAAGGACAGGCTATCTTGTTTTTTTCTATGAGGTCTCGATGGTCCAGTCATATTCGGTTTCATATTTAGGTCAAATAAAAAGTATTTTCCTTGTTCGTTTGCCCTACAATCTATTCTAATTGGTGCTTTAATTCTAATTAGCTCTGCTGATTTGACACAATGTTCATATACTTCTTGAATTTCTTTTGTCTGTAACTCATAATCGCTCAAAACCTCACTATTTTCCATCACAGCTACTATTCCGTTGTAAGGTGCGATCCCATCATTGTGATTAAATCGTTTAACCGCGGGTAAGCACCAAGGTCTATTAAAATATTCTTCGTTGTTATTAATTATATAATTTCCTTGAGGCATTACTGTAATTGTAATTTCCTGTCCTTTTAAATATTGTTCAACATAAGCTGCATTTCCGTAACTTTTTTCTGAAAAAATCTTGGTCAAATTTTCTTTGAGGTCATTTCGATTGTCAATTTTAGTAACGCCTTGACTTCCTCTTCCTCTAATGGGTTTAAGAACTAATGGAAACGCCAATTCTAGGGATAATTTTTTGTAATTTTCAATAGTGATAAGCTCGTTTTTTGGAATGGGAATATTATTAGATTTCAATAAACTATTAGTAAACATTTTATCATCAAATACATCAACCATTTCAGGTGTTTGTCCAACTATTTCCAATTCTTTGTCAAGATAACTTTCTATGGTATGGTGTTGATATAGAACTGTATTTAACCAAAAGATTTTTGCACCTTTATGTAATGCCAGCTCAATCCCCTTTATTGTATCAGGAAAAACCCAATCTTTATCATTATTTTGATTTGGATTTTTAACAGGTGTAACTACATCAATATTATTTTCCAGTAGTTCAAATGCAATATCTGCTCCGCTGTCAGAATAACCTCCTGGTTTCATTGGTTTTTGGACTCCATCTTTTACAGGTGGAAGTTGAGCTTGGCATAATATTGCTAATTTGTTCATTTCGTTCTGTTCAGCTTGCAGGTAACGCAGCGCTATGGGCAGTTGGTCTTTTTTTTATGGAAATATAGTAAAATCCATCAACGATGTAACGGGAATAGTACTAATTATGAATATGGATTCCGATTTCATCGTTTATCAAGTAGCCCCGTTTTTTCTACGGGGCGTGACTTGTGGATTTTACGGTATTGAGAATAAAAAAACGACAACCGGATTGCGTATAGCGACTTGATATGTAGCGTTGATAAGCCGTAGCGGCGTAT
>NZ_JBDVFA010000069.1:0-28065 GCF_039941195.1 Aurantibacter sp. | reverse complement strand
ATTCAGCAGTAATTTCAATGATAACGAGTGGTTCGGAATTTAGGCCAAATGTAAATGAAGATGGGTCAGGACAAAATGGTCAGTTTCGTATAGAAATGACACAACCAAAAGGTTTTGACGTAGCATTCAATGTTACCATTAATTTGTCAACCAGTACAGCAACCGGACCAGGGGCTGGCACAGATTACAATTTAACAGGTGCAATTAATGCTTCAGGAACGCAAATAACCTATACGGCGGGTGAAGAAACAATCAATAGAAATGTTAATGTAGTCGCATTAAACGATTTAATAGCTGAGGGAGATGAAACGGTTACAATGACATTAGTAAGTTCTAGTAACCCATTATTTACGATTGGGCCCAATAACACCGCTACAGTAACAATTATCGATGACGATTGTACGGCAGGTGCTACTGCTCCCCCGAGAAATACGGCAACTTCCGATTTTTGTGATAGAACAACCAATTTAAATTTAAACACACTAATAACTGGTGGTGCAGGTAGTGCTCCAACGGGTTCTGCTTTACGATGGAGTACAGTACAAAATCCTACAGCAGCCAATCAATTAATAACTGGTTCATCAATTACTCCAAATGATGCAGGTACTTATTATGCTGTTTATTGGGATAATACAAATGTTTGTGCTAGTCCATCAACGGGTATTGCAGTTACTTTTAATGATTCGCCAAATTCCGGTACGCCGGTTGCTAGCTTAACAAGATGTAGCGATAACGCCTTTGGTGGGAGTACAATAGATTTAGATAATGCTATAACTGGGCAAGATGCCGGTGGAGTTTGGTCTTTTGTGTCAGGACCTGCGAATGTTACCTTTAATGGGAATAATGTAGTAAATTTTAATAATGACCCTGTTGGTACATATGTATATAGATATACCCTAACAGGAGGAGGTGCTTGCGCTAATGCAACGGTAGATGCAACTATTGTGGTGGAAGATTGTGATCCTTGTGCAGGTGTAAGTCAACCTACCCTAAATAACGCAACACCAACAAAATTTTGTGATGATGTAACTGTGAGTCTGAACGATTTTATCTCTGGGTCTCTAGTAGATTTAAGATGGAGTCCTAATCCTGATACTTCAGTTGAAACTGCACATTTGAATGCTACTCAGATTTCCAATCCAAATGCAGGTACGTATTATGCATTTTACTGGAATGCTGCTGATAATTGTCCGGGTCCTTCATTAACGGTTTCTATTCAGGAAAATGATACTCCGGTTATAACTGATCCAACAGACCAAACACGTTGTGGTGCAGGACCGGTTACATTTACAACTACTGTAACCAGTGGAACGCCTACTATTAATTGGTATACTTCAGCTACGAGTTCTACGATACTAGATAGTGGAGCAAGTTTTACAGTTAATGTTACACAATCACGCTCCTACTGGGTAGAGGCGACTGAAAACGATTGTAAAACTACACCACGTATAGAAGTAAAAGCTACGGTTATATCACAACCTTCCGCAGGTACAGCAACGGATGCTTCTTCATGTAACGATGCAACTTTCGGCATTACCACATTAGATTTGGATGGACAACTTACTGGCGCTGATGCAGGACAATGGACAGTTACTGGTCAACCTGGTGGAGGTACTGTTGCAAATGGTATTAGTCAAATTGATTTTGCAGGACAACCTGAAGGAACTTATGTATTTACTTATACAACCACAGGTGCTGTAGCTCCATGTACTAGTGAGACTTCAGAAGTTACGGTTTCGGTAAGTAGTTGCGATACCGATGATGATGGAGATGGTTTGTTTGGTGGTACGGAATCTATATTGGGTACGGATCCAAATAATGCAGATACCGATGAGGATGGAATTGATGATGGTGTTGAAGTTGGCGATGATATTGAAAATCCATTAGATAGTGATGAAGATGGAATAATTGATGCTCTTGATTCTAATATTGCTGATACGGATAACGATGGTGTCGTTGACCAATTAGATCCTGCCAATACGAATCCATGTTTGCCAAATCGATTTAATGGATTTTGTGATACTGATGGTGATGGAATTTCAGATTTAGACGAGCAGAATGATGGTTCTGACCCTGATGATGCTTGTAGTCCTAATCCTGATCATGAGAATTGTAGTCCAATTGATTTAGAGGTGCTTAAAACAGTCGATAATGAATTTGCCGTGATAGGAGACACTATTACATTTACAGTTACTGTAAATAACCTTGATGCAGATAGAACGGCTCGGTCTATTATTATTGAGGATTTAATAGAGTTAGGCTTTGAATACGTTTCGCATACCGAATCTACTGGTACATACGACCTCACCACTTCCGAATGGGATATTGTAGAATTAGAGGCATCGTCTAGTGCTACATTGTCTATAGAGGTTTTAATTTTAGAAGGTGGCCCATATACCAATACAGCAACCTTATTGTCTTCTTTACCCGAAGACGACACATTAGCGAATAATGAAGCGACAGTTCAGGTAAATATAGATTTACCAGAGGGTATTGATTTGTTACTAGAGAAGACTGCTTTAAGTGAAAATCCATTAGTTAATGATATAGTAGTTTTTACGATTAAAATCACAAACCAATCAGCCAACGGGGATACTATTACTAATATTCAAGTTGAAGATATAATTCCAAGTAGTATGGATAGTCCGTTTACGAATCTGTCATATGAAGCGCCAGGATCGGAATATGACCCAATTAAGGGTATTTGGTCTATTGAATCATTAGCGAGAGGGGAGTCCATTGAATTGACGCTGTCTGTAAATGTACCATTGGAAGGTACGTTTACAAATACGGCAAGAATTTTGCGTTCAACACCAACTGATGCAAATCCTGATAACAATGAAGTAACAGTTATTGTAAATGTCAGTTTGCCCACTCCAGCTGAGGTTGGATTCTTGTTTAATCAATTTTCGCCGAATGCCGATGGAACTAATGATTTTCTTGAAATAAATTTAGTAGATTCAGAGACGAATCAAATAAAAGACATAATCTACAATGTTCAAATTTTCAATCGCTATGGAAATATGGTTTTTGAAGGTAATAATATGACAACCGCGGAGGTTTGGGATGGTTCCTGGAAAGGCAAAGAATCTCCAGATGGCACCTATTTCTACGCGATGAATGTTGATTTAGGTGATGGTAATGGATCACAAACCAAAAAGGGCTGGATACAGCTCATAAGATGATACGATACGAATGACTTATAGCAAAAAGCGAGAGTTTATATATAGATGTATTTTTTTGGCAATGGTGATGGCAATTGGTGCTGTACGAAACGCCCATGGGCAAAAAGAACCCCAGTATACCCAGTATATGTATAATATTGGTAGTTTCAACCCCGCTTATGTGGGTACAACTGAAACCCCAGAACTTTCAGGCTTATACCGAGCACAGTGGTTGGATATTCCGGGTGCACCAAGAACCATGCGTTTTGGTGTAAATTTTCCACTTTCTAATGAGAAAATGGGTGTTGGTTTTAATGTTATTAGCGACCAATTAGGTCCTGCAACACAAACCTATGTAGAAGCAGCCTATTCCTATCAAATCAATGTTACGGAAAGTGCTAAATTATCTTTTGGTATGGATGTTGGTGGGTCTTTTTTAGGGGTGGACTTTGCGAAAGGGTCTTTTAAAAACCCCGGAGAACCTATCCTAGATCGCGAAAACATTAGTAAGTTTTATCCAACTATTGGAGCTGGTTTGTTCTTATACGAAGATGATATTTGGTATTTTGGAGCTTCAATTCCTAATTTTTTAACCGATGGTTTGTATAATGATGATGTTGCTACCATAATTGAAGATAAGGTTCAGTTTAACATCATTGGTGGTTATGTTTTTGATTTATCAGAGTCACTCAAATTTAAACCGGCAGTACTTGCTAATATAATTGGAGGTGCTCCTATAAATTTGAATTTATCAGGTAATTTTCTAATTAATGATCGCTTTACTTTGGGTGCTTCGTACCGATTAGATAATGCAGTTAGTGGGTTGGCCGGTTTTCAAATAAGTAGCAGTTTGTTTATGGGCTACTCGTACGACTATAACACTAATTCGTTAGGGGAATTTAATAGTGGATCGCACGAAGTAATTTTGAAATTTTATCTAGGAAAAGGTTCAGGTGGAAGCGGGACGAGTAAAGATCCAAAATTAAAAGGTAAACCAAAACAAATTGATACACCAAGGTTCTTCTAAATAGTAATATAATATGAACAAATTAGGCGTCTTTTTAGTTGTATCATTGATCTCATTCTTTTCTTTTGGGCAAGAAGAGAAGATGTCAAGAGGTGATGCTTATTTCTATAGTTATGATTATGAGGCAGCAATTCGTGCTTATAAAAAGCAAATGGCCGATGGCGATTTGATTAATAATAAGCAGCTTTTAAATTTAGCTGATGCTTATTTCCGCACGTCAGATTATATGAATGCTTCCAAAATATATTTAGACATTAATAAGAACGATACCATAATGTCTAATTATCGTTTCAATAACATGCTGCAAAGTATGGCAAAGACTTCTGAGCGTGAAAGAGTACGAGCATTTTTAGAAACAAAACGAGGGTCTTTTACGAGCGAATGGATAGAGAATGCTGACTTTAATTATGAACTAATAGATTCTAATTTAGGTGATGGTGCTGGTTTTTTTGTTTTTAATTTAGATGGTAATAGTCCTCAAGCTGATTTTTCACCAACATTTTTTAAAGACAAACTATTATTTAGCTCAAGTAGAGGTTCGAAGTCAAAAAAGGTCTACGGACCTTCAGGAGAATCTTATTTGGATATTTTTGTTTCACGCATTTCAAAAAATGGAAATATATCTAGTCCGAATAGATATGAAGGAATGCCGGAAACCAAATATCATAAATCAACACCTTATTACTCTGAAGACTTAAAGCGAATTTTTTATGTGTTGTCGAATGCAGAAGGTGATGATCTTTCTTTTGACGACAAAGGTAAAAACTCCTTGGCAATTGGTATGATATACGAAAATGGTTTTTTTAGGTATTTACTTAAAGATTTGAGTACGTCTTTTTACTATCCATTTTATGACGTTGAATCGGAGAAGCTTTATTTTTCTGCTAATTTTGATGACGGCTTTGGCGGTACAGATATTTACGTTGTGAATACTAATAATGGACAAATAATGTCGGAGCCGATTAACTTAGGGCCACGCATTAATTCTCCTGGTAATGAGATTGCACCCTACATTTTTGATGGGAGTATTTATTTTTCTTCTGATATTTTCTATGGTTTAGGCGGAATGGATATATATAAGTCCAATATAAATACGGACAATACATATGGTGTTCCAGTAAATTTAGGAGCAGGTATAAATTCTAGTTCTGATGATTTTGGTTTTATCATTAAAGAAAATGGTGATGAAGGTCTAATGGGCTATTTTGCTTCTAATAAACCGGGAGGAAAAGGAAAAGATGATCTATATGGATTTAAGGTTTCTGGTGCTCCAGGATTGAAAACCTTATCATATCATGGACGGGTTGTACGGGCTAAGAACGATGACTTTATTGGAAATGCTTCTATAAGTTTATTAGATGAAAATGGGAAGTTGATAAAGGAGGTAAAAACCAAAGAAAACGGTACCTATCAATTAGAAGTACCATGGCGTGCCAATACTTCTTTAAAAATTCATAAAGAGAATTATGGTACTTATTATAAAAAGTTTGGTAAGGCTGAAATGGATGCCTTAGGTAAAGAACCATTAAATGTGAAGCTAGCTTATATAGATGATGTTCTTGGTAAAAAAGAAGAAAAGACAATTGTTAAATTGAAAGACTTCTTTTTTGCTAAAGGAAAAAGTTTAGTAACATCAGACGTAGCTGTAGAGTTAGATAAGGTTGTTGAAGCATCCAAGTATTTTCCTAATATGAAGTTTCGTATTGAAACGCACACAGATAGCAGAGGAAGCACTAGTGCAAATAAAAAGCTTTCGCAAAGTAGAGCAGATGCAATTAGGGGTTATTTAACAGCAAATGGAGTGCCTACAGGAAATATTGTAAGTGCAACTGGTTATGGAGAGTCGCAATTAGTTAATAATTGTAAAAATGGAGTTTACTGTCTCGATTTCTTACATCAACAAAATGATCGAACACTTATAGTAGTTGCTAATTTAGATGCCATATCTGAATAGGCTCATGATTCTTTATCTTACGGACTTATTCAAAAGCAGGTAATTCTACAACATAGGTGTCTACTGATTTTCCGTCTTCGTCTCCACTCCAATCGGATCCAAAGATTACACGAGTGCCTGTAGGACTGATTACCGCATGTGGTTCCCCCCAATAATCAAATTCGTCTTCATCTGCGCGATGATGTCCGATTCTATAAACTTGTATATTACCTTTTTCAACTCGTGCTATTACAAGCTCTTGGTCCAATAAAGATTGACCATCTTGGTCGTATCCCATCATTGAAGCAGCTACCCATCCAGGATTTTTATGTGATACCGCAGATATATGAGTGCCACTTAAGGGGTAAGGATATCCTTGACTTTCACTAATAACGGGAAAACATTCTCCGATTGCAATATCATGTGCAATAATATTGCCTAAGCAGCCTCCTTGCGGACCTTCTGAAAAAGCAATGGCATAATGTGCATCGCCACCCCCGACTAATTTACCCAGACAAGAGTGTTCAATGCCTGATTCATTTAAAGCCTTTTCAGGGCCTCCAGTAGTATTATAGATTTGTGTACCATGATAGAATCCGTTTCCACTAGGTAATGGCATAGGAGCCGTGTACTCCACATCATTTAGGTTAAAAGATATTAGTTCATTCGTGGATATCCGATATGCAAAAGCGCTAGTATTATCGCAGCGGAATCCAATGATGTCTGAATTCCATGACATCATCTGCACATCATTTCCAGAGCCAATATTGCCACTACAGTCTGAGATTTCGGCCAAATTAACTAGTACATCCTTCGATTTGGAACTTACACTATATTTTATAAGATCACTACTTTGTCGGTCAATATAGAAAAAGATGTCTGGGTTGTTGAAATCCCAAAAAATCTGCTCTAAATCATCTGGAGAAATATCATCTAAGTTTCGAATAAAGGTATAGTCCATTCCATTGAGTAGTTGGTGGACTCCGTTTCCTTGATCATACAATATCATGTAAGTTTCATCAGAATTCCAAGCTTGTATGGTGCTATACATTGGTTTAATAACTTGGCCATTTGCTGCGTTGGATATGCGCCTTATAGTCGTGCCAAAAGAGGGGTCGATAATGGTCTGCAAATAACCTGGTTTTGCAACATCTTGCATTGGATGATTTTCTAGGTCATTAGCAGGTAAGCCAGCGCTAATGTCAATAGTTTCAATTGGCTCTTCTTTAGTTTCATCTTCATTTTCCGCTTCATTTTTAGCATCGGTTTCTTCATTATCAGCATCGGATTCTACTTGTTCTTGTTCTTCAGGAGGGGTTGTAATTGTATCATCTTCAGAACAATTTAAGAAGAAAAATAATACTAAAGCCAGTGTAAACATTTGGGATATTTTCAAAGCAAATTAATTTTGGGGTTCTTAATAGTTACGAAACAGAAGAACTAAAAAGTTGACCTCAATTTTAATTTAACAGCCGTTTAACAATTGTTGAGAATGGTGTTAATTCAATTTGAATACGTTCAATGTAGTTATAAATTGAATAGGTATTTGTGTGTTTTATTACAATTTGAAAGTATTAGAAATTATTAAAAAAGGACTAAGATGAAATAATAGATTGAGAAAAATCCCAAAAATAAAATTCCGAAATAGGCAAGAATTTGCAACCATTTTCTAGGCTTTTTTTCATCAGGAAGTTCATTGCTTAAAACATTTTTAAGATTCATAAAACCAATTATTGGTGCAACCACAAAAGAGACAAAAGTTGCTAAAGCAACTAATTGAAGCATATTGGCTCCAAACGCAGCAGCAACTATAAAATTTACAATTGCTAAAACAAGAACAGCTATCGCAAAGTTGGTTTTGTTTTTTAAATCTTTCGGTTTTTTAAAAAGTAATCCAATAATATCAAGTGATACTCTTGCCGTTGCATCATGTGCCGTCATGCAAGTGCTAAACATAGTTGCAAAAGCAGATACTGCAATAAATATATAAGCCCAAGATCCAATGTGTGTTGTAAATAGTTCAACTATTTGATTGGCAAAAGCAACCGATTTACTACTTAATATGGTGTTGGTTCCATAGAGCGTCATACAACCAATAGTCAAAAAGAAAATTGCCAATATACCTGTCATAATATAACCAACATTAAATTCTTGTAATGATTCTGATAGAGCAGGTTTTTGTTTTTGAGTTTTCCATTTTTCAATACTCCATAAGCTAACCCAGCTAGATGCTTCTACGGTGGTTGGCATCCAGCCCATTAAACCAATTAAGAACAAAATACCTGCCTCATTAAAAATTGGAGTAGGGGTGAATCCGGCTGCTTGGGTAGCCTGTCCTCTGAAGATGACTAGTGCGGTTGTGACAATTAAAGCGACGAATAAAATACTTACCACATACTTTAATGATATTTCTAGAAAACGATATTTACCTACAATTAATAATGCGCTTATAAAAATAAATAGTCCTAGGGCAACTGTCGAAAGTGAAACATTTGAAATTTTAAAAAGATTAATGAATAATCCTGCGGTTACAGTGTATAGTGCTGCCAGAATAGTAAAGGTGGTAATAGATGTAATTATAGCATAGAACCATAAGTATCCCTTGCCGCGATTTCTGTACCCTTCAATTAATGTTTTATTGGTAACATTGGTGTAGCGAACTCCGAATTCAAAAAATGGATACTTAAATACGTTTGCTAATACAATTGGTATTATCATAATCCATCCATATTGAGCTCCAGCTTTTGTTGAAAGCACTAAATGTGAGGTACCAATCGCCATACTTGCAAAAAGAAGCCCTGGTCCTAAATTCCTTAAAAGAGTTTTAAAATTTGACATAATGTTTTAAAACGTTATTGGTTGGTATTCTATGTTAGGTGCGGTTATTTAATTTCGATTTTGTCTCCGAAGAATTTCGGTTGTGTATTCATAAACATATCTAAAAAAACTTTTACTCTTGCAAAGTATTCCCGTACATGCACTTTTAATCCATTTTGACCCGATACATCCTTAGCGTTAAAACCTATTGCATTTAAACCTTTTTGTTTACCTAGGTAAATTGCTCTTTCATTATGAAATTCTTGAGATATTACAGTAACCTTCTCTAAGCCAAAAACTACTTTAGCCCTATACATAGAATCCAAGGTCCTAAAACCGGCATAGTCTAAGTATATTTTGTTTTCGGGTATTCCAGCTTTAACGAGGTCTTTTTTAAATGTAGTTGGTTCGTTATAATACCGACTACCATTATCACCACTAACTAAAACGAAATCAATTTTTTTTGCTTGATACAACCTTACAGTAGCAGTAATTCTATACTCGTAGTACGGATTCGAATGCCCTGAACTTAATTTTTTTGAAGTGCCTAAAACTAATCCTACTTTGTTTTTTGGAATTTCGTCCGTATTGTCGAAAGTTTTTCCTTTAGCAGAATTCGTTATGGTAGTATGGCAAATAAATAAAATTAACAAAGGAATGAGAATAAATATTCCTGTTAATTTGAGAAGCTTTCTTTTCATTTAAAAAATGGTCTGGATATTAAAGATAGTAAATACAGATAAGTCCAAGTTTGTTGACTTGAAGAAATCAATATTTATTACTTAAATTTTTAGTGAAAGAAGCAAAAAGCATCATAAAATTTGTTGATTTATCATCATTTAAAAAAAAGAGTTTTTGAAATACAATTGGATTAAAGATTTATAAATGTTTACTTTTTTTTATAGTGGTAGATTTTTGTAGGAAAAATGTATTTCAACTAATTTATAATACCGTTCATCGGATATTTCTATATTATGGTGTTCTTCATCGATATTAAATCTATATATTTCGTTAAATATTAAGGATTATTCCCAAATCTTTATTTTGAATTAGGTCCTAGCTTAGGTTGTTATTCCCCCGATGAACCATCTAAATTGACCAAACTAATGGATAACTTCCAAAAGTTCCCTATATACCACGGGGGTGTATTGAATAGTATTATATTTATTTTAAATAACGCCTTCGAGCAGAGCATTTTTGTATATGTTTTTTCTCGAAGCTTTCGTATTACACTGCATTTACTTTTTTGGCCAATTAGATTTCACATTGGAAGTCTATTTAGGCCATTATTTATTTATAACCAAACCAATAAACCAACAACAATCTCCACTATATGAAAAAAATTACCCTACTCTCAATTCTATTTTTCTATACGGCCTTATCTTTTGGCCAAACACCTTGTTCCAATATAAGTACACTGGACTGTAGTCAAGTGGAAGTTGGATTGCCGCTAAATTTAGACTTTAATGGAAGTCAAGGTGGTATTTTAGCTACTGGTTTTACAATGGTAGATGCTCCATCTTCTAGATTAGCATCTGATGATGTTGGGGCAGACCCAGATGTTCCAGGACTAAAAAGTGGCAACTTATCATTGTCATCTGGACAGCTTAGCGTAACAGCCACAAAAGGGATAAATTATAATCAACCTTCTAGCAGTGGGAATACGAATTCTCAAATGAATGCTATAGGTATAGGTTTAGGTGTTGGTTCTGATGTTATAAATATTGAAGCAACATTTGCACAGCCAGATTTTAATTCTTCAACTCCTGACAATAAATCACAACAAGCTGGTATTTGGTTTGGATTAAATGAAAACAATTTTGTGAAATTAGTTGCGGTTGATAGGCCTGGTACAAGTGCTCAGAAATTTCAATTGGCATTAGAACAAAGCGTTGGTGGAGCAACTGGTTCTGGTACTACAATGACAATTAATGAGTTGAATACTAGTGATATATCAACTAATGGTGTGTCTAATATTACTTTAAGAATTTCTATTAATCCTAGTACAGAAAATGTAGTGGGTTATTATTCATTGGACGGCGCGCCTGAAGTCCAAGTTGTTGGACCAGGTAATTCACTAAGTATACCAGCTTATTTCTTAGCTGGTGTAGATCACGATAATAATATCGGAACGGATGAAATATCTTTTGCTGGAATAATGACCAGTACAAGAAATTCTACCGGCGGTTCTTTGGTGATTTCTTATGATAGTTTTTCAGTGACAGAAGAATCGACACCTTTTGAAGCACATGTAAACTTTCAAAATAATCCGTCATTTACAGTTCCTCCAGCAGGTTATATTGCTGATTATGGAAAACAATTTGGTAACTCCACTATTTCTGTTGGTGTAAATGATTATCAATTTGGTTGGAAAAAAGCTTCTGATGGTACTGCTATTGATATTTCAAATATCGCTGCTAATGGAGGGACTGGTGCTAATCATGGAGCTGGAAGAAATAGAATATCAGGAACATATTCAGGGGCGTCTATTCAAGAAAAATTGGAAGGTACGTTAATTCATTTCCAAGGAGACAATATCATATCAAATACTGGTGGAAATCAATCTTGGTCTGGTCAACCCAGAGGAAATGAAACGCTATGGGAGTTAGAAATACCTAACGGGACTTATGCAGTGACAGTTGGTCTTGGTGATAAGGATCCTAATAATATTGATAGTCGTCATAGCGCTACAATTGAAGGCTATACAATAATTCCAGCTTTTGTCCCTACGCCAGGTCAAACTGGGGTTGAAACAATGATTGTTGAGGTAGTTGACGGTGCATTAACCATGAACGGGCTAGGAGGTTTTAATTCTAAAATCAATTATATTGATGTAGTAGAAAGCTCAGGAACCCCTGTCAATGGTATTCTTGCATTCTCACCAAACACTATAAGTGAAACCATAGCAATTGGAGCTGCAGATACTTTTTCAAGTTCACTATCTGGTGCAGGAGCTACAAATATTGGTTTGGTAATTAATGATAATATTAATGCGGAAGATAAAACACTAACAGGCGAAAATGATTGGTTAACACTGCCAACAACAAGTTCTTTAGGACAATTTGATTTTACTATGGATGCAACTGCATTGGCTGTAAATGATACTCGTAATAACAAAATAATTGCAACTGCAAAAGGATTTAAACCAGCAGAATTAATGGCAGATGTAACAGTCGAAGCAGTCGTTGCATCAACAGTTATCCCCCCTTATAGAATGAATGTTGCAGGGCAAGATTATACCAAAGATGGGGATATGTTTGCTGCTGAAAATATAGCTTATCTAGAAGAGACATCGGGCACTACTGCAAATAATGACCCATACGATCTAGTAGGCGTTACCGATACAGATTTATATCATCCGAGAAGGTATGGTGCAGATTTTAGTTATAATTTTCCTATTGCCAATGGTGAATACACCGTGGCTCTTCATATGATTGAGAATTTTCATGATGCTGCGGGGATTCGAGTATTTGATGTCGAAATTGAAGGTAATCCGCTAATAGGTGATTTAGATCTTGTTGCATCCTATGGAAAAGGAGTTTTAGCCTTACAAAGTTATGATGTAATAGTTAGTGATGGCGAACTTAATATAGATTTCACGGCTTCAGCAAATAATGCAATTGTACAAGCGATAGAAATTTTACCTGTTGCTTTAAATGATGAAAAAGAAATTCTCTCATTTACTTTAGCGAATGAAACAGGTGCGGCGACGATTGACGACACAGCAAAAACAGTTAATATTGAAGTAAGTAATGGTACATTGCTTACCAATTTAGTGCCGACAATTACGCTATCAGAAGATGCTACCATTAGCCCTGCAAGTGGAGTGGAACAAGATTTTACGGATCCTATAAATTATACAGTGACGGCCGAAGATACGTCGGAGCAAGTTTGGACCGTAACGGTATCAGAAGCACCGAGTACGGCAACCGATATTCTTACATTTGTATTTGCTGAACAAACTGGGGCTGCAACTATTGATGCCACGGCACATACCATAACCGTTGAAGTGGCGAATGGAACATTATTAACTGGATTAGTACCGACGATTTCAATTTCTGATGATGCTACTATTAGTCCGGAAAGTGGATTAGCTCAAGATTTTGAAAATACTGTTGATTACACCGTTACGGCTGAAGATGAAACTACAGCTCAATTATGGCAGGTTACTGTAACCGAAGCTGCAGCAACAAATACGGCTCCTTCGATAACTAGTGCGGCAACCGCATCTGTTTTAGAAAATCAGACAGCTGCCATTGAGGTAGAAGTAACTGATGATAATGATGTAGAAGGACCAGGACTTCAATTTTCTCTTACAGGTACAATTGACGATAGTTTGTTTAATATTGATATTGTATCAGGTGAAGTCGCCTTTATTGATGTGCCCGACTTTGAAAACCCAGTTGATGCTGGAGGTGATAATATTTACAATATTGAAGTTACCGTTACGGACTCCGGTTCGCTTACTGCAGCTCAAAGCATAGCCATTACAGTAACAGAAGAAGTTGAGACTCCAGCTTCTGAATTCTCTTTTATTGAAAATTTTTCTTATACACCTGGGCAGTTAAAAGCAGTATCTGGGGGAGCTTGGGACCCTGAAGATAATACAGATGGAAGTGATAAACAAGATATTTTGGTAGTAGCAGAAGCACTAACTGACGGAACTACACATGCTTTAAATATTGAAAACCTTAATACCACTGTAGATTATATAACACTAATTGACAATCCTGTTGATTTAGTAGCAAATGTGCCTTTTTACTTCGGCACTTATTTTCAATTTTCTGAAATAAGTACAGCTACTAATAGTCCACGAGTTCGGGTAGCAATTAGGGTTGATGATGCAGACAGTGGCAATGAATGGGTGCGTCAAATTATAGGAAGATATGGAGGCGATGTCAAAGCAAGATTAGGGCTTTCTGGACCAAATTCTAATGCCGGACAACAAGATGTCTACCCGAATCAACTATTTCAATTTGTCGTTAAAGGAGTTTGGAATGGTACTGATACCATAACTTATGAATATACAATATCTCCTGCTCTTTCTGAGGGTGCTACGGCTTGGATAAGTGCTTCAGCAAGTCAATCAGCAACCAGTGGAACACCTAGCTTAGGAAGAATTTTTATTAGCTCTACAAATACTGATAATACTGGAAAAATAGGTCCAATTCGATTAAGTACAGATTATAATGAAGTGGTTACAGAACTAATAGATAGCAAACCATATGCAGCCTTTACAGCTGAAGTTTCAGATTTAACTGTTGATTTAGATGCCACAACGTCCTTAGATGATGGGACAATTTCTTCTTTTGCATGGGATTTTGGTGATGGAAATACAGGTAATGGAGAAACTACTTCACATACTTATATTAGCTCAGGTGATTATACGGTTTCCCTAACGGTTACTGATAATAGTGGAAACACTGCTGTTTTTACTGAAGAAATTACTGTTGAGGCCCCTTTTGTGGCATCATTTCCATATCAAATAAATTTTCAAGATGAGCTTACAAATGCTCCCGCTGGATATGTAAAAGATTTCGGAGAAGCTTATGGATTAAGAGATAATGGTTTAACATATGGTTGGATAAAATTATCAGATGGACAACCCATTGATTTGACTACCCCAAGTACTGGTACCGGAAGAAATCGTGAAGTTGCTGGTGTAGATTTATTATTAAATACATTAGTCCATATTCAAGGTAATGATATACCAAGTTGGGTAGGAACAAATCGTGGTAACGAAGGTGTTTGGGAAGTAGCCTTAGAAAATGGCTGGTACGAAGTAACAGTGAGTGTTGGTGATCCGAGTACAGATAGTGATTCAAGTGATTCACCGGTACATTATATTAATGTTGAAGGTGAAACAGCAATTCCGATATTTATAGTAGATTTCAATTTGCCGGAAGGGGACCCGGGCCGTTTTCAAACTAATACAGTAATTGTGGAGGTTCAAGATGGTAAACTTACTATTGACGCAGATGATGCAGGTGCTTTTAGAACAAAAATTAATTTCGCTACTATAGCTGAGGCTTCCGACCCGAGGTCTACAGAAAATGATTTATTATCTTTTGAATTATCAGATCAGACAGGTGCCGCAGTTATTGATGTGGAAGACCATACAGTTATCATAGAGGTTGAGAATGGCACTGATTTTTCTACACTATCTCCTACAATAACTATTTCTGATGAGGCCACAATAGATCCACTAGCAGGTTTGAATACAGATTTAGAAGATGGTTCAGCTATTTACACAATTACAGCTGAAAATGGTACTGAACAACAATGGTTTGTTACCGTAACAGAACTAATAGAGACTGAAACTTGTAATCCCTTCAGTCCATTGCCATGCAATGAAATTGTTACTAACCTACCGGTTAGCTTAAATTTTGATGGTACTGGAGCAGGGTTAGATAATACTGGATTTACCATGGTTGATCCTTATTCGGGATTACGTGTGTCAGAAGATGGTATTGCTAGCGATAGTAATTTTCCAAGTTACGAGCCAAGTAATTTAGCTTTAACGGTAACCGACAACCTCATTATAACAGCGAACAAGGGTATCGCTTATCTAGAAAATAATGCCCAAATAAATACTTTAGGCCTTGGTTTGCAAAATATTACCACTCCACTGGTTGTAGAGGCAAAATTAGTAGGAATTACAACAGGAGCTAATGCCGCACAAGCAGGTATCTGGTTTGGTATAGACGACGAAAATTTTGTTAAACTAAATGTAAACAACGACAATATTGAAATGCGTCGTGAAATAGGGGGGCTATCTGCAAATGGAGCAACCTCTCTCGATCAAATTCAAGTAAATAATGTTGGCGTTTCTGGTAATGATGTCACCTTACGATTAGTTATTAATCCTGATTTAAATACTATTACAGCATATTATGCTATCGATGAAGGGGCATTTATTCAAGTTACCAAAGCGAGTGCTAACAATCTTGAATTACCTACCGTTTATATGAGTGGTAAAACTGTAAGTGCTGAAATTGGGAATGCCAGTTTTGCAGGAGTTTATTCCACATACCGAAATGGTGCCAGTTTTAATGCGGAGTATGATTATTTCTCAATTACACCAGTGTTCAATCAGCCAATTATAGATGATCAATCGTTTACAATTTCTGAAGATGCCGCTATAAATGATATAGTTGGAACCGTAGTGGCCACCGATGACCAAACACTTAGTTATTCAATAACTTCAGGAAATGATGCGGGTACATTCGCTATAGATGAAACTTCTGGTGAAATTTCAGTATTGACAGCGCTTTCTTTCGAAAACACACCGCAATATATAGTTACGGTAGCGGTCAATGACGGAACAAATAGTGCTTCAGCAGAAATAACTATCGATGTTACAGAAGTAATTGAAACAGAACCTTGTTCGCCGATAAGTACTTTAGATTGTGATGAAATTGAAACATTACTGCCTTTATCGCTAGACTTTACGGTTGCAAATGGTAATCTGTCAGATTCAGGGTTAACAATGGTGCTAGAGCCAAGTGCCCGATTAGCTAGTGACGATGCTTTAGCTCATTTAACTGTGCCTGGGTATGCTCCGAGTTTAATTACTCAAGATGCAAGTGGATTGTCTATCATAAGTACAAAAGGTATCTTTTATAACCAACCGGTAGGCTCCCCAAATAGTAATAATACAAATTCGCAAATGAATGCTTTAGGAACAGGAATGGTTGTTCCTTCAGGTGTTTTTAGTATTACTTCAACTTTAGAAAATCCAGATTTTTCGGTAAGTGAGACTAATAATTCTCAACAAGCCGGAATATGGTTTGGATTAGATGAAGATTATTATATGAAATTGGCTATTCTTAAAACGGGTAACACTACTAGGAAGGTGCAATTGCAAGTTGAAAATATGGACGAAACAACTACTGCAACTGCCTTTCTAGAAATTAATACAGGTAATATAGCATCCAATACGGGTGATATTAAACTTCGCATGGAGATAGATCCAATTAATAGTACAGTTAAAGGTTATTATTCGTTGAATGGTGGTGCCGAAATTTTAGTATCAGATTCTGGAGCAGATTTCTTGGCAGTACCTGAGGAGTATTTTGAGGGAACTACTTTCGATACTTCAAACCCTTCTGAGGTCTTGAACTTTGCAGGTATTTTTACCACGCACAGAAATGCTGCTGTAGACCAATCTATTACAGCTGTATTTAAAGATTTTGAGATTATTGCAGAAGAAGTAGCTTTAGAACTTGCTTTTAATGCTTCTGAGCTTAACTTTATTGGAAATGTAGGGACAACTATACCTGTACAAACTACACTACTTTCTTCTACCTCAGGGAGTCCGACAGTAATCTTTTCAGATGATCCGGACGCTATGCAATGGTTGGTATTACCATCGGAAACTGAAGTTGGTGAAGTTACGTTTACAATAAAGGAGAATGTTCCTGCAGGAAATTATAGTACTACGGTCTTTGCGATTGACGAGCCTGAATTAGGATATGAAAATGCATCTATAACCATAAATTTAGAAGTTCGAGAAATACAAACTCCACTAGTTGTAGGAATTTCACCAACTGATGGAGCTACCGGGGTTTCTGTAAATGCAAGTATCTCTGCTAATGATTTGTTTTTACCCAATTTTGATGAAATAGGTAATACTGGTGTAGATAATAATTCAATCAGTAACAGTACCGTTAAAATTTATAAAGAAGGTAATACTACACCGATTGCCTCTACGGCAAATGGCACAGGTGGAGGCGATGCAATAAGTATTGTTCCGTCACAACCGTTAGAAGCCAATACAACTTACGTTGTAGAAATTGATGGTGTGCTAGATGTTACTGGTGAACCATTCGCATTCTTTACTTCTAGTTTTACAACTGGCGGTGGCGGCGGTGGTCCAACAACTGATTTGGATAATGTGTCTTTTGAAAATGCAGGAGCTGTAGCTTCTGGAGCCAAATATTCTACATTGACAATAGGCCCAGATGGCAAATTATATGGCTTAGAAATAGATGGTGATATTCATCGTTGGGATATGAATGTTGATGGTACTCTTACAAATGAAGAAGTATTAAATTCATGGAAGTCCTCTTATGGTTCTAGAGCTGCAATAGGTTTTACATTTGATCCAGATGCGACAGCAAATAACCTAATTGTATATATTACACATCAATCAGGCGCTTTAAATAATGCCCCGTCTTGGGATGGTAAAATTTCTAGACTCACCGGTGTTAATTTAGAGATTGAAGATTTAGTAGTAACCAATTTGCCTAGATCTAAAAAGGATCATTTAACAAATAGTATAGCCTTTAAATCAGGAGAGCCAGATGTATTATATTTCAATCAAGGTAGTAATAGCGCGGCCGGAGCACCTGATAATGCATGGGGTAATCGTAAAGAAAGACTGTTGTCAGCATCTGCTTTAAGATTAGATTTAAATAAACTTCCAGAAGGTCAATGGCCATTGAATGCTAAAACTACAATGGACCCTGTAGCTATTAATAACGTTAATACGAATTCACCAACTTTAACTTCTACAGTTGCTAACTATACCGAGGATGGACAAACTTATGCTGATGATGGCACGTATAATCCATATTATACAAATGCCCCATTAACGCTTTTCGCAACTGGTATTCGTAATGCGTATGATTTAGTATGGCACTCTAATGGTCAATTATATGTGCCTACAAATGGTACAGCGGGCGGTAGTAATGCTCCTGCTTCAATTGATGGAACAAGAAGACCAGATGGTTCTTTTTATGATCATTCAAATCCACTATATCCTGTAATTCCGGCTTCAAATGGTAATAATGTTCAACATGACTGGCTTTTCAGAATCGATCCAAATAGTTCGATTGGCTTTTATGGACATCCGAACCCATTACGTGGAGAATTTGTACTTAATAGAGGTGATGCTGATGTAAATAATGCTGTTTATAATGGTATTACAGCAGATGTAAATTATCGAGGAGATGCGTTTGATTTCGAATTTAATAAATCGCCAAATGGTGTTATCGAGTATCGAAGTAATGCCGAGAACGGGAACCTGCAAGGGGCTATTTTAGTGGTTAGGTATAGTGGCGGAAGTGATATAATTGCTCTTGTTCCCGATGGTACAAATGGTGATATTTCAACATTTAAAGAGGGTATCCCAGGCTTTTCAGGATTTAATGATCCATTAGATCTTACGGAAGATATAAACACAGGAAATATTTATGTATCGGATTATGGTAGTAGTAATATTATTCTACTTAAACCAAGCAATCAATCGACTCCAAAAGCAGTAATTGTTGTAAATACTGATGATTTTACTGGTGATGCCGTAACAAATGGAAGCAATCAATATTCAGAGGAAATTACATTATCAAATTTAGGTAATGCAACTTTAAATAATATATCAGCTCAAATAACAGGGGCTGATGCAAGTCAATTTAGTTTTTCAGGATTACCATCAAGTATAGCTGCTCAGAATTCTGGTTCATTTTTAATTTCATTTGATCCAACTTCTAATGGTCCTAAGTATGCTGAATTAACCTTATCAGGTACAGACGCTGATCCTGTAATCATTTCATTAAGTGGTCTGGGTAAAGTTGGTACAGGTGGATCTAATGAACCTTCATTACAGTGGATATTAAATACGCAACTAGGAGAAGGAGTTGTTAATGTTGGTGATACTAACACAACTACTAATTTAATTGATCTTGAAAGCGGGTCCGCTTACAATGATATATTAGGAGATGAGGTTGCTGTTCAAAAATTTGAAAGAGCATCAGATGCACCGGTAACCTTAGAAGTTTTAAGTGTATATGGTCCGGAAGCGAATAATCCAATTGTGGCATTTGGATGGTATGAATCTGGAAATGTAAACAGTGTTACTGAAGTATTTAATATAGAAAATACGACTTCAAATAATGGTCAAACCTTGAACCCTATTGTAAATGGTGCATTAAGTTTTGATCCAGGAATTCAAAGTTTCGGATTCGTTAGTAGATGGCCATTTTTTAATGACAGACAATTATTTAGTGAAGATGCGCTGAATATATTTAGTGGCGCAATACCGCATCATGTACGGGTATACGAATTACCAGGTGAAGACAATGCCTATATAATTGCCACAGAAGAACATGTATCAGGATTCGATTATCAAGATATTGTCGTAATTGCGCGTAATATTAAACCTTACGATGATACGCCTGCGGTAGCGTGTTCACCAATAAGCACTTTAGATTGCGACGAGTTAGAAGTCACATTACCATTCATGTTAGAATTTGATGGTACAGAAGGTGGTCTGAGTAATACAGGTTTCACAATGGTAGATAACCCATCTGAAAGAATCCCTGATGATGGCCCAATATCAAATTTAAACGTACCAGGATATGAGCCCTCACAATTAAGTATTTTAAATGGGAATTTGATTATTAACGCAAATAAGGGAATTTCATATATAAAGACGGGTACAGGCGCTGGAACAAGTACAGAAGTGAATTCTCAAATAAATACTTTGGGTGTTGGAATTGATGCGAGTAGCTATGGTAATTTTAGTATAGCAACAACAATAGTAAATCCTTATACGGATGCTGATGCAGATTCTGAACAAGCAGGAGTTTGGTTTGGTTTAAACGAAGATAATTTTGTAAAATTAATTGCAAATAGTACTTCTCAAATAGAATTACGTACTGAGTTACAAGCAGTTTCGGCAAATACTAGTCAAGTAATTACAACAGTGCCAAATTTAAACTCAAGTACTGTTCAACTTCGTCTTTATGTTGATGTTGAAAATTCTCAGCTAACAGCATTTTATTCCTTAAATGGAGGAACGGAGATACTACTTGGTAGCTTGCCATTACCTTCAGCTTATGTAAGCGGAAATGTAAGTTATGATAATTTAAGTTTTGCAGGTGTTTTTGCTACAAAACGACGTGAAGATGCTGCAACAGAAGTTGCTTTCACATTAGAAGATTTCTCTATTACACCTGATAACATAGTAACCTTTGAACCAGTAAATATTAATTTCTCATTACCAGAAGATGTGCCACCTGCAGGTTATTTAGTTGATTCAGGTTTAGATTTCGCAGATAGAGGTAATACCTATTCATATGGTTGGTTAACGACTGATGGTCAAACTACACTTGATTTATCTCAAAATGCAAGAAATAGAGAAGTAACAGGAGTTGATATATTACAAAATACCCTAATGCATATGCAGTATGGTGACGTAGGGAATGGTACAGGAACTAGTGGAGTATTAACAGAAGGTATTTGGGAAATAGCAGTGCCTAATGGTAGTTATACTGTTTCTGTAGGTGTAGGTGATCCAAATCTAGATACAGGTAATAGTAATGATATTCCAAGTCACACTATTAATGTAGAAGGCGTTAATATTATAAATCAATACGTTCCATCTGGTGCTGTTGGTACTGCAACAAGATTTACCTCAGGTTCTGCCACTGTTACGGTTACTGATGGTCGGTTAACAATTGATGCAGATGGAGGGCACAATACAAAAATTAATTCCCTTTCAATTACTGACGGAGGTGCTATTACTGAGCCATTTTTCACCAATGTAACACCTAGTAATAATGCTACAAATGTAGCTATAACCGACTTTCAAATTAATGTGGAGGTTGTTACTCCAGTAGGCTATGAATTGGATAAAACTACCTATGCAGGTAATGTAAATCTTTACGAAGTAACTGCAGGTGGTGAAGTGCTTGTACCATCAAATTCCAATGATACTGGTGGTGGAGATGCGATTACTCTTACCCCATTAAGCACACTAAAAACATTTACTACTTATGTATTTAGACTTACCGATGATATTGAAGCTAACTTAGTTGGCGATACCTCTGATCGTTTGGCATTTGCTGAATTTGAATCTCAATTCACTACTGGTGATGAAGATACGGTTGCCGAGTTAGACTTAACTGGTGTGGAATTTACCAAAGTTCCTGGTGGAGTTGCATTGGGTGATGGTACAGCTAATCAACGGTTCTCAAGTTTAGTAATCGGTCCAGATGGTAAATTATATGCTAGTACCATAGGTAATTTTAATTCTGATGGTAAAATTTATCGATGGGATATGGCAGCCGATGGAACATTAGAGAATTTAGAAATTCTTTCTCCAGAATTACAAGGTGCTGTACATCCTGAGGATGGAGCTAGATCTAATAATGATAGATTAATAATTGGATTAGCATTTGACCCCGCATCTACGGCTGAAAATTTAATAGCCTATATTACACATAGTACTGCATCGGTAACGAATGGACCTGAATGGGATGGTGTTTTAAGCAAATTAACTGGTCCTACACTTTCAAATGTTGAAGATTTGATAATCCATTTACCAAGATCTGGTAAAGATCATTTAACGAATAGTATTGAATTTGATTTACAAGGAGATATGTTTATCAGTCAAGGTAGTAATACTGCTGGTGGCGACCCAGATCCTAATTGGGTAAATCGACCAGAAAGGTTGTTAGCGGGTGCAATATTAAAAGTAGAACTTGATAAATTACCATCAACTTTACCTTTAAGTGCTTATACTACAGATAACATTGGTGTTATCAATAGTGCTACTTCAGGTAGTTTAACTATGAGTGATGGTACATACAATCCATTTGCAACAAATGCACCAATAACCATATTTGCAACTGGAGTTCGAAATGCATACGATTTGGTATGGCACTCCAATGGTTGGTTATATGTGCCAACCAATGGAACAGCGGGAAACAATAATAACTCGCCGAATTCACCCTCCACAGACGATTATGCATTGGCAAGAAGAATTGATGGATTAACATCAATTCCTGATGTGCCTTCTTTAACTGGTGGTGAAACACAAAAAGATTGGTTGTTTAAAACACAAGGGGGGTCATATCATGGACACCCAAATCCTTATAGAGGTGAATTTGTTTTAAATCATGGTGGAGCTCCATATAGTGGGTTGCCAGGTCAAGAAGAAACATCTTATACGGACGTGGCGAAGTATCCTAACGATTTAGGACCAGATCCAAATTACAGAGAACCAGCATTTGATTTTGGTAAAAATAAATCTCCAAACGGAGCTATAGAATATCAAAGTAATGCCTTTGGAGGAAAACTTCAAGGATTGTTAATGGTGGTACGTTTTAGCGGTCAAGATGATCTTTTAGTAATGCAACCAAAGACTAATGGAGATATTGGAAATGTTAATGGAGATGTACCTGGTTTAGGTGGGTTTGATGATCCTTTAGATGTAATAGAAGATCCTAAAACAGGTAATATCTATATTTCTGAATACGACAGAGATAATAATGGTACGCCAAAATTAACCTTGTTAAGAGCAACGGTGCCTGCAACAATAGGTCCTGAAATTGCTGCTACACCTGACGAATTAATTTTTGAAATAACAGTTAATAATGAAGGTGAAAATGCTGATACAAAAACCGTTTCCGTTACTAATGATGGTAACGCAGCATTAAATATTTCGGGTGCAACTATTTCTGGAGAATATGCTGATCAGTTTGATGCAGTTCAGCCTTCAGGTACAGTTTCTCTTGCGCCAGGTGAATCACAGGTTTATACCATTACCTATGCGCCTGACTTGAACGGTTCTAATCTTGGATATCAAGAGGCAAGTTTGGTAGTTTCTAGTGATGATGAGGTTAATCCAAGTTTTGAAATTGGCTTGCATGCCTTGAAAAAAGCAGGCTTTGAAGGAGGAGAAGAGCCTAATCTACAGGATGTAGTTGATGCTTTAGGAATTGGAGTAAATGTAGGTTGGACATCCTTAGCTAATGGAACTAATCCAGCTCCGAGTGGAGATGAATCAGAAGTGGAATTATGGGTAAAGGCTTCTGATGCTCCAATTAAGGTTACTCCTGTTGGTCGATATTCACCTGCAGAAGAACTTCCATTCGGATGGTATACTAATGTAGACGGAGTGGTCACAACCAATGAAGTTGGTGTGTTAGAAGGTC
The DNA here is from genome assembly GCF_039941195.1 of Aurantibacter sp. Lineage (GTDB taxonomy): Bacteria > Bacteroidota > Bacteroidia > Flavobacteriales > Flavobacteriaceae > Aurantibacter_A. Next base: position 4,185 of record NZ_JBDVFA010000069.1, on the reverse strand, counting down.
AGATTGAAAATGCACAAACCTTATTTCCGCCTATAGTATCTGGAGCAGATGAATTTGATCCACTAGGAGCAGTATTCGGTTTCTATGTAGATTCAAATTCTTTTCAAAGAATTAATTATAGTGAAGATGCATTGAATGCTATTCAACCAACGGGGGTTACGCATAGAACACGAATTTATCCAATGGCTGATCGTGAAGGTAATCCAATAGCGAATAGTTTTTTAATTGCTTTTGAGGATGCATCAAATGGTGATTACCAAGATTACATGTTCATTATTGATAATGTTATTCCTTATGAAGATGGCACTTTAGTGTTAGATTTTAGTGAGGACGAAGTAACTTTTGTGGCTTCTATTAACCAAGAAGAAATACCTACACAAGAAGTTGTGCTTTCCGGTAATGGAGGCCTAACATCTGGTGAAATTAATTTAATTGCAACAGAAGATTGGGTTGTTTTACCAACAAGTTTTGATGTTAATTCTTCTTTTGAAATAGGTGTTGATGTTTCCGGACTTTCAATAGGAACTTATCAAGCAAGTATAAATGCTTCAGCTCCTAATTATGAAGATGCATCAATAACTATAAATCTAAATGTTACTAATGAATTGGTATATGTATATCAATTTAATTTCCAAGATGCTGATGATGTTGCGGTTTCTCCACAAGGTTATATTGATGACTTAGGAGTTCCGTATGGTGTACAGACTACTTCTATAGGCGATTTTACCTTTGGTTGGGTTGAACCAGGTACTCTAGAACCAGCAGATGCGGCTGTTAATGGTAGGAATAGAGATGGTGATGCATTGTTGAGCACTTTTACAATTATCGGTCATAACAGTACGGCTACTTATCCTCAAAGAGATTGGATTGTAAATGTTCCAAATGGTTCATATTCAGTAAATATTAGCGTTGGTGATCCAGATTATTCAGATAGTAATCATGTTTTAGATGTTAATGGTGTAACTATTCTTAATTATAATCAAGAAACTACCGCACCTGACGATTTTGAAAATTTTGAGCAAACAAGCATGGTTGAAGTTACCGATGGAACTTTACGCTTATCATTAGGTGCTGGAGGCGCAAATGCGAAACCAAATTACATACGATTAGCACCAATAGACACATCATTGTTATTGCCTACAATTGTAGCTGATTTCGATGGAAATAGTAGTGCTGCTGATACGTACAGAGGTGAGGTTTCAATAGCATTGAGTGCAATTGATGAAAGTGAAAGTGGTAGTATCGTTCGATTAGAGTATATTTTGGATGATAATACTTTAGAAACATATAACGCACCTCTGAATGTAGTAGAAGTTGGTAGTCATGTTTTAGTAGTTACTGCAGAAGATGCAAATGGAAATATCTCAGAAGAGACGTATAATTTTACTATAGAAACTCCTTCTGGTGCTTTATTAGCGCTAGAAAATATGACTAAAATTCCTGGTACAAATAGAGGTTTTCCAGCTGATGATTATTATACTTTCCATAGACTAGGTAATCCTGGACAGGCTGAAGTTCATGACTCAAATGTTATGCGATTGAATAATTCGGGAACTGGTCCATTAGTTGTAACCGCAATAAACATTACTGATGCTAATGATTATTCATATGAACTATTAGATAACACAGGAGCAGCAGCCACCTTGCCAATAACAATAGAAACGGGTAGCTATGCCGATTTGGATATAACTTTTATTGGTGGTACAAGTACTGCTGTCAATGGTATATTTGTAGAATCTATTGAGATTATTTCAAATGCTGATAACGCCCTAGAAAATGAAGCAACATTACATGGAGCATATTCACCTCAACCTGAAGGTGGTGATGAAATAAATGCGCAAGAGGTTTTTGATGCATTTGGTTTCGAATCTAGTATGTTAAGTATTGTAAATGATGAGGGTTCTATTACACCTGCAAATACATTACCATACAGACCTAGTTCTAACTATCCTATTGCTGAGAACATTGATGCTGGCTATGAGGGTGATTTAATTTTGTCTTCAACATTTGTTCAGGCAGATCCTAGTAAACCAGTTATTGGAATTCAGATTTCTGCATTACATGGTGGTCCTAGTTCAAATGGTGCAAAGTTTGTACAGGCTGATGGAACTGGTACTGTTGGAGGAATTAATTTTAGTCATGATGGCACCTATTATCAAACCTTATTACCTAGAAAAGGAGAAGGTATAAATTATGATACTGCCACGTCTATTGGTGAACCATTCAGAATTGCTATTTCCAATTATCTAACTAGTGGAGGAAATAATATTAGTGGAAATAGACCTGATTTGCTAGGTGCTAGAGTTTATAAAGTTATTGATCATAACGGCAAAATAATTCCTAACGAATATATTGTTTTACAGGATTTTGTTCAAGGAGGTTGTGGAGCAGGTTCAGCTAACTGTGATTGGAATGATAATACGTTCTATTTTATAAATATCAGACCTGAAGCAGTTCCTACAGCGCAACCCATAGCAGATTTATTTGTTGCAATAGATGAATTGTTTACTATAGATAGCAATGAATATTTTGATAGGGGGTATCCTGGAAATATTTTAGAAATTACTGCTACAGCTAATGGTGAGGCTTTACCAGCTTGGATACATTTTGATCCAACCACAGGTATATTTGAAGGTACTCCTCCAATAGGAACCACGGGTAGCTATTCTATCATCCTTGCTGCCGAAGATGTAAACGGATTGACAGCTTCGACTAGTTTTGAAATTAGTATAAGTGAGCCTCCTGTAGCAACTGACGATAGTTACGAGACAGAACAAAACCTTGCAATAAATTTAGAATTATTGAACAATGATTCCGATCCTAACGAACAGGTGATAACAATTGTTTCAGTAGAGAATCCATTAAACGGTTTAGCAGAGTTAAATGTTGATGGTACTGAAGTTTTATATACTCCTGGACTTGATTATATAGGTTCTGATTCTTTTAGTTATACTATTGAAGATGAAACAGGATTACAGGCAACAGCAAGTGTTTCAATTACGATTAATGAAGTGAATCAAGCACCTGTTGCGATAATAACTACAAATACTATCGAAGGTCCTGCTGCACTCTATGTGGATTTTGATGGCAGTGGTTCTACGGATGACAACAATAACATTGTATCATATCTTTGGGATTTCGGTGATTTAAGTGGAACATCAACAGATGCAGTTACTAATTACACGTACAATTCGGCAGGTGTTTATCAAGCAAGTTTAACTGTTACTGATAATCTAAATTTGTCGCATACTACTAATGTAACTATTACAGTTACAGGCGTTGGTAATACTGCACCAAATGCTGTAGCATCGGTTACACCAATTGGAGGGTCAAATACACTTCAGTTTAATTTTGACGGTAGTGCATCTAACGATACCGAAAGTGGATTGACATATGAATGGAATTTTGGTGATGGTACTCCAGTTTCGACTATTGTAGAAACCGAACACACTTATGATATTGCTGGAATTTATACAGTTACTTTAAAAGTTACTGATGCCGGAAATCTTACTGATACCTTTACAATAGATGTTGAAGCTAAAGATTCCGTTATTAATGATTTTTCATTACGTATTAATGCAGGCGGACCGGAGTTAACACATAATGGTGAGGTGTTTGCCACTGATCAGTATTTTACAGGCGGTAAAGCATATGAAAATACCAGTGCAACGGTTACTTCTTTATATCAAACTGAGCGAAGTTCTGATCAGGCTGCATTTGAGTATGATATTCCATTAGCGGATGGCGAATATAGTGTAGTACTTCATTTCGCTGAAATTTATTGGGGAGCCAATGGCGGTGGTGCTGCAGGTGTTAGTCAGCGTGTATTCGATGTGATAATGGAAGAAAATACCATTCTCGACGATTATGATATTAACGCCGATGTAGGTTCGCAAACAGCAGTATCTAAAACTTATGATGTCATCATTACCGATGGTGAGTTAAATTTAGTATTTGATGCCACTGGAAGTGATGGTGTAAACCAACCTAAACTATCGGCCATTGAAATTTTTGGTTCAGCAACAGCTGTTAACGAACTTCCAATTGCAGATGCTGGTGATGATAAGACAATTACCTTACCAACGAATAGTGTTGAGTTAGTAGGTTCTGGAACTGATTCGGATGGTACAATCGATTCATATGCATGGACGAAAGTAAGTGGACCAAATGGAGAGTCCTTAAATG